>NZ_CP030055.1:5135714-5471428 GCF_015291645.1 Bradyrhizobium sp. CCBAU 53340
GCAATCCGCCGACACCTGAAGGAGGCCGCTTAAGCCATGGCCGTGACAGTCAAGACCTTTGCGAATGTCAGCGAGGCGGCCGGGGCGCTGTCCTCGGACCGCAGCGCGCGCTATCTCGGCGGCGGAACGCTGGTGATGCGGGCGCTGAACGAGGGAGACGTTTCGATCTCGACCATTGTCCGCGCCCAGGACCTCGCTTTGACCCGGATCGACGCAGCGGGCCCGCGCGTGACGCTCGGGGCCGGCGTGACCTTCGCACGCGTGCTCGCCGAGCGCGACCTCGCCTTCCTGCACGCCCCGGCGCGCTCGATCGGCGGCCCCGCCGTGCGCAATATGGGGACCGTCGGCGGCAATCTGTTTGCGCCGAACCCCTACGGCGATTTCACCGTGGCGCTGCTGGCGCTCGACGCCACCGTGGCCGTGCAAGGCAGCTTTGGTTCGCGCGACATCGGAATCGAGGAATTCTTGCAGGCACGCGACAGGCAGGCCGGCACATTGGTCCTGTCAATCTCCTGCACCCGGCCGGCAAGCACCGAGGCGTTCCGCTATCGCAAGATCGCGCGCATCAAGCCGAAGGGCGGCTCAGTCATCACGTTGGCCGCGCATATACCGATCAGCGGCGGCCGGATCGCAGGCGCTCGGATTGCGCTCGGCTCGATGGCGCCGACGCAGATCCGCGCCCGCGCCGCCGAGCGTGCGCTCGAGGGCCGCCTGCTGGATGCCGCGACCATCGCCGCCGCCGCATCCGCAGCCACCGAAGGAACATCGCCATCCGACAACGCGCTCGGAAGCGCCTGGTATCGCCGCGAGATCGTCGGCGTCCATCTGCGCCGCCTGCTGTCGGGACAGGAATAGAGCCCATGTCCAAGATTCCCCTCCAATTTCGTCACAACGGCCGCGACGTCGCGATCTTCGTCGACGGCGGCACCAATCTGCTGGTGGCCCTGCGCGAGTTGATCGGTGACATGACGCCAAAGTTCGGCTGCGGCCAGGGTGGCTGCGGCACCTGCAGTGTGCTGGTCGATGGCGAGCTCCACCTGTCCTGCTTGACCCTCGCTGAAACGGTCGCGGGCCGTTCGGTCGAGACGCTCGACGGCATGAAGCAGGGCCCGAACCTGCACCCACTCCAGCGCGCCTTTGCCGACAACTTTGCGGCCCAGTGCGGCTATTGCACGCCGGGCATGCTGATGGCCGCAAAAGCCCTGCTCGACCGCAATCCCTCGCCAAACCGGGACGAGGTCATCGAGGCCATCTCGGGCAACATCTGCCGCTGCACCGGCTACGAGCCGATCATCAATGCCATCCTGGCGGTCGCGGGCGGCCGGGTCAGCGCGTGAGGGGATGCGACCATGCTGGAATTGCGCAAGGACATTTTCGCCGACGAGCGCGACGATAACTTAAAGGAAATCGGCAAGGGCACGCAGCGGCAAGACATGCTCGGACATGTCACGGGCACCTCGAGCTATTTCAACGACCACAAGCTTCAGGGCATGCTGCATCTGAAGGTCGTGCGCTCGACGCAGGCGCACGCAAGGCTACGCCGTATCGACACCACGGAAGCGGAGCGCTCGTCGGGCGTACGGCGCATCATTCGCGGCGCCGACGTGCCGCACAATCTCAACACGTTGCTCAGCCTGATCAACTTCGGCAAGGACGACGAGCCTTCGCTTGCGGTTGACAAGGTGCGCTATAAGGGCGAGCCGATCGCCGCTGTTGTCGCCGACAGCGAGCGCGAGGCGTTCGAGGCTGTCGCAAAGGTCAAGGTCGACTATGAGCCTCTTCCGGCGGTGTTCGACGTCGAGGACGCGCTGAAGCCGGGCGCGCCCGTGGTCAACGAGACCTATCCCAAAAACGCCTTCACCTATCACGACGTCTACGATCATCAAAAGCTGCGCTTCGGCGACGCCGATGCCGCGCTCGCGACCGCCGACCATGTGCTCGAGCAGCGCTACCAGATGTCGCCGATCGAGCACGCGCCGACCGAGACCAATGGTGCCATCGCCGCGCCCGACGCCAATGGCCGCTATGTCGTCTACACCTCGACGCAGGCGCTGTTCTTCTCGGTCGATACTTGCGCCAAGATTCTGGACGTGCCTTCCAACACCTTCCACTTCATCGGCGGCACGGTCGGCGGCGGCTTCGGCGGCAAGGTGGATACGCTGACCGAACCGCTCGCCATCTTGGGGGCGATGCTAACCGGGCGTCCGGTCCGCTACGTGTTTGGGCGCGAGGAGGAAATGCAGTACGGCCCGCCGCGCGGCGCCGAACGCATCTTCATCAAGGACGGCGTGATGCGCGATGGCCGTATCGTCGCGCGCAAGATCCGCGCCTATTTCGACAGCGGCGCCTATACGCGGCTGTCGAGCTACGCCGCGGTCAAATGCGCAGCTCACCTGCCGGGCCCATATACCATCCCGAACGTCTACGGCGACGTCTATTGCGTCTTCACCAATCGAACGCCGGCCACCGCCATGCGCGGCTTCGGCGTCACCGCGATGGATTTCGCCATCGAATGCCAGATGGACAAGCTCGCAAACCTCATCGGCATGGACCCAATGGAGTTTCGTATCCTCAACGCTTACCGCGACGGCGACATGAAGGCGCACCGGCGCGAGGCCAAAAACACGGCGCTGATCGAATGCGTTCAGGTCGCCGCTGAAAAAGCCAAATGGCCGATCCGCGACGAATTCAGGCGCGCCTCCTCCCGCAAGGACGGTGGCGGCATCCGTGCCGCAATTCCGCCGACGCCAACGGAACCGCGGGCGCAGTCCGCTGCACCCGCGCAGCAGCGCACGACCTATGACCGCGCGCCCGTGACCGCGACGCGTGAACCGCCGCACGAGCCGCCCCCGCCTCCTCCGCCGCGCCCGACAGCGCCATCCCATGGCGCCACCCGCTTCTCCTCTGTCTTTGGCACCAGGAGACGTTGAGATGACCAGGCATCGCGGACGCGGCATGGCGTCGATCAATTATCCCATCGGCATGAACCTGGGCGGCGACCCGAGCCAGGCACTGGTCCACTCCAATCCCAGTGGCAAGTTCACGGTGGCGTTGTCGTCGATTGATCTCGGCCAGGGCATGAAATCGGTGACGCGGCAGATCTGCGCCGAAACGCTCGGCGTGCCCGTCGAAGACGTCTATGTCGATACTGCAGACTCCGACACGGGCCCGCACTGCATGGGCTCGTTCGCCTCGCGCGGCACCCACCGCGTCGGCAACGCCGTGATGGCCGCCGCCAGCGAAGCGCGCGGGGTAATGATGGAGGCGGCAGCCGAGGAGCTCGAGGTCAATGCCAACGATCTCGAAACCGATGGCCGCGGCAACATTCACGTCAAGGGCGCCCCGCATCGCTCGATCTCGACCAAGGATGTCGCGATCGCGGCGCAATTCAAGCAGGGCAAGACCATCTCCGGGCGCGGCATCTTTCTCGTGCCGCTCTCCGACGTCGACCCCGAAACCGGCGAAATGTCACCGGCAACCTGTTACGCCCACGCCTGCCTCGTCGCCGAAGTCGAGGTTGACGACGAGACCGGCGAGGTCGCGATGGTGCGGATGGACTCGGCCTACGAGCTCGGGCGCGCGCTCAATCCGCGGCTCGTCGAGCAACAGCTGGTCGGCGGCGCCTGGATGGGCGTCAGTCATGCGCTCTACGAGACGCCCGAGCCGTACTATCCCGATCCCGTTCATGGCCCGCGCGACTTCGTCGAATATCTGATGCCCGGCCCCGGCGACATCTGTCCGCACGACATCGCGGTGCTGGAGCGTCCTGCCCCTGATGGTCCGTTCGGCGCCAAGGGTCCCGGCGAGATGTGCGCCAACCCGGTGCTGCCGGCCGTTGCGAATGCGATCTTCAACGCGGTCGGCGTTCGGATCGACGAGCTGCCGATCACGCCCGAGAAGGTGCTGCGCGCGATCAAGGCCCAGGGCGGTGCGCGGCCCCAGGCGCGACGCTAGGGGATCAGTCGTGGCGGTTCGCAGCAACATCGTGGGGATCGACAGCCCGGAGGCGCTGGAGAAGGCGCTTCGCGCGGCCTATTACCTCGCCGATGAAGGCCTCGCGACTGCGGCCTATCTGGGTCTCGCGCTCGGCAAGCCACTGCTGCTAGAGGGCGCGCCGGGCGTCGGCAAGACGGAAGCAGCAAAGGCGATCGCCGCCGTGCTCGGCCGCCGCCTCATCCGCTTGCAATGCTACGAGGGCATCGACGCATCTGCTGCGCTCTATGAGTGGAACTATCCGCGCCAGATGCTGGCGATCCGCCAGGCCGGCGACGAGAGCATCGACATCTACGGCGAAACCTTCCTGATCGAGCGGCCGATGTTGGCCGCCCTCCGCGCGCCTGATTCCACAGTGCTGTTGATCGACGAAATCGACCGCGCCGACCAGGAATTCGAGGCGTTCCTGCTCGAATTTCTCTCCGACTTCCAGATCTCCATTCCCGAGCGCGGCACGGTCCGCGCAGCTGAGCGTCCCGTGGTGGTGCTGACCTCGAACCGGACGCGCGACCTGCACGAAGCCTTGCGCCGCCGCTGCGTCTATCATTGGATCGACTATCCCACTGCCGAGCGGGAGGCGCGGATCATCATGATGCGCGCATCCAGCGTCGCCGAAGCCACGGCCCGCGCTGTCGTCGCAGCCGTGGAGAAGCTGCGGCGCGAACCGCTCAGCAAGGCGCCGGGCATCGCCGAGGCTGTCGACTGGGCCGAGGCCGCGACGCTCCTCAACAGAGGCGGCGCGCGCTGGCCGGACGCATTCAAGCGCTCGATCGGCGTCGCGCTGAAGGACGAGGAGGATCTGCACTTCATCTCGCCGCGGCTCGACGCGATACTCGCGGAGGCGACCGCATGAGCACCGAACCGCAGATCCCGCGCGCCGCCCGCACCTTCATTTCCTTTGTCGCGCTGCTGCGCGCCAACGGTTTCGCCGTTGCGCCGGAGCAGACCACCGCCTTTCTCGCCGCGATCGCGCTGCTGGGCCCGCGCGACCTCGACGACATCAGACAATGTGCTCTTGCCACCCTCGCCCCGCCGCCCGAGCGCCGCGCCACCTTCGACCGGCTGTTCGATCTGCATTTCCGCGGCAGCGAGGCCATTGTGCGCGACGACGAGAGCGAGGACGAGGAGACCGTCCGTCTCCAGGAGGAAGGCCGCGGCGACGAGGAACCCCTGCTCTCCGATGACGCCAATGAATCCGGCCTCGCCGCGACGCGCACCGAGGCGCTGGTCGAGCGCCGCTTCGCGCAGCTCTCCACGATCGACGCGCTCCGGCGGCTGGCACGCGAGGCCCAACGGCGCCTGCCACGGCGGCGCGGACACCGTCGCATGCGGGCGCGCCGCGGCCCCTTCGCCGATCTTCGCCGCACCCTGCGCGACAGTGTGCGCAGCGACGGCGAGATCTTGCGGCTCGGCCACATGAAGCGGCGCCAGCGCCCGCGCAAGATGCTGCTGCTGATCGACGTCTCCGGCTCGATGAAGAGCCGCACCGAGGACAACATGAAGCTGGCGCATGCGCTGGTGCAGGCCACGGGCAACGTCGAGGTCTTCACCTTCGGCACACGGCTGACCCGCATCACGCGCGCGCTACGGCTGAAGCGGCGCGAGCAGGCGCTCAGTGCAGCGGCCCACCTCGTCAGCGACTGGGACGGTGGCACCCGCATCGGCGACGCGCTGCAAGCCTTTCTCGCAGTGCCACGATTCGGCGGATACGCCCGCGGCGCCGCCGTCATCGTCGTCTCCGACGGACTTGAGCGCGGCGAACCCGACGCTCTTCGCGATGCCGTCGCGACATTGTCGCGGCGTGCTTGGCGCCTGAGCTGGCTGACGCCGCTCGCCACCAGCCCGGGCTTCCGCCCGCAGACCGAGGCGCTCGTCGCGATCGAGCGCTTTGTTGACGATCTCGTCGACGGCGGATCGAGCGCCTCGATCGTCGCGCACATGCTGGCACTCGGACGAAGGAGAGCGGCGTGACCGAGATTGTCGATGGCCATCACCACATCTGGCGGCAGGCCGATCTGCCCTGGCTGAGCGGCCCCATGCAGCCGCGCATCTTCGGACCCTATGAGCCGATCCGCCGCGATTATCCGATCCAGGAGTATCTCGACGATCTCAAGGGCACCGGCGTCTCCTGCTCGGTCTATGTGCAGACCAATTGGGCCAACGACCGTTTCGAGGACGAGGCAGCCTGGGTGCAGCGGACGGCCGATGAACACGGCTGGCCGCACGCCATCGTCGCCTATGCCAATTTCGCCGTCGATGACGTCCGCCCGCAGCTCGACCGCCTGAAGCGCTATTCCCTCGTGCGCGGGGTGCGCATGCAGCTGCATTGGCACGAGAATCCGTTGTACCGCTTCGCGGCCCGTCAGGATCTCTGCACCGATCCCTTGATCCGCCGCAACATTGCGCGTCTGGCCGATTACGGCTGGAGCTTCGACCTGCAGGTCTTCACGCCGCAGATGCCCGATGCCGCGCGGCTGGCGGAATCCTCCCCCAATGTGACGTTCATCCTGCAGCATGCCGGCATGCTGGAGGACCTCTCGCCTGCGGGACGCGCGGCCTGGCGCGCCGGGATGGCCCGGCTCGCGGCCCGCCCGAACGTGGTGTCGAAGCTGTCCGGGCTGGGAACCTTCATCCATCGCAACGATCCCGCGCATATCACCGCCGTGCTTACCGACACCGTCGCGATCTTCGGCGCCGAGCGATGCCTGTTCGGCTCCAACTTCCCGATCGAGAAATTGTGGACCAGCTATCGCGAACTCGTCAGTGCCTTTCGCGCAGCTGCCGCCCCATTCAATGCGGCGCAGCAGGACGCGATCTTCAGGACGACGGCGATGCGCGTCTATCGGCTTTGACAGACAAGACACGAGACAGGAGGGCAACGAATGGCGCTGGAGATCAAGATCCTGGACTATGGCGATATCGAGCTGGAATCGAGCTTTCTGGTGCTCGGCCGCGACTGCGGCCGCACCCGCCGCGTCCTCACGCTCGGCTTCCTGATCCTCGGCGGCAAATATCCTGTCGTGGTCGATACCGGCTACCGCTCCAACCAGATCATGGAGACGCTTGGCATGCGGGGGCTTCAATACCATGAGCACATGATCGAGAACCAACTCGCCCGTCACGGCGTCCGCATGGGTGACGTGCGCTTCGTCTGCCACACCCATCTGCATATCGACCACGCCGGCAAGGATGACCTGTTCCCGATGAATACGACCGTCGTCGTCAATCGCCGCGAGCTCGAATATTCGGTCTCCGGCCTGATGCATCCGCAATATCCGGCGCCCGACATCAAGCACCTGATCGACCGCCTGCACACCAAGAGCGCGCTGCGCTTTCTTGACCTCGAAATCACCGGCCCGATCGAGCTGATGCCCGGTGTTTATTGTGATGCCGCCAATGCCCATACCGAAGGCTCGATGAACGTCATTGTCGAGACTGCCGACGGCATCGCCACCATCTGCGGCGACGTGATCTACGACTTCAACGACCAGATCGTCACGCCATTCAACGAAATCCACGACTGGGAGCCGCGCACGACGGGCAACCACGGCACCAGCAAGCGGGCGGAGAAGGCCTCGATCAAGAAGCTGCTCAGCAATTCCCGCTATCTGCTGCCGGTGCACGATCGCCCGGCCAAGATCGAAGGCGGCAACGTCGTCGGCCGGCTGCACGATCAGGTCCCCGGACCGATCGTGCAGTCCCTGCCCGCACGCAACTGGTTCCCGGCTTGAAGTATCCTTGAGGATATCGACCGATGACGCACGTCACCTTGCGCTCCGAATTCGAGACCCTGATCGACCCCTATGCGCCGGTCGCACAGATCGGAACGGGTTTTGATTTCACGGAAGGGCCGATCTGGCATCCGGTCGATCATTACCTCCTGTTCTCCGACATGCCGGGCGACGTGCGCCGGCGCTGGGATGCGCGGCGCGGCGTCGCCGAGGTCAAACGTCCGTCGAACAAATGCAATGGCATGACCTATGATGCCGAGCTCAACCTGATCGTCTGCGAGCACGCGACCTCATCGCTCATCCGAGAGCGACCGGATGGACGACGCGAGGTCCTGGCCTCGCACTTCGGCGGACAGGAGCTCAACAGCCCCAACGACGTCTGCGTGCACTCGTCGGGCGCGATCTATTTCTCCGATCCCTGGTATGGCCGCATGCCGGTCTATGGCGTCGAGCGGCCGCGGCAGCTCGGCTTCCAGGGCGTCTACAGGGTGACACCCGGCAGTGAACCGAAGCTGGTGGTGGACCGCAATCTGTTCGACCAGCCGAATGGGCTCTGCTTCTCGCCCGACGAAAAGCTGCTCTATGTCAACGACACCGTGCAGGCGCTGATCCGCGTGTTCGACGTCAACGCCGACGGCACGCTGTCGAACGCACGGGTGTTCGCAAGTGGAATCCGCTCCGAGCTCGAGCCGGGCGTGCCCGATGGCATGAAGTGCGATCAGCACGGCAATATCTGGGTCACCGCGCCTGGCGGCGTCTGGGTTTATTCGCCGCGCGGCGAGCTGCTCGGAAAAGTCCGCGTACCCGAACTGGTTGCCAACCTCGCCTGGGGCGGACCGGATTTCCGCACGCTGTATCTGACCTCGACGCACTCGGTCTATGCCATCCCGACCAAGACCGGACCGCGCCACGAGCCTTATATGAGCGGCAGGCGAGGCAGCAGCGGCGCTGCAAGCGCCCCCCCGATGGCCGCAGCCCCCATCCTGACCGACGGCGACATGCGGCTCGATCCCAGCCGCTGCGCGATGATCATCCAGGATCTCCAGAACGACGTCATCATGGATGGCGGCGCGTTCGCCGAGTCCGGTGCCCCTGGCCATGCGAAGCAGCAACAGGTTGTGGAGAATGTCCGCCGTCTCGCCGAGATCGCACGAGCCCGCGGCGTCGTCATCATCCACGTCTGGTTCGTCGTCGAACCCGGCGCCCCTGGCGTTACGCTCAACGCCCCGCTGTTCGAGGGGCTGGTCGACAGCAAGGCGATGGTGCGGGGAAGCTGGGGCGCCGCCCCCGTCTCCGGCCTCGAGCCGCGGCCCGGCGATTTCGTCGTCGAGAAGATGCGGATGAGCGCATGGGAAGGCACGCGGTTGGAGACGATCCTCAAGGCCACGGGCCGCGACATGATCATCAATACCGGCGCATGGACCAACATGTCGGTCGAACACACGGCGCGGACCGGCGCCGACAAGGGCTATTTCATGATCGTCCCCGAGGATTGCTGCTCGACGATGAATGCCGACTGGCACAGCGCCTCGATCAATTTTGGCATGCAGAACGTCGCCGTCGTGACCAAGGCCGATGCTGTCATCAGAGCGCTGGGATGAGCCGTGGCGAAGCTCCTGCATCTGTCCTGCTCGCCCCGCGCAGAGTCCGAGTCCAGTGCCGGAGCTGGCGTCTTTCTTGACAGCTTCCGTCAGACCCGGCCGGATTGGGACGTCGATGTCGTGGACATCTGGCGCGAATCGATGCCGGAATTCGCAGGCCCCATTGTCGAGGCCAAGTATGCGCGCATGAAGGAGCAGTCTTTCAACGAAGCGCAACGTCACGGCTTCGCCGAAGCCGAACGAATGGCGCTGCGCTTTTCGCTCGCCGATCGGGTTCTGATCTCGACCCCGATGTGGAACTTCGGCATCCCCTACAAGCTCAAGCAGTGGTTCGACATCATCGTCCAGCCGGGCCTCACCTTTCGCTTCGATCCGTTGCAGGGTTATTTGCCGCTGCTGAATGACCGGCCGACGCTGGTCATCCTTGCCAGCGGCAGCGACTTCGCCACCGGCATGAACCGTGGCCGCATCGACATGGCAACGCCTTATCTGCGGGAAATCCTGCGCTTTATCGGAATCAGCAATGTCCGCTTCGTGCTGATCGGTCCAACCATTGGACCGCAGCAGCCGATCCATGCTGCCCGCGAAAGGGCTTATCGACGCCTCGCTGCAATGGCCGCGACTTTCTAAAGCGCGATGCGATTAGGATGAATCGTCATCGCACTTTAGGTTGTTATTTGAGCATGATCTTTTCGGAAAACCGCTGCGCACTTTTCCGGATCATGCTCTAGAGCCGGATGGATGCGATCAGCTTGAGGCGCTTTAGACTCCTAAGCATGTGCTCCGATCGCCATGCGGGCCGGATTGAAGGTCAGCATGGGTGCTCAGCCTTCTTCCTTTGGGTCGGTCTGCAATGGGCCAGCGGGGATGTGCCGTTGCACGCGGACGCGCCTTTTCGCTCTCGCGGCTGATTCCACCCGAGCTTTGCTTCGTTGTTCCGCCCTCTAGACCCAAGAGGGCGCAGGGAAGACCGGGTGCCGACCTCGCACCCGCGGTCCGCTGCGCGAAGATGTAGCGCAGGAAGAACCGCACAGCAGCATACAGGTGTGGCCAAACACTCGGCCTTCCCTGCGCGATGGGTTGACGGCTTATGCCGCGCTCTCCCGGGAGCCGAATTCCTTCTGGCCTCCCTCGCCCCGCGAATTGGCGATGCGGTTGACCCGGTTGGGCGCTCCACACCTCCGCGAAAGCTTGACCGTAGCGACGACGGCCAGGACCACACGGTTTTGCCGTACGCTAGGGTTCGCTGGTTCGCCGCATGGATCGTCCGGCGCTGTCGACGTTGCCGGAAGCATGCTGGCGAGACGAACCTGACAGCGCCGCTCGTCGATGCGCGGTTTCGGGCTCACAGGGACTACCCGCCCTGCCCGCTCCTCTCGCATCCAACGCTGCCCGCGTCCACCGCAAGCCCGGCTCGCAATCAAGACGACACGAGATCGCCCCTCAAGGATGAGCCGGGATGTCGCGACACATACGCTATTTCCGAATTTCGGTAAAGTGGAATATTTTTGCCGGAAGGGGTTGACGGGGCGGAAAGTGTTTTGCCCGACGGGCGATCGTCATGCCGCCGCACGAGTGCAGCCAGGGCGGAAAGAGCGCTGGATCGGCGCTTCGCCAGCTTCGCCTCCGGTTTGCGGTTTCGCCGCGAACCAGCCGAGCTCGATCGTCAAAACGGAACCAACACGGTGATTTGTGCCTTGAAGATCAAGGAGGATCAACATGGCACGTACAGCATGGAAACGTCCCGGCTCGCCGATCGGCAAGAAGGGAGCGCGCAAGGCAAACCCCTCGTATAAGCGTCGTTCACGTCAGCCGTGGTCGAACGCTGACGTCAGGATGTTACGGCAGCTTGCGAAGGGAAATACGCCCACGGGCGTCATGAGCATCAAGCTGCAGCGCCCGATCGCGGCGATCCGCAGCAAGGCCCATCGCGAAGGCATCTCCCTGAAGCCGATCAATCGTTCGCCCTATAACCGGCGCGCGACCAAGACGCGTACGGCGAAGCGGCGACGCTGACCAGGCGAGCCCGGCCTCCACACGAGGCCGGGCCGTCCCCGCCAGCGACGACCGTTTTGGCATGACTTCCGTGTCATGACGGAGAACGGCAGATGATCCACCATGTTTCAGTCGGCACAAACGACGTGGCCCGCGCCCAAGCCTTTTATGCCCCGCTGATGCAGCTGATCGGCTTCCGCCTCATCAAGGCGTCCCCTTCAGCGGTTCATTATGGCGCCTCCGACATCGTCTTCAGCCTCGAGACGCCCGTCGACGGCCGCCCGGCGTCTCCCGGCAACGGCGTACACATCGCCTTCCAGGCGCCCGACCGGGACGCTGTCAGGCGCTTCCATCAGCTCGCTCTCGAGAAGGGTGGAACCGACGAAGGCGCGCCAGGAGTACGGGCGAACTACAATGCGAATTATTTCGGGGCATTCGTCCGTGACCTCGATGGCAACAAGATCGAGGCAGTCACCTATACCGCGCGAGAGAGCTTCGATCTGTTGGCGGTCTCCAGGGACGAGCCGAAAAAGAATGCCGATCTCTAACAAATGATAAGACTCCATTGCTCGTACTGCGTTCCACTGGTTTGCGTTCAGGGAGAGCCAATGCCACAGTCGAAAGACGCGCAATCGGTGACATTCGAGAGTCCGCTTCCGGCCCAGATGATGGCCATCGACGGAACGTGGAGGCGACCTTGTGCCGTCAAGACGATCTCGGAGAGCGGCGGAACGCTCTGGCTGGAGGCTTCGATCGAAGGGCTGTCGCTGACGGAATTCTTCCTGGTCCTGTCCTCGACCGGTCTTGCCTACCGCAGATGCGCGCTTGATAGCGTGAATGGCGCGGAAATCACCGTCAAATTCCTGCGCGCCAAGGACAAGCACAGGCAACCGCCGAAGTCGCGGGACGCGCTCGTCTGACGCAGCAATCGAGCACTATTCCGTAAAGGTTTTCGCGGACTCTTCGGAATTCGCGGCCGGATCAGCCGACAGCTCCCGTTCGGCTTCGCGCCAGAATTCGTCCTGACGGCCTTCCGGCCTGCCGGCGAGCTCCCACAATTGATGCGCTCGCACGCGGATACGCTCTTCAGTCGCCGTTGCCATGCAATCCTCCCGTCGATTCGGGAGAGCAACGTCATCCGCGACGGCCGGTTCCGCGCGCTACAATCTGAACCTCCGAAAGGTTTGCACCTCTTCGCGCCAATGGCAGACCAATTTAGGAACCCTCTTGCGGCGCGGTGTTTCATCCAATATGGCGCGCGTCCTGATCGGCACTTCCGGCTGGCATTACGACTCCTGGCGCGGCCCGTTCTTCCCTGAAGGCCTGCCGCTGAAGGAGCAGCTTCGCTACTACGCTAGTCAATTCGAGACCACCGAGCTGAACAGCGTATTCTACCGGACGCCGACACCGGAGGCAGTCGAGGGATGGCGAGAGCAAACCGGCGGCGAATTCGTCTTCGCCTGGAAGGCGTCCAAATTCATCACGCATTGGAAGCGCCTCACGGACCGATCCCAAAACAGCCTCGAGCTGCTGGAAGATCGCATGTCGTTGCTGCGGGGCAAGGCGGGACCGATGCTTTTCCAGCTGCCGCCGCAATTCGAGGCGAATGCCGACAGGCTCGGCTCCTTCTTCAAGCTGCTGTCCAGGAAACGCCGGTACAGTTTCGAATTCCGGCATCCGAGCTGGTATCAGCCCCGCATTCTGCGCATGCTGGCCGAGGAGAACATCTCCCTCTGCCTGTCAGACCACCACGATGCCCCGGCGCCCTGGAAGCGCACGGCGGACTTCGTCTATGTGCGTGGACACGGTCCGGGCGGACGATACCACGGTCACTACACCCGGCCGACCCTGGCGCAATGGGTGCGGCGTATCAAATCCTGGAAGCGGCAAGGCTGCGACGTCTATGTCTATTTCGACAACGACCACAAGAGCGCCGCTCCGGCGGACGCGCTCAAATTGAAGGCAATGCTCTAAAGCGCGATGAGATTAGGATGAATCATCATCGCGCTTTAGGTTATTGTTTGAGCATGATCTCCGCGCAACCGCGTTCCGCATTTGTCGCGAGGGAAAACCTCTTCGCACTTTTCCAGATCATGTTCTAGCGGCTACGGTCCGCCGGCAACCGAGCCCGCGATCACCATGACGAGATCGGCAAGGTCGATCTTTCCATTGACGACCAGCTCCTCCGAGGAGCCTTCAACCTTCAGCGATTGCGGCCGGTTGGCCGCCTGACGCTTGAGCTCACCGATGATGGCCTCCTTGAGCTTCTCTTCCAGCATCAGCGTACCCCCATGCAGCCATATCTTTAGCGACTCATGTTTTCAGTGACTCATGGCGCGACAGGATTCGGCGCATGATCGGCACATGGCGACGCATTCATCCATGCCGCCGATGCGCGCGCAGTCCTGCGCACATTCGGTGCAAATCTCGGCACATTCGCCGCAGGTGTGCTTATGGTGCGGCGTGTTGATCAGCATGAAATGCGCGGCGGTTCGGCACATTTCAGCACAGGCCATCATCAGTCGAAAATGTACGGGCTCGACATGTTTTCCGCCCATTTCGAGGCAGTGGTTCATCGCGGTACCCAGGCAGGTCCGGTAGCAGCTCATACAGAGCTCGATGCAGCGGGTCATGTTTTCGCTTTGCGCCATTCGGTTCTCCCAGTGACGGCCATCTGTCACACCCTCAAAGCCAGGCGACCCGCTTCGTTCCTGGCCTTCTGCCCGACCGAACATCCTCACTTGGGGTTCGGGTCTTCGAGACCGGCGCCCGGCTGCTGAAACTGTCCGTTCCGCGCAAGCCGGACCGCATTGCCGAGCGCACGCGCGGCGTTGAGCACCTCCTGCTGAAACTCTCCGTCTTTGTCGAGTTCGCGATGAGAGGTCGCATATTGCTCCATGTAGCCGACATAACCATCGAGTTCGCCGAAGCGCCCCGCCGAGATCAAATGCATGTCGGTCAGCCAATCGGACAGCGTTCGGCGCACACCCTCGGCGCCGACGCTGTCGCCGTGAACGATCAGCCCGAAATGCCGGCCGGCGAGATGACGCGGATACGGCCAGCCCTTCAGCTCGATCGCCTTCGCCTCGGCAGCCTTCTTGCCATGGGTCGATGTCGGATCAGGGTTGCCGCCATCGGCGCAGACCAGCCGATCCATCATCGCCTTGAGGCCGCCCGGCACGTGATACCAGTTCACTGGCGTCACGATCAGGATGCCGTGGGCTGCCACCCAGAGCGGATAGATCTCATTCATCCAGTCGCTGGTCTGACCCAGTGAATAGTTCGGATAGCAGCTGCACGGCCAGTGGCAGAGCGGCATCGCGGTCGCGACGCAGGATTTGCAGGGGTGAATAGTCTTGCCGAACTCCGAGGTGAGCCGCGAGAGGTCGAGAATGTCGACGGCAAATCCCATTTCGGCGAAGACGGGCTCCGCCAGCTTGACCATGCGCCACGTCTTGGACATCTCACCGGGACAGGTATGCTCGCTGCGGGCCGAGCCATTGACGATGAGAATGCGCGGTGTCGCGCTGGCATCGTCATGCCGGCGTTGTGCGTCCAGGATGGCAGCGCGCGCCGCCAGCCAATCGACGGACAGGTCGTAGTCGGGATCGGCAAATCCCGCGCCCGCCTTCCGCGTGGCCGGCGCTTTGCGCGAATGGCGGTAGGCGTCCCAGGCCGCGCCGACGATCGCATCGAGCTCTCGCTGGAGCGGCGCAAAGGCAGGGTCGATGAACTGGCTCTTGTAGCGGCTCTCGAATTCCTCTCGCGACAGCTTGACGGGCGGCATCCCCTTGCGAACGTCCGGTTCCGGCATGCTGGCTCCTCGTTGGATGGGTCCAATCCGACCAACCCGAGCTGCCGGAAGCAGTTCCTAACCAGGACGGAACCAGGCCGAACAGGAACCGAACCATCCCTGAGGCGTCGACCGCGCGGTGATCGAGAAGCTGCGCAAAGACAAGCGGCCGGTCGTGTAGTCATTCGCGCCAACACTCGGCAAGCTCTGCTGACGTCACCAGATCCACCTGGCCGTGGAAGCGGGTGCGATACATCGTCATCAGCGCATCATGACCGACATCGGACGAACTGCATAGCGCATCCTCGACGATGACGACCCTGAAGCCGAGGTCAACCGCGCTCAGCACCGTCGAGAGGACGCAAACGTCCGTCTCCGCGCCCGATATCACCACGGTTCCGATCCGAAGCTCTACCAGCAGACTTGCCAAGGCGGGATTGCTGAACGCGGAATAGGCCGGCTTGTCGACGATACGGAGCGGCGGCACATAACGTGCCAGCGTCGGCACGAGCTCGAGCGCGGAGGCCGGAAGGTGATCGCGCGTCGCCCGATGCCAGCGCCGAAAATAGCTCTGCCACTGGCCCGGACGGTCTTCCGGGGCCTTTGGCGTAATGAATCGCGTGAAGATCGTTCGTGGCTGATGCTGCGAAACAATCCCGACGATCGTCGGCAATACGCGTTCCATCCAGGGCGTCTCCCAAAGACCGCCTGGAGCGAAGATATTCTGCATGTCGATGCAGAGATGCACTGCGTCCCGGATCTCGGCGACATCGGATTGGCTGTCCCTCATCGTCCTCCACCGTCGGCGGCCCGCGACATTCCGGACGATGTCGTCGCGTCCGTTGGGCGCGATACGTCATCCACTTCCTGAACGTGATAGCCGGCGGGCAGGAGATGGCCCCCTTCCTCGTCCGCGACAGGAACATCAGTCACCAGGCCTTCGATCAAAGCGGCCTCCCAGACTTCCTTTTCCGTTGCGAAGGGATTTCCGATCTGCCGCTGTCCTTCGAACAATGCGTACATTTTGGCTCCAATCACCGGATTCAGCCGGTCGAGATCGGAATCTCGCCGCCTTCGATAATTTCGGGGATGACATCCTTGAACAGCCGGACCGGGACCGATTTCGCCGCCGGCACCTTGCTGCCTTCCGCGTAGTGCCACAGCGGGATCAATCCGTTGCACTCGGGGTAATAGCCTGCGATCGTCCTGCGCGGAATGTCGTAGGGCACGACCTGGAGCTCGCTCAGGCTGCGTTCGACACCATCGCCGGCTTCCGTCACCAGCGTGACGGTATCGCCCGACTTCAGACCATCCATCTCCATGTCGGTGGGATTCATCAGGACGACATAGCGGCTGCCCTGGATGCCGCGGAAGCGATCGTCCTCGGTGTAGATCGTCGTGTTGAACTGCCCGTCGGCGCGCATGGTCATCAATTCATAAACGCCGTCGGTCTCCTGCGGCGGCGCGAAGGCCGATTTGGGCACGGTGAAGTTCGCCTTGCCATTCGGGGTCTTCCACTTGCGCTCGCGCGCGGCGAGCGGTCGCGGAAAGCCGCCGGGCTCGAACATGCGCTGGTTGAAATCCTTGAACTGATCCGGATAGGTCCGTTCGATCGCCTCGCGCACGCGCGAATAGTCCGCGACCCAGGCGTCCCAATCTACCTTGGGATTTGGCGTGAGCGTCGCCTTGGCGAGGCCAGCGATGATCGCGGGCTCCGACAGGGCCTCCTTGGCCACCGGCTTGCGCTGCCCACGCGAGCCATGAATGCACGCGGTGGAGTCCTCCATCGACACCGCTTGCGCGCCGCTTTGCTGCTCGTCGATCTCGATCCGGCCAAGGCATGGCAGCAGATAGGTCACCTCTGCAGGCACGATGTGGCTGCGGTTCAGCTTCGTCGCGATCTGCACCGACAGGCGCAGTCCGGACCAGGCCGGCTCCATCAACGATCGCTCGGGAATGGCGCGCACGAAATTGCCGCCGAGGCTGACGAAGCCACGTACGTCGCCCTTCAAGATGCCTTCGCAGGCATCCACCGTCGAAAGCCCGTCCCACCGCGGCGGCTCGAAAGCGTAGAGCTCGGCGAGCTTGTCGAGCGGCACGAGCTTTGTTTTCTCCGAGATGCCCACGGTCCGCTGGCCCTGCACATTGGAGTGACCGCGGATCGGCGAAATGCCGGCCCCGGGCTTGCCGATATTGCCGCGCAGCAGCAGCAGATTGACGATCATCTTGGCGGTCTCGACACCGTGCTTGTGCTGGGTGACGCCCATACCGTAATTGGCGATCACCGCATTGGCGGCCATGTAGGTGTTCGCCGCCTCGCGCATCGCCGATCTCGCAAGCCCTGACGCCCGCTCGATCTCGCCCCAGTCCTGGTCGCGGCAGAAGGCCGCGAACGCGTCGAAGCCAGAGGTATGCTGCGCGACAAAGTCGACATCGACCACGCGCGGCTCGCCATGCTCGACGACCCGATCGTCCGCCTCGATCACCCATTTGCAGATCCCGAGGATGGCTGCGGCATCACCGCCGACCCGGACCTGATGGTATTGCGAGCTGATGCGCGTGCCGCCTACAATCATCTGAACGGGATTCTGGGGATTGACGAAGCGCTCCAGCCCGCGTTCCCGGAGCGGGTTGAAGGTCACGATCGGCACGCCGCGCTGGGCGGCCTCTTGCAGCGGATGCAGCATGCGCGGCGCGTTGGTGGTGGTGTTGTGACCGAAGAAGAAGATGCAGTCGGTATGATCGAAATCCCCGAGCAACACCGTGCCGACCGGGGAGCCGATCACCTGCGGCAGCGCGACTGACGTCGTCTCGTGGCACATGTTGGAGCTGTCGGGGAAATTGCTGGTGCCGTACATCCGGCCGAACAGCTGGTACATGTAGCTCGCCTCCAGCGAGGCGCGGCCGGACGTGTACATGACGACCGCGCGTGGATCGAGCTTGTTCAGCTCGCTGCCGATCTCGCGAAAGGCCACGCTCCAATCGACCGACACATATTTGTCGCTGGCCGGGTCGTAGCGCATCGGATGGGTCAGGCGTCCCTGCTCTTCCAGTTGATGATCGGACCAGTTTCGCAACTCGGACAGCGTGTGCTGAGCGAAGAACTCCGGCGTGACCGTCTTGCCCGTTATCTCCCAAGCGGTCGCCTTGGCGCCATTCTCGCAGAATTCGAAGGGACGCGGCTTTGCGGGCTTGGCCCAGGAGCAGCTCACGCACATGTAACCGCCGGGCTTGTTCTGCTTCAGCAGGATCTCGCTGCCGAGAATGGCAACCTCCTCCTGTGTGAGGATGTGCATGACGGCATTGAGCGAGCCCCAGCCACCGGCCGGCGCATCGTAGGTTTCGACTTTTGCTTTTTGCCGCATGGCGGGCCCTTCGATTGCAAGCCCCGTACGGAAAACCGGAGGCGGCATCACTGGTTCCTCCGCATCAGGAACATTGGGCGCGCTGCCGCGTCGATACTTCGTCGCAGGATTGACACCATGCACGGCTCCAATTTTCCCCGACGCAAACGCGCTTCAGCGCTGACAGCCTCGGTCAGGATGCCCCGGCTCACCTCGCGCGGGACGCTGGACGAGCGCGTCATAGCGGAGGAATGTCCCGTTGCGCTGGTCTTTGACGGAACGACCATGGCCGTTCTCATGGCGACGCCATCGGATCTCACGGACCTCGCGCTCGGCTTCAGCCTGACCGAGGGACTCATCGAGGACGCAGGCGAGATAGAGGACCTCTCGGTCGTCCCCGCCACCGACGGCATTGAGGTGCGAACCTGGCTGCGGCCGCGGGCCGGACGCGAACTGAAGGATCGGCGGCGGCGACTGGTCGGCCCGACCGGCTGCGGCCTCTGCGGCATCGAGAGCCTCGCCGAAGCCAATCGGATGCATCGCATCATTGCGCGACAGATCAGTCTCACGCCGGAACAGATTCGCCGCTCAATCGAGCGTCTCGGCGAAGCGCAATGCCTCAACCACGCAACGCGGGCCACGCATGCGGCAGGCTTCTTTCGGCCAGGCGATGAAGATCACGTGATTCTGCGCGAGGACGTCGGACGCCACAATGCGCTCGACAAGCTCGCCGGCGCGCTGGCCTCGCAAGGCATTTCAGGCCCTGCCGGCGCTGTCATTCTCACGAGCCGGATATCGGTCGAAATGGTGCAGAAAGCGGCCGCGATCGGCGTCGGCATCATCGTCGCAATCTCCGCGCCAACGGCGCTGGCGATACGAACGGCCGAGGCTGGCGGGCTGACTTTGGTTGGCGTTGCACGCGGCAGCGATTTCGAGATTTTCAGCCATCCCGCGGGCGTGCTTCGCTGAGCAACGACATCGACGGCCTCAGCGCGAAGTCTGTTCGCGCCAAGCCCGTCGCCACAGAATGAGGTCCGCTATCGGCCCTTGGACTTCGGATCGTTCATCGTCGCACCGGGATTGGCCGAACTCGGGCTGCTCGATGCACCCTGACCGGTGGCCGCGGCCGGACTGTTTCCGCCGCTTCCGCTCCCGCCGGCACCTGCGCTTCCACTCCCCGAACCGCCGGATCCTGCACCCGCTCCGGCTCCTCCAGCCCCTGATCCTCCCGATCCGCCTGCGCCTCCCGCTCCTCCACTTTGTGCCGACGCAGCAGCGATGGATCCGAAGACCAGCGCGGCCGCCAGTGCAATTCTTCCGATTTTCATTACGGTGTTCTCCCGTTGCGATCTGCCGGCAACCGGAGGTCCGAATGATCGTTCCTAACTAAAGAGATTGATCTGTTCGCGCTCACAGGAACCGCGGCGCGCCACCAGGCTGGTTCAAATCCTGTTCAAGCTGCTTTAGGCACCTCTTGCGAGGTCCCCTTGGACAACGCGGCCGCAGCCTCGCTGTCGCGGGGAAGCCGCCTCCCCTTCACCAGACCGAAGATGGCCGGAATGACGATGAGGGTGAGCAGCGTCGACGAGGTCATGCCGCCGATCATCGGTACCGCGATGCGCTGCATGATCTCCGACCCGGTGCCGGTGCTCCACATGATGGGCAGCAGGCCCGCCATGATGGCGACCACGGTCATCATCTTCGGGCGGACGCGTTCGACCGCACCCTCCATGATGGCGTCGTGGAGATCCCGCCGGGTCAAGGCGCGGCCCTCGGCGCTGCATCTCGCTCTTGTCTCGGCGAGGGCATGATCGAGGTAGATCAGCATCACGACACCGGTCTCGGCGGCAACGCCCGCGAGCGCGATGAAGCCGACGGCGACGGCGACGGACAGGTTGAAACCGAGCCACCACATCATCCAGATTCCGCCGACCAGCGCGAATGGCAACGACAGCATCACGATCAGGGTCTCGGTCATGGCCCTGAAATTCAGGTACAGCAGCAGGAAGATGATCGTCAGCGTCACCGGCACCACGATCTTCAAGCGCGCGGCAGCCCGCTGCAGATATTCGTACTGTCCGCTCCAGACGACGTAGTAGCCGGCGGGAAACTGGATGCTCTCGGCGACGGCGCGCTGCGCATCCGCGACATAGCTGCCGATGTCGCGGTCGCGGATGTCGACGTAGATGTAGGTCGCGAGCTGTCCGTTCTCCGTCCGGATCGAGGTTGGCCCGCGCGCCGGCTCGACCTTGGCGACTTCGCCGAGCGGCACGGCGCCGCCAGCCGGCATCGGCACCAGGATGTCGCTGGCGATGGCTTTCGGATTTTCGCGGAGATCGCGCGGGTAGCGCATGTTCACGGTGAACCGCTGCCGGCCCTCTACAGTCGTGGTGACCGTCTGGCCGCCCAGAGCCGCCGCGATGGTGTCCTGAACATCCTGGATCAGGATTCCGTAGCGCGCGAGCGCTTCGCGGTCCGGGACGATCTCGAGATAATATCCGCCGATGCCGCGTTCGGCGTAGGCCGATGAGGTGCCGGGAACGGTCTTGATGACTCGTTCGATCTGCTTGGCGAGCCGGTCGATTTCGACCAGGTCGGTGCCCATCACCTTGACGCCGATGGGCGTGCGGATGCCGGTCGACAGCATGTCGATACGGGCCTTGATCGGCATGGTCCACGCGTTGGCGACACCCGGGAACTGTAGTGCCTTGTCCATCTCCGAGATCAGGCTGTCGACGGTCACGCCGGGGCGCCACTGCTCCTTCGGCTTGAGGTTGACGACGGTCTCGAACATCTCGGTCGGCGCCGGATCGGTCGCGGTCGCAGCCCGTCCGGCCTTGCCGTAGACCGAGGCGACTTCCGGGAACGATTTGATGATGCGGTCCTGCGTCTGCATCAGTTCGGCCGCCTTGGTGACCGAAATGCCGGGCAGCGTCGTCGGCATGTACAGCAGAGTGCCCTCGTTCAGGGCGGGCATGAACTCGGTGCCGAGCTGGCGGGCCGGCCAGGCCGTGACGGCGAGCACGATGAGCGAGACCAGGACGACCAGCGTTTGGGCGCGGAGCACGCCTTTGATCACCGGACGGTAGGGCCAGATCAGGAAGCGATTGATGAAATTCCTGCTCTCCGGAATGATCCGGCCGCGGACGAAGATCACCATCAGTGTGGGCACCAGTGTCACGGACAGCAGCGCCGCTGCGGCCATCGAGAACGTCTTGGTGAACGCCAGCGGGCTGAACAGCCGTCCTTCCTGGGATTCCAGCGTGAAGATCGGCATGAACGACACGGTGATGATCAGCAGGCTGAAGAACAGCGCCGGCCCGACTTCGGACGCCGCATCGATCAGGATCTGGACGCGGGACTGATCGGGCCTCGCCCGTTCGAGGTGCTTGTGGGCGTTCTCGATCATGACAATGGCCGCGTCGACCATGGCGCCGATCGCGATGGCAATGCCGCCGAGGCTCATGATGTTCGAGCCCAGCCCCAAAAGCTTCATGGCACCGAACGCCATCAGCACACCGACCGGCAGCATCAGGATCGCGACCAGGGCACTGCGGACATGCAGCAGGAACACGATGCAAACCAGCGCGACGACGATGCTCTCCTCGAACAGCGTATGCTTGAGGGTGTCAATGGCAGCGTAGATCAGGTTGGACCGGTCGTAGACCGGCACGATCTCGACCGACTTCGGCAAGCTGCTCGCGATCTCCTTGAACCGCTTCTTGACGTTCTCGATGACGTCGAGGGCGTTCACGCCGAAGCGCTGCAGCACGATGCCGCTTGCAACCTCGCCTTCGCCGTTCAGCTCCGCGATGCCTCGCCGCTCGTCCGGCCCGAGCTCGACATTGGCGACGTCGCGAAGCAGCACCGGCGTGCCGCCAGAGGTCTTCAGCACGATGTTGCCGAGATCGTTGATGCTCTTGATGTAGCCCTTGCCGCGGATGACGTATTCGAACTCGGACAGTTCGACAGTGCGTCCGCCAACATCGGCGTTGCTGGCGCGGACGGCTTCACGGATCTTCTGCATGCTGATGCCGCGGTCGCGCATCCGCTGCGGGTCGAGGACGATGTTGTACTGCTTGACGAAGCCGCCGACGCTGGCGACCTCCGCGACGCCTTCGGCCTTCGCCAGCGCAAACTTCAGATTCCAGTCCTGGATCGTGCGCGTGTCCGCAAGGTTCAGCTCCTTGGACATCACGGCATACTGGTAAACCCAACCGACACCGGTCGCGTCGGGCCCGATGGTCGGCGTTACGCCCGCGGGAAGCCGCGAGGCCGCGCCGTTGAGAAACTCCATCACGCGCGAGCGCGCCCAATAGATGTCGGTCCCGTCCTCGAAAATCACGTAGACGAAGGATACCCCGAAGAACGAGAAACCGCGCACCACCTTCGATTTCGGCACCGTCAGCATCGCTGTGGTCAACGGATA
Organism: Bradyrhizobium sp. CCBAU 53340; assembly: GCF_015291645.1. NCBI lineage: Bacteria > Pseudomonadati > Pseudomonadota > Alphaproteobacteria > Hyphomicrobiales > Nitrobacteraceae > Bradyrhizobium > Bradyrhizobium sp. CCBAU 53340. Next base: position 5,158,601 of record NZ_CP030055.1, read on the forward strand.
TGTGACCTGGTCCTCGATCACCTGCGGCGCCTGGCCCGGATACTCGGTGTAGACGATGACCTGCGTGTCCGAAAGGTCTGGGATAGCGTCCAGCGGAAGGTGGACGAGCGCGTACAGGCCGGCCGCGGCCGCGAAGCCGGTACCGAACAGCACCAGCAGCAGGTTGCGGGCGGACCAGGCGATGATGCGGGCGATCATTTGTGCTCTCCCATCGCGTGGTCGCCGGTGGCGTCGGAGGCTGGCACCGCCTCCGCGAAGCCTTTCAGCGCTGCCTTCAGATTGCTTTCGGCGTCGATCAGGAAGTTGGCCGAGGTGACCACCATCTCGCCGTCGGCCAGACCGTTTCGCACCTCGATGTAGCCGCCGCCACGCCGGCCGAGCTTCACGTCACGCGGCTCGAAGCGCCCTTTTCCCTTGTCGACCAGGACGGCCTGCCGGCTGCCTGTGTCGAGCACCGCGCTGTCCGGCACGGCCAGAACCGGCGTGGAATCCGCGGTATCGATGGCGGCATCGACATACATGTCGGGCAGCAGCGCGAAGTCCGGATTGGCGAGCTCGATTCTGATGCGGGCGGTCCGGGTGTCCCGGTTCACCTGGGGATAGACGACAGCGATCTTTCCAGAGAAGGTCCGATTCGGAAAGCTGCGAGCCCGGATCGTTACCGGCTGGCCGACCGAGATGTTGCCGAGGTCGCGCTCGGCCACGTCGACGAGGGCCCATACCTCAGAGATGTCGGCAATCCGGAACAGCACGTCGCCGGGGTTGGCGCGCATGCCTTCGATGGCATTGCGCTCGAGCACGATACCGTCGCGCGGCGCCGACCACTGGATCGTCACAGGCGCGACGTGAGACTTCTCCATCTCGGCGATGACCTGTTCGGGGACGTCGAGGTTGAGCAGCCGTTGCCGGGCGCCGCGGCCGTAGGCCTCGATGCCGGCCGTGGTCCTGGACGTGATCGTCGAGAGATACTCGGCCGCGGCGGATGCGACAGCCGAACTATAGATCTGCATCAAAGGCTGGCCGGCTTTCACGCGCGTGCCGGTGGTCACGTCGGCCACCTTCTGCACGAAGCTCTCGGACCTCATCGCGATCACCGACGTCAGGCGCTCGTCAAGCTGGATCGCGCCGGGCGCCCTCACCGAGACGCGGATCGGGCGGCGCTCGGCCGCCTCTGACTTCACACCCGTACGCTGGATCTTGCCAGGCGAAAGCTTGACGCTGCCGTCGTCGGTGTCGTCGCCTTCATAGACGGGGACGTAGTCCATCCCCATTGGATCCTTCTTCGGGACGGGCGAGGTGTCCGGAAGTCCCATGGGATTGCGGTAGTACAGGATCTTGCGCAACGAATGGGCCTGCTGCTTCGGCTTCGCCGGCTCGGAGAGGGCCTTGTCGTCGTCGTAGACGGGCAAGTAGTCCCGCCCGCGGTCGTCCTGCTTCGGCGCCGCCGACCAGAGCGGCGCTCCGCTGGGATCGTGGTAGTAAAGCGGAGTTCTGTGTTCGGCGGACGTGGCCGTGGTCGCCTCGGCACGGGCGGACCAGCGCTCGCCATTCGCGTACCAATAGGCGCCGAAGGTCATGCTACCCGCCAGTGCGAGTGCCGTCAGAAGACGCTGCATGTTCATGATGTGCTACCCGCGCGCCCGGGGGCGCGCCATGTGAAGGGGAAAGGGGAGTTCGGACGCAGCCGCAAAGGCAGCGTCCGAAGGCTCATTTCGTCGCCTCGACAATCACCTTGCCGGTGACGGTCTCGGGCTCGCCTTGCACCTTGGCGGAGAGCGTGACCTGGTAGCGTCCGACCATCGGCAGATCGGTCTTGAAGGCGTAGACGCCCGGCTCCTTCGACGGCAAGGGCGCGACGTCCGACGCCATCTCGGCCATTCCGTCGGGCGCCATGTCGACGCGCGCCTTGAAGATCACCGCGTCCGCCACCGGCTTGCCGGTCCGCTTATCGGTCAGACGAACGGCGAGCGTGACGTCCTCGCCCTTCTTCATCGCCGGGCTGACCGCCTCGAATGCGTAGTCGCCGGCGCCCGCCGTGGCGGCCGAAGCGGCAAGCGAGAGGGTGGCGGCGAGAGCCGCAGTCGTGAATTTGGAAAGCATTGTCTTGTCCTCATGAATTGATCTCGACCGTCGCGCCATAGGCGCGCACGTCAGTCGTCATCGCGCGCAAGCGTGCGCGCGTGCCGGGCTTTTGCGAGATCAGCTTCGAGGAGGTCGGAAGGGCGGACTGCCGCCGCGGGACAAGACGACCTGGTCCGCGGGAATGGCGATCTTGCTCGCGGCCATGACGAAAGGTCTGAAAACCAGTGGACGGACATGACCGAGCACGAGAGTTCCGCCTACACAGCAGAAACCCATCCCGCACTTGTAGCCGTCCTTGTGGAGAGGCGTTCCCTTCATGTCATCAGGGCAGCAGTCGTCCATCGAGATGTCGCCGTGATCCGCCATCTGCATGGCGGCCTGCATGTCATCCGGCGACATCGCGCGAGCCGCCGCGGATGCGCCAAGCGGCAGCACCGCCAGCGAAACGGCGATCGCGAATGCCAGGATGGTCCGGACGAACCGCATGCTTAAATCGACTTACCTCTCCGGTCGCAGGGCAGCTTGCCTAACATATTCCGGCGCCGGGCGCAGTCCTTGATCCCGGTCAAGCATCCGTGATCAGGCCACGCCCGGCATGTCGTCCAACCAATTGAAAAGCCTGAAATCTCGTTCCGATCCAGGCTCGGGGGCGGCGAACAGCCTCAGGCGATCGCCATCCCCGAAACCTTGTCGAACAGATGCGTCCGCTCCAGATCGAGCGCGACGTCGATGAAATGATCCGGCGCGGCGGCCACACCCACCGGCATCTGCGCCGTGAACGGAAAAGCGCCGACGGTGCCGATCACGAGCGTATGGGGCCCGAGCGGCTCCACGTCCTTCACCATGATGCGAACGGAAGATCCCACCGGCGCGTCTTGCCGCAACACGTGGTCGGGCCGAACGCCGAGTACAACAGGCTTGCCGACGCGGCCTGCATAGGCCGCCTCTCTGGATTTGGGCAGTTTCAGCGCTGTCCCCGACGGTTCGGTGAAGACCAGCGCGCCGTCGCGCGCGACGATCTCGCCATGGATGAAATTCATGCTGGGCGCGCCCATGAAGCCGGCGACAAAGAGATTGCTGGGCTTCTCGTAGATCGTGATCGGATCAGCCGCCTGCTCGATCTTGCCGCGATTCATCACCACAACGCGGTCGGCCATGGTCATGGCTTCGACCTGATCGTGGGTAACATAGACGATGGTCTTCGCAAGACGGCGATGCAAGGCCTTGATCTCGGTCCGCATCTCGATGCGGAGCTTGGCGTCGAGGTTCGACAGCGGCTCGTCAAACAGAAACACGTCCGGGCTGCGCACGATGGCCCGGCCGATCGCGACGCGCTGGCGCTGTCCGCCGGAGAGCTGCTTGGGCCGGCGGTCGAGATATGGCTCGAGATCGAGCACCCGCGCCACGTCCTGGACAGCCTTCGCAATGCTGGCGCGCTGCTCGCCCCTCACCTTCATGCCGTAGCCGATGTTCTCGCTAACAGTCATATGCGGATAGAGCGCGTAGTTCTGGAACACCATCGCACAATTGCGCAGGCCCGGGCGGAGCTGTGTCACGTCGCGGTCGCCGATGCGGATGGTTCCGTCGGTGACCGTCTCCAGTCCCGCGATCATGCGCAAGGTCGTGGTCTTGCCGCAGCCCGACGGGCCGACAAGCACGACGAATTCCTCGTCGGCCACGCTCAGATCGAGCCCCTCGATGATCTTGTAGGGCCCGTATGCCTTGCTGACGTTCTCGATCTCGACGCGCGCCATGGAATCCTTTTTCCGTCCCTGATGTCGACGGCTAACAAGACCCGGATGATGCTGACGCATCATCCGGGGAAGTCTCAGCGGAGGTTAGTCCCTGTTAGTTCTTAGGCGGAAGGCCCATCGCCGCGCGATAGGCGGCGAGTTGCTTCGCACGACCGAACTCGTCGGTCAGGCGATTCCATTCCTTCGCGACCGTGTCCAGCGCGGCCTGCGGCGTGGTCTGGCCAGCCAGCGCCTTGCCCAGCTCGATCTCCACGACCTCGGTGTAGGAGAAATAGCCGGGCAGACGCATGTCGAGCGCAACGTTCTTGCCGTTGATCGAGTCAGCCTGCGCGCCCAGATATTCCTTGGCTTCCTGCGCCGAGAAGATCTTGCTCCACAACTCCAGATTCGCTGTGTGGGACTTGCGGTATGGATTGACACCCGTGCCGCCGGTAATGGCAGCCTGACCGGAGACTTCGGGGCTCGTCAGTGTCTTGATGAAGTCCCATGCTGCCTCCTGGTGCTTGCCCACCTTCGGCACGGCAATCTGCCATCCTCCGAACGCCATGAAGGGTGCTGGCAGCACAGCCGGGAACTTGTCCCACTTCTTGGTCTTGGCGTTCCAGATCTCATCAGAGCCGGGCAGCACGGCGGAGCCGACCTTGCCCGAGATCTTCGACTGCTTGGGATCGGCCGCGATCACGCCGGTGTCGCCCCAGCCGATCGACTCCGCGACTTGGCCGCCGGCGACCGCAGCGTTGACCTCGCCGAACGAGAAGTTCAACGCATTGGGCGGTCCAAGCTTGGAGGCGCGGATATATTCCTCCAGCCCCTTCACCCAGCCGGGATTGTTGATCTGGGCATCCATCGTCTCGGGGTCGAAGAACATCGCGCCAGGATAGTTCGGGTTGTTGGTATAGGCAGCCGCGTGGCTGAAGAAGAACCAGAACTGCTGGCCGCCGCGGCGGAAGGCTTCCGCGGTGCCCCAAAGTCCCTTGTCAGGGCGCTGGAAGAACTCGGCGATGTCGAGGTACTGCTTCCAGGTCTTCGGCGGCGCCAGATCGTAGCCGTACTTGGCCTTGAACGCGTCCTTCTCCTTGGGATCGCTGAACAGGTCGGTGCGATAGGTGTAGGTGTGGACGTCACCGTCCATCGACTGCGAATAGATCTTGCCTTCCCACACCATCAGCCGTTCACGATAGGCCGGCTCGATATCGTCCCAGTCCTTGCCTGATTGCATCGCCTTCGGCATCTCGCTGAGATAGGGCACGAAATCCGGCAGCCAGGCCGGCGCAAAGCTGACGAGGTCGAAGGTCGCATCCGATGCGGTCAGCGACGTCACGATCTTCGGGTAGAGCTCCGACCAGGGAAACTCGACGACGTTGACCTTGCCGCAGGTCTTCTTGGTCCATTCATCCGCGCCGAGCTTGAGCGCGGAAGCGATATAGGGTCCGGTCTGCGACGCCACCGTCAAGGTGACGCCGGAGTAATCCGGGCTACAGGCCGCGTTCGCCTGGCTCGCGGCACAAGCCACCGCAAGCGAAGTGGTCAACATCAGAAATGTCCGTCGCAACATCGTCCAGTCCTCCCTAGATAAGTTTCTCTATTTGATTGCCCCGAGCAGCAGGCCCGACCGCATCATGCGGCTGAGCAGGCCCGCCATAATCATCATCGGAATGATGGCGACGAGCGCCGCGGCCGAGATCGCCCACCATTCGTCGCCGCGCTGGCTGTTCTGCCCCGCCACCAGGATCGGCAGCGTCTGCCATTTCGAGTTGGTCAGGAACAGCGCGAACAGGAACTCGTTCCAGACAAAGGCCAGCGTGATCATGAAGGTCGCCAGCAGCCCGTTCATCGACATCGGCACCACGATGCCGAGGAAGATGCGCCAGCTCGGCACGTTGTCGACCATCGCGGCTTCCTCGACCTCGATCGGAATCGCCTCGAAGAAATCGCGCATCAGCCAGACCACGATCGGCAGCGAGAACGCGACGTAGCACAGCGTCAGGCCGACATAGCTGTCGATGAGCTGGAAGCCGAGCCGGCCGATCTCGCTGTAGAGCAGATAGAGCGCAAAGGCCGTGACAATCGGCGGGAACATGCGCTGGCTAACGAACCAGAACAGGATGTCCTCATTGCCGAGGATCGGGCCCGGCATCGGCAGGCGGTTGGCGACGATGGCAACGACCAGCGCGATCGGGAACGCGAGCAACAGCGCCTGCGCCCGCGTGAATCCGAGATTGTTGTTGAACAACAGATATCCGCCGAGGGCGAGCAGGAAGAAGATCAGGCCGGCGCCGAACCGCACCTTGAACTCGAACCTGACAAGCGCATAGGCCGCCATCGCACCGATCGCGGTCGCGATTGCGGCTGCCGACAGGCCGACGATGGTCGAGTTCAGGAAGGTGTGGAAGAATTCACCGCGGATGCCCTGGTAGAGATCGATGAAGGGCTGAAGCGTCGGCGTGAAATCGACGAAGGGAATGTAGGTCGGACCGCCGACCACACCGGGCGGCGTCTTGAAAGCTGTGACAACCACCCAATAGAGCGGAAACGCCGTGATCAGGCACCAGGCGAGAACGCCAAGTGCGATCAGGCGGCGGCTCCAGGTCGACAGTCCGGTGAGGCCCTGCCCGCTCATCGGCGCTTCTCAAGATGCGGACGCAGCAGCGCCAGATAAGTCACGCCGATGATGGTGATGGCGATCAGGAACAGGAAGCTGAGCGCGGAGGTGTAGCCGAGATTGAACTTCTTGAAGCCCTCCTGATAGGCGAACAGGGTCAGGGTCTCGGTGTCGACGCCTGGTCCACCGCCCGTCATCACGAACACGGTGTCCATGATCTTGTAGCTCTCGATCAGGCGGATGAAGACCACCGCGGCGGAGATCGGCAGCATCATCGGAAAGGTGATGCCCCAGAATTGCTGCCAGGCGCTGGCGTTCTCGAGCTCAGCGGCTTCATAGACATCTTCTGGGAGCGTTTGCAGGCCGGCCAGCATCATCAGGATGACGAAGGGCGTCCACTGCCAGATCTCGACCGCGATGATGCAGGCGAGCGCCCAATGTCCGTTGGTGAGGAATGGCAGGTTTGCGAGGCCAAACGTGGATAGGAACTGGTTGAGCGGCCCCATGGTCGGATTGAAGATCATGCGCGCCACCAGCGCGACGGCAACCGGCGCCAGCAGCATCGGCAGCAGCAAGGCGACGCGAAACAGCCGCTCGCCCGGCACACGCGCGTTCAGCGCGAGGGCGACGCCAAAGCCGATGACGTATTGCAGCCCGACGGCGATGAAGGCGATCAGCGTCGTCGTCAGGATGGCGTTCCAGAAGCGCGGCTCCTGCAACAGCGTCGCGTAGTTGCCGAACCACACCACGCGCGGCGGGATCGGCGGAATCAGGCGATAGCTGAGGAAGCTCGTGGTGAACGAGTAGATCAGCGGAAAGATCGAGATCGCCAGCACGACGAGCACCGCCGGCCAGATGAAGACATGCTTGATCGGATCGTTCCGCATCATCGACAGATCACCCCTTCAACAGGGCTTCGATTTCGGCCCGCCGCGGCATGGCAGGCGCGGTGCCGGCGCGCGTCACGGAGATCCCTGCGGTCGCCGAACCGAAGCGCGCCGCGTCCAGTGGATCGGCTCCATCAGCGAGCGCTGCCGCAAAGCCGCCGACGAAAGCATCGCCTGCGCCGGCGGTTTCGACCACCTTGCCGGCGGCGAAGGGCGGCACGTGCAGCGAGCGATCTCGGCCGTGAAACAGCGCCCCGCGCTCGCCGAGCGTGATCAGTGCGGTGCCGGCCCCCTTGGCCAGCAGCGCATCTCCGGCGCGTCGGGCGCCGGCAAGATCGCCCACCGCAATGCCGGTCAGCGCCTCCGCCTCGGTTTCGTTGGGAACGACGTAGTCGCACAAGGCGAACAGGCCATCGTCGAAGACGCCCGCAGGCGCCGGGTTGAACACGGTGATGCTGCCGGCAGCGCGCGCGATCTCGAGCCCGCGCTGCGCAGCGGCGACCGGCTGCTCCAGCTGGGTCACGAAGACGCGGCTGGAGCGGATCGCCTCCCCGGCCGCATCGACGTCGGCAGGGCTGAGACCGTCGGCCGCGCCACTCACCACGATGATGGCGTTGTCGCCGCGCGTCTCGTGGACATAGATGAAGGCAGCGCCGGTCGGCGCGTCAGCGGTCCTGGCTACGCGCGGCTTGATGCCCTCGGTTTCCCAGGTCTTGATGGCAAGATCACCGAAGGCATCGCGGCCGATCCGGGAGATGAAGGTGACGTCCGCACCTGCGCGCGCTGCGGCGACGGCCTGGTTCGATCCCTTGCCGCCCGGCCCCATGGCAAATCCAGAGCCTGCGAGGGTTTCGCCAATCGCGGGCATATTGCCGGCCCTGAAGGCCAAATCGACGACGAAGATGCCGAGGACTGCGACGCCACTCTTGCTCATGGTCATCACTCTCCGTCCGGCGCGATAACGCCCTTGGTGAACAGGAAACAACCGTAGAAGCGCCGCTCGCCGGTCGCGATCACGCAATAGGCCGTCTTGGCTTTCTCATAGAAGGCATGGCGCTCGATCCCGACCAGCGGCCAGGAGCGCCCCTCGGCGCGGTCGATCACGGCCTGCACCTCGCGCTGCACCGGCGGCACGTCCTTGGGCTGGCCGACGATCTCCATGCGCATCGCCGCATCGTCGACGAACGTATCGAGCGGCATCACTGAGAGAATGGCCTCGATTGCCTTGGCCGTGCTGACATTGTCGATGCGAAGCAGCTCACCGAACGCGGTCTGACGTGCGATCGAGTCAGCCGGGAAATTGGTGTCGCATACGACAAGACGATCCCCATGCCCCATTGCGCGCAAGGCGTAGAGCACGTCGGCATTGAGCAGTGGGTTGATGCCCTTGAGCATGTTGTGTCCCTCCCTTCTTCAAAATCCCCCGGACTCTGATGATCCGGATGCCATCTCATATCACCGCAAGGTGACGTCTCTAGTCGCCATAGGGAATCCAGATGTTCTTCACCTGCACCGCGTGACGGAGCAGGATCGGCCCCTCGCTCGCGGCCCTGTCGTACCAATCGAGCGCCAGCCCGTGGTCGACCAGCGTGCGCTTGAGGTTGCCGACCGACAGCCGCTCCGCCGTCGTCGAGGCTTCCTGCGAGCCGAACACCCAGAGCGCGTCGACGTCGTCATGCTCGGCAAGCACATTGGCAAGTGCATCGCGCTCGCCGGTGACGATATTGACGACGCCTGCCGGCACGTCCGACGTCTCCAGCACCTGGTAGAAATCCGTCGCAGCCAGCGGATGCCGCTCGCTCGGAACAGTGACGACACGGTTGCCCATCGCAATCAACGGCGCCACCAGGCTGATGAAGCCCAGCAGCGGCGCCTCGTCCGGACAGGCCACCCCGACCACGCCGATCGGCTCGTGCATGGCAAGCGCGACGCCGCGCAACGGCGGCGCATGGATCGTCCCCTCATATTTGTCGGCCCAGGCCCCATAGCTGAACAGCCGCTCGATACTCGCCTCGACCTCCGCGCGCGCCTTGGTGGGCGATACGCCGGTCATGTCACCGATGCGCCGGGCGAACTCGTCGCCGCGCGCAGACAGATTCTCGGCAAGGTAATAAAGGATTTGGGCGCGATTATGCGCCGTCGCCCGCGCCCACCCCTCCGCCGAACGCGCGGCGGCCACGGCGTTACGGATATCCTTGCGATTGCCCTCGCCGACCTCGCCGAGGTGCTTTCCCTTTGGCGACAGCACGCTGCGCGAATAATTTCCATCGGGGCGGACCTGCTTCCCGCCAACGAAGAGTTTTGCCGTGCGATCGATCGACGGCGTGCCAAATCCGGCGCCCTCAGTCGAGGCTTCAGGGAGCGGAGGCAGCTTTGCTCGCGCTTTGCGGCCGCTCCACGCCTTCGGCTTGAGATATTCGTAAAGTCCCTCCCGGCCGCCCTCGCGGCCGAAGCCGGACTCGCGGTAGCCGCCGAAGCCGACGCTGGCATCGAACAGGTTCGTCGCATTGACCCAGACCACGCCGGCCTGAAGCTTTGGCGCGATATCGAGCGCCAGGCCAATGGTCTCGCTCCACACGCTGGCGGCAAGGCCGTAGCGCGTATTGTTGGCGAGCATCACCGCTTCATCAGGCGTCCGGAACGTCATCGCGACCAGCACGGGCCCAAAAATCTCCTCGATCGCGACCGTCGAGGACGGATGCACATTCCAGAGCAAGGTCGGGGGATAGAAGCAGCCCTCTGCGGGGATCGCTCCTGAAGCCTGATACTTCTCGGCGCCCTCCTTCACGCCGGTCTCGACCAGTGCCTTGATCCGCTCGAGCTGGAAAGGCGCGACCACCGCGCCCATATCGATCGCCTTGTCGAGCGGCGGCCCCACGCGCAGCGTCTCCATGCGGCGGATCAGGCGCTTGCGGAAGGTCTCGGCGATGCCCTCCTGCAACAGCAGACGCGATCCGGCGCAGCAGACCTGGCCCTGGTTGAACCAGATCGCATCGACCACGCCCTCCACGGCGCCATCGAGATCGGCATCGTCGAACACGATGAACGGCGATTTGCCGCCGAGCTCCAGGGTCAGCGACTTGCCGCTGCCCGCGGTCGACTGGCGGATCAAACGGCCCACCTCGGTCGATCCGGTGAAGGCAATTTTGTCGACGCCGGGATTCTCAACGAGCAACGCGCCGGTGGCGCCATCGCCGGTCACCACGTTCAACACGCCTGGCGGCAACCCGGCTTCCGCGGCAAGCGCGGCAAACAGCAGCGCAGTGAGCGAGGTGAATTCCGCCGGCTTCAGCACGACGGTATTGCCGGCCGCCAGCGCAGGCGCAATCTTCCAGGCCAGCATCAGCAGCGGGAAATTCCAGGGAATGATCTGGCCGATCACACCGACCGGCACGTGGTCGGCGAATTCGCGCTCCTGCAATTGCGCCCAGCCGGCGTGATACAGGAAGTGGCGCGCGGCGAGCGGCACGTCGAGATCGCGGGTTTCCCTGATCGGCTTGCCGTTGTCGATCGCCTCCAGCACTGCGAACAGGCGCGCATGGCGCTGCAGCATGCGCGCCAACGCATAAAGATGACGGGCACGACCGTGACCACCGAGCTTCGCCCACGGTGCTTGCGCCGATCGCGCCGCACCGACGGCGGCCTCGACATCGGCCGCAACACCTTGCGCGATCTTGGCCAGCGGCTTACCGGTGGCCGGCTCGATCGTCGTCAGATGCTTGCCTGAAGCGGAGCTTGCGAATTTGCCGGCAATGAAATGGCCGAATGTCGCCTCGTGCCGTTTCAGCCAGGCCCGTGCCTCGCCGTCCGCCTCGGGAGCGGGACCGTACTCCATGGTCTCGTAATAATGTGCGACGCTCATGCTCAGCCCACGGGGTGACGGTTGAAGGCCGAGTAGCGGCCGGTGACGTGATGCTCGAGCTGGCGCTCGATGTCGGCGAGCAGGCTCGAGGCGCCGATGCGAAACAGCTCCGGCTCGAGCCAGTCGCGCCCCAGCTCCTCTTTCATCAGGAACTGGTAGTTGAGCACGTCCTTCGCGGTCGAGATTCCACCGGCGGGCTTGAATCCGACCTTGAAGCCGGTGCGTTCCTCATAGAGCCTGATCATGCGCAGCATCGCCAGCGTCACCGGCAGCGTGGCGTTGACGCCTTCCTTGCCGGTCGAGGTCTTGATGAAGTCGGCGCCGGCCATCATGCAGACCATCGAGGCCTTGGCGACGTTGCGCAGCGTCTTGAGGTCGCCGGTGGCCAGGATCGTCTTGAGATGCGCCTCCCCACAGGCGGCGCGGAAATCACGGACCTCGTCGTAGAGCGCGCGCCAATCCCCCGTCAGCACATGCTCGCGCGTGATGACGATGTCGATCTCCTGCGCGCCGTCCCTGACGGACGCCTCGATCTCCCTAAGCTTGAGATCGTGGGGGATGAGGCCCGCCGGAAATCCGGTCGAGACCGCAGCGACCGGGATGTCAGATCCGTCGAGCGCTTCGACTGCGGTCGCAACGAAGCGGTGATAAACGCAGATAGCGCCCGTGTGCAGCCCGCGCCCGGCAAAGCCGAGCGCCTCGACGAGATCGCTGCGCAGCGGCGACCGCGCCTTCGCGCAGAGCCGCTTCACACGCTCGGTCGTGTCGTCGCCGTTGAGCGTCGTCAGGTCGATGCAGGTGATCGCCTTGAGCAGCCACGCCGCCTGCGCGTCCTTCTTGACGGTGCGCCGGCCGGGCAGGCTCGCGACGCGGCGCTCGGCGGCGGACAGATTGATCCTAATCTCGTCGATCCAGTCCATCTCGAGCGCGCGGCCGGTGTTGCGCGCGATGACATGGGTGTGATTGTGGTCCCGTGCATGTGGCTGCACCGGCACCGTGGATGGATTTGGTATCAGGACGCCCTGCGCCATCGGTATCCCGTGCGGTGCTAGCGAATCGGCTGAAGCGCCAGATAGATTGAGTGTGCCGATTGCAACATGCGATCCTCCCATCCCTTCCCCGCTGGAGCATCCGCTGCCCGCCATCGCTGACAGCAAGGGCCCTCCGGATCAGATGTTATTATTGTAACAAATTGACGTTGCTAAACTCACATCATTGTAAGATCATTGTCAACCGGATAAGCAAGCTCGGTGACGAAAATGGCTGAAACACCGACCGCACGCTCCAGCGAGTCCCGCGTCCAGCGGCTGCAACGGCTGCGTCGCGCCGTCGAAACGAGCGGCGCACTGCATCTCAAGGACGCCGCAGACCTGCTGAAGGTGTCGGAGATGACGGTGAGGCGCGACCTTGCCGGTCCGGATGGTGCGCTCGCTTTGCTCGGCGGCTACGTCGTCAATGCGGCCTCGCCGACCGGGATCAAGTACACGTTCGAGCAGGAAATCGACCAGCACACGCAGGACAAGCGCCTCGCCTGCCGGGCCGCAGCCGCCTCGATCAGGGAAGGCGACACCATCTTCATCGACTGCGGCACCACGATGCAGTCGCTGGCGGATTGCCTGCCTGCGGACATGCCGCTCTCGGTGATCTGCTATTCGCTGAACGTCGCCACGATCGTCACTCACCGCCCGGCAACGCAGGTGATGCTGATGGGCGGGCTCTACCATCCGTCGTCGCAGTCGTTCTCGTCGGATGACGGCCTGTCCTATCTGCGGCGGCTCGGGGTCAACAAGGCTTTCATCTCGGCCGGCGGCCTGCACTGGACTCGCGGCGCGAGCTGCTCGAATTTTCACGAAGTCGCCATCAAGCAGGCAGCCATTGCCGCCGCCATGGAGAGCATCCTGGTCGTCGATGCCAGCAAGCTCGGCAGCCTGAAGCCGGCCTTCTTCTCCGACGTCGCCTCGTTCTCGCGGATCATCGTCGGCGGCGCGGTGCCATCAGATACACGCAAGCACTTCCGCAACCTTCCCGTCGAATACGTCGCCAACGCAGCCTGATCCGGAGGGGGCTCGCTCGCCCGGATCAGGTCTGCTGAACGATGCGCGACCCGATTGAGCCGCGCATCGCGATCACAGGCTCAGTTGCAAGCCGGCTTCGCCTTGTTGCAGGCATCCGTCAGCTCGGCCGGCGGGTCTTTCTTGAAGACGGTCTTGTAGGATTCCAGCACGTTCGCCTGCGTCACCGGCAGCGACTGCACACCGACCCAGCCGGGCGTTTCCTTGCCCAGCAGCGCATTCATCATCGCCATCGCCTCGGCAACGCCCTGGTCATAGGGACGCTGCGAGCCGGTCGCCTTCAGCGGACCGCCCTTGGCGATCTCGATCGCCGATTGCAGGCCGAGGTCGACCGTCGTCATGGGAATATCGATGCCCTGGGCCCGCATCGAGCTCAGCGTGTCGAGCGCCGGCTGATCCCACACCGCGTAGAGTCCCTTGACGTCAGGATTGCCGGTCAGGAAGTCGCCCGCGATCTGCGAGACCTTCGGCGGATCGGTGAAATCGACCTGCTTCATCTTGATGTCGGGCCGGTTCGCCTTCATCCACTCCCGCACGCCCTTGGTGCGCTCGTTGGTGCTGAAATAGTCGACGCCGAAATTGACGAGACCGATGGTGCCGCCCTGCGGCATGCAAGACGCCAGGATCTGCGCCGCGATCTGGCCGTTACCCTGGCTATCGGCCGAGACCATCGTGGCATATTCCTCGGGATGCTTCAGGCCGGTCGGGATGCTGTCCATCAGCACGAGCTTGATGCCGGCTTTCGCGATCTTCTTGTACGTCGGCGCGGTCGCGGTGAAATCGACCGGGATCGAGATGATGCCGTCCGGATGCTGCTGGATGGTATTCTCGATATCGGCGATCTGCTTGTCCACCTGATATTCGGCGGACGCGACGCCCGTCACCGTTACGCCGTACTTCTTCAGCGTGTCGGTGATGCCCTGGATCTGGAGCTGCGACCAGTCGAGGTTCACCGTCTGCATGGAGATGCCGACCTTGAAGTTCTTTTCCTTGATCTTCGCAACGTCGGCCTCCGACAGCGCGAGCACTTCGGGCGAAGCGGCCTTCTCGCCGTGAGGGCCCTGGCCGACGATCGATTTCGGCCCAAGCGTTGCGAGATTGACGCCCTTGACGCAAGTCGCGGGCACTTCAGCACGGGCCGAGGGGACAGTTGCGACGGCCGCAGCGGCCATCAACACAGTCAAAGGCAAGGCTTGTCGCAAGATTGGTTTCATTTGTTTCCTCCATTTTGGTCGCCGATTACCGGAGGGCCAGCGACCTTGCCCCTACCCACGCGGCGCTATGAACCAGTGGCTCATGCGCCGCGCCTGACCTTGGCTAGCGTTTCGTGAAGGCAACCGCGGCAACGATGATCGCGCCCTTGATCACGAGCTGCATCGGCGAGCTCACGCCGAGCAGAACGAGTCCGTTGTTAAGCGTGCCGATGATCAAGCTGCCGAACAGCGTTCCCAGGATGTAGCCGCGCCCGCCGAACAGGCTGCAGCCGCCGAGGATCACCGCGGCGATGACGTCGAGCTCCATGCCCTGCACGACATCGGGCCGCGCGGCATGCGAGCGCGCCGACAGCACCAGCGCGGCGAGACCAGCAAGCGTCCCGGTGAGGACGAACGCCGCCGTCGTGATCCGCTTGGTGTTGATGCCGGAATAGAGCGCCGCAGTCGGGTTGCCGCCGACCGCATAGATGCGGCGGCCGAACACGTTGTAATGCAGCAGCAGAATGCCGACGACCATTGCCGCCAATGTCCAGGCGATCGGAACCGGCATGCCGAGGAACGTGCCCTCGCCGAAGATCGCAAAATAGGTCTCGTTGGTGATGATCACAGGCTTGGTGTTGGTCACCATCATCGCCAGTCCCCGCGCCATGCTCAGCGAGCCCAGCGTCACCAGGAAGGACGGGATCGACAGCTGCGTGGTCAGGATGCCGTTGATCAGCCCGACCAGCGCGCCGGTGCCGAGCCCGGCCACGGCGCCCACGATCCAGCTGTTGTTGATCTGGCTCATCGCAAGAGCGGCCGCCATGCCCGACAGCGCCAGCGTCGATGCAACGGACAGGTCGATCTGGCGCGCGATGATGATGAAGGTCATGCCGACGGCGATGATCGACACCAGCGTGGTCTGCCGTCCGATGTTCAGGAAGTTGTCGACCGAGAGGAACCAGGGCGAGGACAGGCTGAACACGACCAGCAGGATCACGAAGGCGATGTACAGCATGTAGGGCCGCTCGCCCCGCAGCAGATTCTGGAGAATCTTGCGGCGGCGGTCGGACCGGGTCGACGAAGCGACGACGTTGGGAGCAGTCAATTCGGTCATGCGGACAACTCTTGCGATAGGCTCAGCCCGGAGGCCTGGTAGATCTGGAGGAGATGGTGAAGCTCTTCGGCATCATCGATCTCGCCGCGCACCAGAGTTCGAGCGACGTGCCCGTCGACGATCACGGAGATGCGGTCGCAGAGCTCGATTAGTTCCACGAGGTCGGACGAGACGACCACAACCCCGCTACCGTCGCGGGCGGCATTCCGGATCACGGCGTAGATCTCCTCGCGTGCGCCCACGTCGACGCCGACGGTCGGCTCGTCCAGCAGCAGCACGCGCGGCCGTGGATCATTCCATTTTCCGAACACGACCTTCTGCTGGTTGCCGCCGGAGAGCGTTCTGACCAGGCTGGAGGCGCCCTGCGCTTTGACCGCGAGCCTTGCGACCGCCCTTTCCGCGCGCCTGGCGGCGGCGCGTTGCTGCATCCAGCCCCAGCGCGAGAAGTGCGGAATCCGCGGCAAGGTGATGTTTCGCTCGATCGAATGATCCAGCACCAGGCCTTGCGCGTGCCGGTCCTCCGGCACCAGTGCGATGCCCTGCTTGATCGCATCCGCCGGTCCGCCCGGCAGCCATTGATGGCCCTCGATTTCGATCGCGCCGCCCTCGAGCGGCCGCAGGCCGAACACCGTCTCCAGAATCTCCGTGCGTCCGCTGCCGATCAAACCGGCGAGGCCGTGGATCTCGCCCTTCAGCACGGACAAATCGACGGCGCGAAGCCGGTCGTTGCAGACGTTCGACAGCGACAAGACTGGCGACGGATCCAATTCGCGCTTCACGGCAGGCTCGACGCGCGAGCTTGTCAACGCCGATCGATCGGTCCCGACGATGGCGTTGACCAACCGCTTCATGTCGGTCTCGGCGGTGACGAACGTGCCGGCATTGGCGCCGTCGCGCAGCACGGTGACGCGCTGCGAAATCTCGAAGACTTCGTTCAGCCGATGGGTCACATAGATCACGCCGACGCCGCGGCGAGTCGCCTTCCCGATCGCATCGAACAGGATTCGGACTTCATCCGATGTCAGCGAGGAGGTCGGCTCATCGAGGATCAGAAGCCGAACTTCGCCCATCAGCGCCTTTGCGATCTCCGTCATCTGGCGGTAGGCGAACGGCAGCGACCCGACGCTCGCACGCGTATCCAGGGGAATGCCGAGCTCTTTCAGGAACGCCTCGGCCTTGGCCATCAGCGCGCGCCGCCGGACGAAGCCGAAGGCTGCGCGCGGCTCGCGACCGAGCAGCAAATTGTCGGCGACGCTTAGGGATTCAACGAGGCTGAGGTCCTGATAGACGACGGCGATCCCGGCGTCGCGCGACTTCGCCGGGCTGTCGAATTCCACCGGCTTGCCGGCGATCTCGATCGTGCCCGCGTCGGCGGCGTGAACCCCGCTGAGGATCTTGATCAGCGTGGATTTTCCGGCGCCGTTCTCGCCGAGCAGCGCGTGCACCTCGCCGGCCCGGACCTCGAGGTTGACGTCGCGGAGCGCCCGCACGCCGCCGAAGCGCTTGTTGATGGCGCTGACCATCACAAGCGAGGTCGACGGCAGGGGTTCTGCTGCAACCGAACCGGACAATTCCAAACTTTCCTCCCGTCGCCCCCGCGAGCTGCTGGTACGATGGTGACATATTGTTATTTTTGCAACTTTATCATGTTATAATTCTATCATCTCGGGCGCCTGTCAATGGCAGATCACGTCCGCCGGCGCGAATGAACGCCGGTCCGATCGCTCCCGTTCGGGCGCGAAGGTGGTGCGGAGGCCGCGAGACGCGCCCCGAAGCGAGGAATTCTTGGGATGGGGACGAACTGCCGGAGGCCTAGAGCGACCGGAGTCCGATCGACTTGATCACGAGAGCAAGGCTTGCCGAGGTGGCATCTGGTTTAACCGGTCGGCAGCGCATCGAGGTGGCAGGCCACCCATCGCTCGCCCTCGGCCGAGCGAAGCTGCGGCTCTTCCGTCCAGCAACGGTCGAAGACGAACGGGCAGCGAGTGTGGAAGCGGCATCCCTTCGGCGGATTGATCGGGCTCGGCACGTCGCCGCCGAGGATCATGGGATTGCGCTGGGCGCCGGGCTCCGGCAGCGGGACCGCCGAGAGCAGCGCCTTGGTATATGGATGGCGCGGCGCGGCAAAGATCTCCCGGCGCGGCGCCACCTCGACGATCTTGCCGAGATACATCACCGCGACGCGGTGGGTCATGTGCTCGACGATTGCGAGGTCATGGCTGATGAACAGCAGCGCCAGGCCGAACTCGCGCTGCAGATCCTGCAGCAAATTGACGATCTGCGCCTTGACCGAGACGTCGAGCGCCGAGACCGCCTCGTCACAGACGATCAGCTCGGGCTCGGCCGCGAGCGCCCGGGCGATGCCGATGCGCTGACGCTGGCCGCCGGAGAATTCGTGCGGCCGGCGGTTCAGCGCCTCGCGCGGCAGGCGTACAGTATCCATCAGCGCGGTCACGCGCGTTTCGAGATCCGTTGCCGACTTGGCGAGGCCGAAATTGCGGATCGGCTCGGCCAGGATATCTCGCACGCGCATGCGCGGATTGAGGCTCGAGAACGGATCCTGGAACACCACCTGCACACGCCGCCGCACCTGGCGCATCGTGGCCGGCGCCGCATCGTCGATGCGCTGGCCGTCGAGGATCACCTGGCCGGACGTCACATCGAACAGCCGCAGGATGGCGCGGCCGACCGTCGACTTGCCGCAGCCGGACTCGCCCACCAGCGACAGCGTCTCGCCGCGCGCGATCTCGAACGACACGCCGTCGACGGCGTAGACCCATTCCGAGTTGCGGCCAAACAGGCCAGTCTTGACCGGAAAGTGCTTCTTGAGGTCGTTGACCTGGAGCAGCGGGACACTCATGCCGCAACGGCTCCCTTGGCGGCGTAGTGGCAGGCGGCGATGTGGCGCGGCCCCTTCTCTTCGAGGCCCGGCGCATGTTGACGGCAGAGATCGGTTGCGAGCGCACAGCGACCGGCAAAGACGCATCCGGTGATCGGCTTGCGCAGATCCGGCACCTGTCCCGGAATTTCAGCGAGCCGCGTCGTGGTGCCGGCGAGCGACGAGCCCAGCCGCGGCACCGCGCCGAGCAGGCCTTGCGTATAGGGATGGCGCGGCGAGCGGAACAACTCCGCCACCGGCGCCTCCTCGACCTTGCGGCCGGCATACATCACCATGACGCGTTCGGCGATCTCGGCGACCACGCCGAGATCATGCGTGATCAGGATGATGGCGGCGCCAACCCGATGCTTGAGGTCCAGCATCAATTTCAGGATCTGCGCCTGGATGGTGACATCGAGCGCGGTGGTCGGCTCGTCCGCAATCAGGAGCTTTGGGCTGCAGGCAAGCGCAATCGCGATCATCACGCGCTGTCGCATGCCGCCCGAGAGCTGATGCGGAAATTCGCGTACGCGCCGCTTCGGCTCGGGAATACCGACCAGCGCCAGCATCTCGACGGCGCGCGCCTCGGCCGCCTGCTTGTCCAGACCCTGATGCAACATCAGCGTCTCGCGGATCTGGCGGCCGACGGTCAGAACCGGATTGAGGCTCGTCATCGGCTCCTGAAAGATCATCGAGATGTCGTTGCCTCTGATGGCGCGCATCTCGCGATCGGACAGTTGCAGCAGGTCCTTGCCCGCAAAACGGATGGCACCGGCGATCCTGCCCGGCGGCTCCGGGATCAGCCGCATCAGGGACATCGAGGTCACCGACTTGCCGCAGCCGGATTCGCCGACGATGGCGAGCGTCTCGCCCTCGTTGACATGGAAGGACACACCATCCACCGCGCGGTTGATGCCGCTGGGGGTGCGGAAGTGGGTCTGGAGGTTTTCGACTTCGAGCAGCGCCATCGCGATCAGCCTCGGCTCGTCAAAGACGCTTGGCCATGCGCGGATCGAGCGCATCGCGAAGGCCGTCGCCGAGCAGGTTCACGGCGAGCACGGTGACGGAGAGGAATGCTGCCGGGAAGAACACGATATAGGGCTTGACCTGCCACAGCGCGCGGCCCTCGGCCATGATGTTGCCCCAGGACGGAATGGTGGGCGGCGTGCCGGCACCGATGAAGGAGAGGATCGCCTCGGTGATCATGGCGCTGGCGCAGATATAGGTCGCCTGCACCAGCATCGGCGCAACCGTGTTGGGAAGGATGTGGCGCAGAATGATCATCGGCGTGCGCGTGCCGCATGCGACCGCGGCATCCACATAAGGCTGCTCGCGCAGCGACAGCACCACGCTGCGGACCAGGCGCGAGACGCGCGGGATCTCGGCGACGGTGATCGCCAGAATGACGTTGCCGACGCTGCCGCGCGTCAGCGCCATCAGCGCGATCGCAAGCAGGATCGGCGGGATCGACATCAAGCCGTCCATAAAACGCATCAAGATGCCGTCGGCCCAGCGGACAAAGCCCGAGACCATGCCGATGGCAAGACCGGCCGCGGAGGCGAAGATCGCGACCGACAGCCCGACCGTCAGCGAGACCCGCGCGCCGAACAGCACGCGTGAATAGATATCGCGGCCGAGCACGTCGGTGCCGAACCAGTAGAGCGCCGACGGCGCCCTTGTGCGCTTGGCAGGCGCGAGAGCCGTCGGGTCGACCGTCCAGAGATACGGCGCAAAGATCGCGATCAGGACCAGCGCCAGCAGCAGCACCCCGCCGATCGCAACCGTTGGATGGCCGCGCAGGAACCCGATGAACCCACGCCGGATCGTGACCGGCCGGAGAATGTCAGGCAGTTGCGGTGCGAGCACGAGGCCGGCCGGCAGCACCTGCGGATTGACGGTCGCGTCGGTCAATAGCGGATCCTCGGGTCAACGAGTGTATAGGTGACGTCGATCATCAGATTGACGAGGACGTAGACGAAGCTGAACAGCAACACGATGCCCTGAATGACGGGATAGTCGCGGCGCAGGATCGCATCGATGGTGAGACGGCCGAGACCTGGGATCGCAAACACACTTTCCGTCACGACCGCGCCGCCGATCAAGAGCGCGATGCCGATCCCGATCACCGTCACGATCGGCACCGCCGCGTTCTTCAGCGCGTGAATGAACAGGATGCCGCCCTGCCCCAGGCCCTTGGCCCGCGCGGTGCGGATATAGTCCTGCTGCAACACTTCCAGCATGGCCGCGCGGGTGATGCGCGCGACCAGCGCGATGTAGACGCAGCCGAGCGCGATCGCCGGCAGGATCAGGTTTTCCAGCCAGGGCCAGAAGCCCTGGTTCAGCGGCGTGTAGCCCTGCACCGGCAGCCATTCGAGCTGGAGCGCGAAGATGTAGGCCAGCATGTAGCCGACGACGAAGACGGGCAGCGAGAAGCCGAACACCGCAAAGCCCATGATGGCCCGATCGATGAAGCTGCCGGCCTTCCACGCCGCGACGACACCGAGCGGCACCGCGACGACGATCGTGAGCAGCAGCGTGATCACCATCAGCGACAGGGTCGGCCCGAGACGCTGTCCAATCAGCGTCGACACCGGCAGGTTGGTGAAGATCGAGGTGCCGAGATCACCATGCAGGATGCGCCAGACCCAGCTTCCGAACTGGATCAGGAACGGCCGGTCGAGGCCGAGGCTCTGGCGGATGCGCTCCACATCCTCCGGGCTCGCCTGGTCGCCCGCGATCACCACGGCGGGATCGCCCGGCGCGATGTAGAGCAGGCTGAACACGAACAGCGCGACGATCGCCATCACTGGCAGGGTCGCGACCAAGCGACGAAGGATGTAGGAGAGCATCTGGCTTCAGCGCGCGATCATGCGGACTTCGACACGCCCCAGAACAAGGGCACGGGTCCCTTGGCAACGCCGGAGACGTTCTTGCGCCACGCCGTGTAGCTCAGGAAGAAGCCGGTCGGTGCGTAGACGACGTCGTCCATCGCCGCCTTGTTGAGGCGGCCGATGGCGGCCTTCTCCTCGTCGAGATTCTTGGCCTCGAACCAGGACGTGACCTCCTTTTCAGTGGCCTCGCTGGTGGGCCAGCCGAACCAGGCCTTGTCGCCGTTGGCGCGAATGGCGGTGTAGGGAGCCGGATTGACGCAATCCGCGCCCGCATGCCAGGTGTGGAACATGTTCCAGCCGCCCTGTCCCGGCGGGGTCTTCAGTGCGCGTCGCGCGCCGACGGTGCCCCAGTCGGTCGCCACGAAGTCGACGTTCATGCCGAGCTTCTTCAAGAGGTCCGCGGTCACATCACCCATGGCCTTGGTGATCGGCTGATCCTGCGCGACGAGGCACGTCACCGGCTCGCCTGAATAGCCGCTCTCGGCGAGTAGCTTCTTGGCGGCATTCAGATCGCGCTTGCCCTTCAGGATATCGCCGCCCAATTCCGTGTAGAGCGGCGTGTCCGGCGTGAAGAAGCTGGGCAGCGCCTTCCACAGCGAATTGTCGTCGCCGACGATCGAGCGCATATAGTCTTCCTGGCTGAGCGCCATCAGCACCGCACGCCGCGCCTTGACGTTGTTGAAGGGCGGATAGAGGAAGTTCATGCGGAACGAGCCGATATTTCCGAGGGGATCGCCGATATCGACACTGATGTTCTTGTTGTTCTTCAGAACCGGAACGAGATCCGCAATCGGATTTTCCCACCAATCGACCTCACCGTTCTGCAGAGCGGCTGCCGCCGTGGCCGGGTCCGGCATGATCACCCACTCGACGCGATCGATCATCACCTGCTTGCCGCCGGCGAGCCAGGACGGCTTCTCCTGCCGCGGCACGTAGTCGGTAAATTTCTCGAACACGGCCTTCGCGCCGGGGACCCACTCGCCCTTGACGAATTTCAGCGGACCGGAGCCGACATAATCCGAGATCTGCTTGAACGGATCCGTCTGCGCAATGCGCTCCGGCATGATGAAGGCGCAAGGCGAGTTGTTCTTGCCCAGCGCGAACAGCATTTTCGGGTAAGGCTGTTTCAGCACCCATTTGAAGGTACGGTCGTCGACCGCAGTCAACTCCTGCTGGATCGCCTTGAGCATCAGGCCCATCGGATCGCGCGCCGCCCAGCGGTCGAGGCTCGCGACAACGTCCTTGCTCCGCACCGGCTCGCCATCATGGAATTTGAGGCCCGGGCGCAGCTTGAATGTCCAGGTCGTACCGTCATCGGTCACTTCCTCGGACTCGACCATCTGCCGCTGCGGCTGGAATGAGGAATCGATCCCGTAGAGCGTGTCCCAGACCATCGCGGCCGCATTACGCACGACATATTGCGTGCCCCAGATCGGGTCGAAATTGGCGAGATTGGCCTGCGGCACAAAGCGCAAGGTTCGGGCGGCGGCGCCTTGCGCGATCGCGGGGGCCGAGAGGCCGCCGGTCAATGCCAGACCGCTCGCTCCGGCCAGTCCCTTCAATACGCTCCTGCGATCCATAATGTCCTCCCAGTCATGCCGTGATGCCGGCCGTTCATTGGCCAAAGGCCGGTGAAACAGAGCCCATTAGCGTGCAAATGGTATGCCACTGGTCGCACCTTCGCCAGCAGGTTCTCCTAGACTTTAGGACCCGTCGTCGCGCAGCAGCATGAACGCGTCCGTGCCGAGCCGCTGGGAGCCGTTCTGTTCGAGGAGCCTCCCGGACGATGGTCTTCACCGCACGCGATGCAGGATCACAGCAGCCTCGCTCCAAAATTCCGCTCCGGATCCATGTCGGCCACGAGCCGGCCGGTGGGCTTCGCCGCTTCGCCGCCGCTGCGCGCCAGGAATTGGCCACTGCCAGGACTGCCGAGACATTTGTTGCCGTCGATGATCACGCGGCCGCGCGAGAGCACCGACACCGGCCAGCCCTTCAGCTTGCGGCCCGCGAACGGCGTGTAGCCGGCGAGGTCATGCATCATCTCGTCGGCGATCACGGTCTCACGGTTCGGATCCCAGATCGCGATATCGGCATCGGCGCCGACCGCGATCGAGCCCTTGCGCGGATGCAGATTGTAGATCTTTGCCGGCGCCGTCGCCGTCAACT
Organism: Bradyrhizobium sp. CCBAU 53340; assembly: GCF_015291645.1. NCBI lineage: Bacteria > Pseudomonadati > Pseudomonadota > Alphaproteobacteria > Hyphomicrobiales > Nitrobacteraceae > Bradyrhizobium > Bradyrhizobium sp. CCBAU 53340. Next base: position 5,182,105 of record NZ_CP030055.1, read on the forward strand.
CGACGAACTTTTCCAGACCCAGCCGTCCCCTCGAGACCATCGCGTCGAACAGCAGCGGCAACCGCAGCTCGAGTCCCGGAAGGCCGTTCGCGACCTGCTTGAAGTTCGGGCTTGGCCCCGCGCGCAGCTTGCCGGTCTCATCGAAGCGATACGGCGCGTGATCCGACGAGATGGTCTGGAGATCGCCGAGCGACAAGGCCTGCCAAAGCGCTTCCTGGTCGGCATGCGTGCGCGGCGGCGGGCTGCACATCCACTTGGCGCCTTCCGCGCCGGGCTTGTCGAGATCGCCAGCGGTGAGGAACAGATATTGCGGGCAGGTTTCGGCGAAGACCTTGAGGCCCCGCCCGCGCGAGTCACGGATCACCTTCGCGCCCTCGGCAGTCGAGACATGGAAGATCATGATCGGCTGGTCGATCAACGCCGCCATGCCGATCAGCCGCGTGAAGGCTTCTGCCTCCGACACGCGCGCATGGCTGACGGCGTGGTATTTCGGCATGGTGTAGCCACGCGCCAGCAGCCGCTTCACCATCCAGGCGATGATGCCGTGGTTCTCCGCGTGGGCGCACAGCATCGCGCCGGACTGGCGCGCGGCCAGGAGGATGTCGAGCAGCGGCTCGTCATCGACCTTGAGCCGGTCATAGGTCATGAAGATCTTGATCGATGCATGCCCCTGCTTCACCAGCGCGGGAATGTGCTCCTCGACCGTCTCCTTCGTCGCGTCCGCGATGATCATGTGAAAGGCGTAGTCGATCACGGCGCCCTTCCTGGCGAGCGCGTGATAGTCCTCCACCACTTGCGGCAGCTTCATGCCGACATGCTGGGCCGCGAACGGGATCACCGTGGTGGTGCCGCCGAAGGCCGCGGACACGGTCGCGCTCTCAAACGTGTCGGCATTCATGATGCCGGCCGCGGAGAGCTGCTCGATATGCGCGTGACTGTCGACGCCACCCGGCAGCACCAGCTTGCCGCGCGCATCGATCTCGCGCTTGGCCGGAGGCAAGGCGCGGCCGATGGCGGCGATGGTCTCGCCGGAGATGGCAACGTCGGCCTCGAACACGTCCGTCGTGGTGGCGACGCGCCCGCCGCGGATGATGAGGTCGTACAGGGGTTCTGTCATGAGGCGCTCCCTAGTGATCGCCAGCTTGCGAGAAGACCGTCGGCGTCACTTCGCCGGCGGCGGCACCGCGCCGGTGCGGCTGGTGATCAGGCCGTAATGCTCGATGCGGCGATGCCTGGCGAAATCGAAGATGGTCGTCTTGCCGAAGGTGGTGGCATCGAGATCGCAAGCGTGGACCAGAACCTCGTCGTCGTCGGTCTTCGCTTCCGCAACGATCTCGCCATTGGGATCGACGATCAGGCTGCCGCCGAACAGCGCATGTCCGTCCTCGACGCCGGCCTTGGCGACCGCGACCACCCAGGTCGCGTTCTGGTAGGCGCCGGCCTGCACGGAGAGGCGATTGTGGAACAGACGCTTCTCGACGCCCTCTTCGCCCTTCTCCGCATTCACCGACGGCGTGTTGTAGCCGATCAGGACCATCTCGACGCCCTGCAAGCCCATGACGCGATAGGTCTCGGGCCAACGGCGATCGTTGCAGATCGCCATGCCGATGATGCCACCGAGCTCGCGCCAGACGTTGAAGCCGAGATCGCCCGGCTCGAAATAGCGCTTCTCCAGATGCTGATGCGACCGATGGGATTCGTATTCGATATGACCGGGCAAATGGACCTTGCGATATTTACCGACGATCTTGCCGGATCTGTCGGTCAGAACAGCCGTGTTGAAGTGGTGGCCATCGGGCGTTAGCTCGGCATAGCCGAAATTCATCGCGATTCTGTGCTGCGCCGCGCGCTCGAACAGCGGCCTGGTCGCCGCATTCGGCATCTCGCGCTCGAACCAGATGTCGAACTCGGGGCGGTCCTCGACGTACCAGCGCGGGAAGAACGTCGTCAGCGCCAGCTCCGGATAGACGATGAGGTCGGCGCCTTTTGCTTTCGCCTCGTCCATCAGCGCGATCATGCGCTTGACTACGACCTCGCGGCTGTCGGCCTTTTGAATCGGGCCCATCTGGGCGGCGGCAACTGTGACGATACGCATCAGCGATGTCCTGATTTCTTGACGACTTTTTTTGGTGAGGCTGGCGATCGCAGCTTCAATGGCGGGTCGGCGCACAGCATAACGTGGCCGAGCGGCGCTTTTCCAGCCAAGCAGCTTTCGTGCCGTTCGCTCTCCCGGTTCCGCATCTTACAGCTACGCCATGACAAACCCTCGGGCGCAGAGATGATGCTGCACGCCCGGACGGTGCGGCTCTTCCCCATCTCGATGGGTCATACTGCCCGCGAAGTGAGCACGCGGGTAGTAGATCTTTCACGGGAGCAACGTGCAGCGCACCACGGATTTATCAGTGCAAATCGTGACCTTCGCCGCACTGCAACCGGAGCATGTCAATTGGCTGACTAATTTGCAGGCGACCGAAGCGCAGCAAGGGATCGTCGGATGCCTATGAGCTATGCACAGCGATCAGCTCAGCTTCCCTTTACGCGCGCGCCCACTTCGGTCTCGCAGACGTGGCTTCGCCTTCTCGCGGCGCGTTTCGCCCGAGTTTTGCTGTTAGCTTCGCGCCCTCTTCGAATAAAGGGCGCAGGGAAGGCCGGGTGCTGACCTCGCACCCACGGTCCGCTGTGCGCATGTAGCGCAAAAGGAATTGCACAGCGGCATACAGGTGAAGCCGAACACACGGCCTTCCCTGCGCGATGGTCGGACGGCTTATGCCGTGCTCTCCCGGGAGCCGAATTCCCTCTGGCCTCCCTCGCCTTGCGGAAGTCACCGGCACCGCGCCGGTTGGCGCGCATGCCGCATCCGCAAGACTTGGCCGTAGCGACGACGGCCGGGACCACACGGTTTTGCCGTACGCAGACATCCGGCTTCGCCAAGAGGCTTCGCCGGACAGGTCCCGCTTCGCCCAAGGCGTCACGGGCATTGAGCGCCGTTCGTACAACGCGGCTTGCGAGACGCTCACGGGGCTCGGCTCAATCCACTGCCCCGCCCTGCGACCCGCATCCGCGACGGCGCTGCCCGCGTCCACCGCAGCCCGATCCACGGTTCGTGACGACGTACGACCGCCCCTTTTCGCCGGATCGGGATGGGCGACGCATACGACAAATCCGAATTTCGGTCAATCGGAATATTTTGAGCGATGCCGGTTGACCCAGGGCTTGCGTGTTTTGCCCGCCAGGCAGCGCAAAGCATTGAGGCTATCGTAGCCCGCATGGACCGCAGCGACAGCACGAAGGACGACATCATATGATACAATTCGTCAGCGCCGGACCTCTGGCGTTCGCTCTCGGCTGATGATCTAAGCACACGCCTCCCCCGCGATTGCGTGCGTCCCTCCCGGAGTTTCACTGATGACTTCAGCCGACAGGCCGGCGACGCGGCTCGCCACGCGCCTCTCGTTCCTGGTCGCAGGCTTCGGCATCGCGTGCTGGGCGCCGCTGGTGCCGTTCGCGAAGCAGCGGCTCGCGGTCGACGACGCCATCCTCGGCCTGTTGTTGCTGAGCCTCGGCATCGGCTCGGTCGTCGCCATGCTGGCGACCGGAATCTTGAGCGCACGCCATGGCAGCAAGCCAATCATCATTGCGGGCGGGCTCGGCCTTGCCCTGGTCCTGCCACTGCTGGTCGTCGCCGGCTCGCCGCTGACATTGGCATTGGCGTTGCTCGCATTCGGCGCAGCGCTCGGCTCCATCGACGTCGCCATGAACATCCATGCGGTCGAGGTCGAGCGCGCGGCGGGACAGCCGCTGATGTCGGGCTTTCATGCGCTCTTCAGCATTGGCGGGTTCGCCGGGTCCGCGGTGATGACGGCGCTGTTGTCGTTGCATCTTGGACCGCTCGGAAGCGCTCTGATCTGTTCCGTGCTGATGCTGATCGCGATGGCGATTGCCTGGCCGCGCCTGCTGCGCAGGGCACAGGCGCAGGAGGGACCGCTATTCGTGCTGCCACACGGCATCGTGCTGTTGCTGGCCCTGCTGGCGGCCATCACCTTCCTGATCGAAGGCGCGATGCTCGACTGGGGCGCGCTGCTCGTCATCGGCTCCGGCCTTGTCAGCGAGGCGCAAGGCGGGATCGGCTATATCGTTTTCTCGATCGCGATGACAGCAGGGCGGCTCGGCGGTGACGCCATCGTGGCGCGTGTCGGTGATCGCGCAACGCTGGTCGGGGGAAGCTTGCTTGCGGTCGCAGGCCTTGCGGTGCTGCTGCTTGCACCCCGCGCGGCTCTTGCCATCGCCGGCTTCCTGCTCATCGGCCTCGGCGCGTCGAACCTCGTGCCCGTGCTGTTCCGCCGCGCAGCCAGGCAGACCGCGATGCCGACGGGACTTGCGGTGGCGGCGATCACCACCGCCGGCTATGCCGGTGTTCTGGTCGGCCCCGCCGGCATCGGGTTCGTCGCCCACGCCGTTGGGCTGGCAAAGGCATTCTGGATGCTCGCCGCGCTGATGTGCCTCGTCACGCTGTCCGCGCGCACCGTGACCACGAAATAGCAAAGCGCGCCACGGCCTGCCGTGACGCGCCTCGCAATGAACGTCGCGGGTTTACGCGCTCGCCTGGGTCACGAACTTCGTATTGAGATAACCCTCGATCGCCTCGAGGCCGCCTTCGGAGCCGTAGCCGGAATCCTTGATGCCGCCAAACGGCACTTCCGGCAGCGCAAGGCCGTGATGGTTGATCGAGACCATGCCGCTCTCGACGTCGGCGCCGATCGCCTGCATCGTCTTGGTCGAGGTGGTGTAGGCATAGGCCGCAAGCCCGTAAGGCAGACGGTTCGCCTCAGCCACCACTTCGTCATAGCTGCGGAAGGACGTAATCGGAGCGAGAGGCCCGAACGGCTCCTCGTTCATGATGCGGGCATCGCGCGGCACGTCGGTGATGACGGTCGGCTCGAAGAAGAAGCCTTCATTGCCGATGCGCTTGCCGCCGGCCTGGATCCTGGCACCGCGCTGGACGGCGTCCGACACAAGACCCTCCATGGCATCGACACGGCGCGGGTTCGCCAGCGGGCCCATGCGGGTGTCCTTGTCGAGGCCGTTGCCGACCTTGAGGCTCTTGGCCGCAGCGACGAACTTGTCGACGAAGGGCTGGTAGACGCTTTCATGCACCAGGAAGCGCGTCGGCGAGACGCAGACCTGGCCGGCATTGCGGAACTTGTTGGCCGAGAGAATCTTGGCGGCGTTGTCGAGATCGGCATCCGCGAACACGATCGCCGGCGCATGACCGCCGAGCTCCATGGTGACGCGCTTCATGTGCAAGCCGGCGAGCGCCGCCAGATGCTTGCCGACCGCGGTCGAGCCGGTGAAGCTGATCTTGCGGATGATCGGGTGGGGAATGAGATATTCCGATACTTCCGACGGCACGCCGAACACCAGCTGGACCACACCGGGCGGAATGCCGGCATCGGCATAGGCGCGCACCAGCTCCATGCAGCTCGCGGGCGTCTCTTCCGGGCCCTTGACGATGATCGAGCAGCCGGCGGCAAGCGCGGCCGAAATCTTGCGGACGGCCTGGTTGATCGGGAAATTCCAGGGCGTGAAGGCCGCGACCGGGCCGACCGGCTCCTTGGTCACGAGCTGGGAGACGTTGCCCATCCGCGGCGGCACGATGCGGCCATAGGCGCGGCGCGCCTCTTCCGAGAACCAGTCGATGAGGTCGCCGGCCAGCATGGTCTCGCCCTGCGCTTCCACCACCGGCTTGCCCTGCTCCATGGTCATGACGGGCGCAATCTCGGCGGCGCGCGAGCGGATGATGTCGGCGGCCTTGCGCATCAGCTTGTAGCGGTCGAACGGCGAGGTCTTGCGCCAGACCTCGAACCCGGCCTTGGCGGCCTCCAGCGCACGGTCAAGATCCGCCTTCGAGGCGTGCGGGGTCTTGCCGATGGGCTGACCAGTCGCAGGGTTGAGGATGTCCTCGGATTTTCCGGAGGTGCCGTCGGTCCACTCTCCGGCGATGAACATCTGAACTTTCGGGTACATCCTTGGCTCTCCTGCATGATTTCGGCGGCCCGCTTGGCGGCCGCCGCTTAAGGTGCGCGCAGAGCTACACCGAAAGGCGGCCCACGAAAAGGGACCAGTGATGCCGCAGAACTGCATCGCTGATCTTCCCGGTGGCCACGCGCGTCGGGGTGCAGATTTCGCCCGCGAGCGCTCCCGGCCGACTAGGATTATGGCGACGACCGAGTCAATGTGCCCGATGCGGCGATCACGCCATAGCGGCCAACGTCCTCAAGGAGATCTGCATGGAAGGCGAGACCTTCCTCTGGCTGATACGACATGCCCCCGTCGACGGCGTCGCTGGGACCATCCATGCGGCTGATGCGCCCGCCGATCTCGGCGATCGCGCGCGGCTGGAGATGCTACGCCAGCGTCTGCCGCAAGATGCGGCGAGCTATGCCAGCCCGGCGCGACGCACGGTCGACACGGCGCACGCGATGGGGCTCGAGCCCGAACTGGTGCCCGAATTCGGCGAGCAGGATTTTGGCGAATGGACCGGCCGCAAGCACGATGAACTCGCCGCGACTGGCGGCGCGGCCTATGCGCTGTTCTGGCGCGATCCCGCGCGCGGACGGCCGCCGGGGGGCGAAAGCTTCGAGGAGCAGGTTGCGCGCGTCCGTCTGGGCCTGTCGAGGATCGACGCGGGTATGGCCACGCTCGTCGTGCATTCCGGCACGATTCGCGCCGCGCTCAGCATCGCGCTCGACCTAACGCCGCAGGCGGCGTTGCGCTTCGTGATCGATCCGCTATCGCTGACCCGGATCGACCGGCTCGCGACCGGCTGGCGCGTTGTGTCGGTCAATCAGCGGATCAGCTAGGCCTGTCAGGCACACTGGCCTGTGCGAACGTCGCCATCTCGTTGTGAAGCGCGCAAGCCGATCGCACCAGCGGCAGCGCGATCGCAGCACCCGATCCTTCGCCGAGCCTGAGATCGAGGCTGATCAGCGGCTGCACGTTCAGCGCCCGCAGCACCAGCCGATGCCCCTGCTCCGCCGATTGATGCGAGGGCAGCAGGAATTTTTGGCAGGACGGATTGAGCCGCACCGCCGCGAGCGCCGCCACCGAGACGATGAAACCGTCAATCAGCACGGGAATGCGCGCCTGCGCCGCCGCGATGATCGCGCCTGAAATCGCCGCGATCTCGAGGCCACCGACGGCGCACAGGATTTGTTCGGGCGAGCCGCCCGCCACGCCATGGCGCGCGATCGCGGCCTCGATCACGCGTACCTTGTGCGCGCGGCCCGCCGCATCGACGCCGGTGCCGCTGCCCGCGATCTCCTCGGCGCTGATGCCGAGCAGGCTTGCAGCTATCGCCGCCGACGTCGTGGTGTTGCCGATGCCCATCTCGCCGAAGATCAGCAGATCAGGCTGAGTGGCCTTCGTCCGCGCAACAGCGCGCTGACCGGCCCCAAGAGCGAATACCAGCTCCGCCGGCGTGAGCGCAGGCTCAATGCTGAAATCGCGCGTGCCGCGGCGCGGCTTGTCGGTGACGATGCCTGGCATCTCTTCCTGCGCGAGCGTGCCGGCGTCAACGACCTCGAGGCTCGAACCAAGCTCGCGCGCCAATACCGAGATCGCAGCGCCTCCGGACGCGAAATTCGCCATCATCGCAATGGTGACGGCTTGCGGATAGGCCGACAGGCCCTGAGCGACGATGCCGTGATCGCCGGCGAAGATGACGATCGGCACACGCGCGGCGCACGGCTGCTCGGTTGCCTGCAGACCGGCCAGCTCGATCGCGAGCTGCTCGAGCCGGCCGAGCGCACCGGTCGGCTTTGTCAGTTGCGCTTGCCGCGCGATTGCCGCCTCGCGATGAGCGATGGAAACCTCGGGGCACTTCTGGGTGATCCATTCGGGGAGCATGCTGCCTCGCTTATGGCCTGCGCTTGAGAATGTAACTGTCCATGATCCAGCCGTGACGCTCGCGCGCCTGTTGCCGCGCGGCGACGATGCGCGGGCCGACCTCAGTCAGCGCGCCGGACAGGATGATCTGGTCGGCCATGCCGAGATAGGCGCCCCACCAGATGTGAATTCTATCGGGATCGAGCGACTGGAACGCCGTGCCGCCGTCGAGCATCACGACGACGGTGTCGACGCCTTGAGGCCAGCCACCTTCGCGCAAGCGGCGTCCCGTCGTCACCATGAACGGCTCGCCGATATCGTTGAGCGGCAGCGCATGCGCGGCACACAGCGCCTGGATCGAGGTGATGCCGGGCACGACCTCGATCCTGGGCAACGGATTGAGCCGCCGGGCGATGCGCAGCGAGGAATCGTAGAGCGAGGGGTCCCCCCAGATCAGCAAAGCGACTCTGCCCTCACCACCGAGATGGCTTTCGATTGTCTTCGACCAGGTCGCGGCGACCGCGTCGTGCCAGTCATCCACCCCCTTGCGATAATCGGCTTCACCGCTGTCGCGCACGGGAAGATCGAATTCGGCGATGCGCGTCGCGTCGTTGGCGAGCACATCGGCGCAGATCGCCCGCCTGAGCTCGGCCAGATCGGACTTTGCAGTCCCCTTGCGCGGGATCAGGACGAGATCGGCGGCGTTGATCGCAGCGATCGCGGCACGCGTCAGCTGGCCGGGATCGCCGCAACCGATGCCGATCAGAGCGAGCGTCATCATGACGGATAGTCCCCTGCCAGTGCGCCGAACATGATCACGGCCGCCGTGGAAGCCGCACCACCGCGCGCAAGCTGCTCAGCAAGCTCGACAATCGTGGTGCGGACCAGACGCTCGTCGGCGCGGCCGAGGGATTCGGCGAATAGCGCCGGAGTGCCAGGTGAGAGGCCGTGCTCGATCAACTTCGCGACCAATGCCGGAAAGGTGCGACGGCCCATATAGACCACGGTCGTTGCATCCGGATCGGCCAGCGCAGCCCAGTTCAAGTTCTCCGGCAGCCCACCGGTGACGTCGGCGCCGGTGACGAACTGCACCCGGCGCGAGGTGTGACGACGGGTCAGCGGAATCCCGGCCTGCGCGGCGGCAACGCAAGCCGAGGTGACGCCGGGAATGATCTCGTAGCCGATGCCGGCCTCGCGCAGCGTCTCGATCTCCTCCTCGAGCCGGCCAAAGATGCCGGCATCGCCCGATTTCAGCCGCACGACGCGCGCGCCCGTCGCGGCATAGTCGACCAACAGGCGATTGACATGATGCTGTTTTGTCGACGGTCGCCCTGCCCGCTTTCCGACAGCGACGAGATTGGCACCGGGCCGCGCCAGATCGAGAATCGCGCCGGAGGCGAGATCGTCATAGAGCACGACGTCGGCATCGCGCAGCCGCGCGGCGCCCTTGAGCGTGAGAAGCTCGGGATCGCCGGGGCCGGCGGAAACAAAGGAGACAAAACCGCTCACCGGTCCTCCGCGATCAGATGGAAGAACGTGCCGGTGGCCTGCCCGCGCCGTGACCCGGTCTCGGCGATGACCGCACCTGTCGCATCATGCACGACCGCCAGCGGCGTATCGGGCTGGGCAAGAATGGTCGAATAATGGAATTCGTGGCCACGCAGCCGCGCGCCGGGCTGATGCCCCGGCATCGGCGCTGCGAGCGCGGCAAGACGATAGCCCAGATGCATGCGGCGCGTGGCAAAGCTCGTCTCCAGCCCGAGCAGGCCCGTCATCTCGTGGCGGACACCATCGGCATCGGTCAAAGCTGTTCCGAGCACCATATAACCCCCGCATTCACCGTGTACGGGCCGCGTCTCGGCAAAGGCGCGCAGGCCGCCGCGAAAGCGCACATTACCCGCGATCCTGCCAGCATGCAGCTCGGGATAGCCGCCGGGCAGCCAGCACACGTCCGCACTGGCGTCGGGCGCTTCGTCGGCGAGCGGCGAGAATGTCGAGATCTCCGCGCCGGCCGAACGCCAGGCTTCCAGCATGTGCGGATAGACAAAGGAGAATGCCGCATCGCGGGCCAGCGCAATGCGTTGCCCCGGTGGCGTGACGTTGAGACCGCGTGCGGCGGCCTGCGGCGACCAGGCGGTCGCCGATCGCAGCACCGCGTCGAGATCGACATGCTCGGCGACAAAGCGCGCGGCCTCGTCGATCAGCTTGCCGATTTCGGCCTGCTCCTCGGCCTGGACCAGGCCGAGATGCCGCTTCGGCAGGCTGATCTCGGCATGACGCGGCAGCGCGCCGAACACGGCGATGCCGGCATCATCAAGCGCGCGCCGCACCAGGTCTTCGTGGCGCGGGCTAGCGATACGGTTGAGCACGACGCCCGCAAGCCGAACACCGGCGCGATAGTCGCGCAAGCCCGCGGCGATCGCCGCCGCCGTCTGAGCCTGCCCTGACGGATCAATCACCAGAACCACCGGCCAGCCCAGCATCTCCGCGATGTCGGCGGTGGCACCGGTGCCCGAAACACCGCGCGTGGCAACGCCATCGAATAGCCCCATCGAGCCCTCGGCGAGCACGACGTCGGCATCGCTGCCCCGGCTCACCAACTGTTCGATCGCCGCACGATCCATCGCCCAGCTATCGACATTGACCGAAGCGCGGCCTGTGGCGACGGCATGAAAGGCGGGATCGATATAGTCGGGCCCGCTCTTGAAGCATTGCACGTTCAATCCGCGATTGCGCCAGGCGCGCGCGAGCGCCAGCGTCAGCGTGGTCTTGCCGACGCCTGAGGCGGGCGCCGAGATGACGAGCCCTGCCGCCATCACGATACCTCCGGAAAGCGCGGCTCGGCACCGATGGGCCGATAGCGACGATCATAGTCGACGGCATAGAGGCGGCTTTCGTCGAAATCCGCCTCGCCAAGCGTCTTGCCGACCAGGATCAGCGCCGTGCGCTCCATCTCGACGCCGACGCTAGCATCGAGCGTTGCAAGCGTGGCGCGGACGATGCGCTGGTCGGGCCAGCTCGCGCGCCAGACAATCGCGACCGGACACTCCGCGCCGTAATGCGGCGTGAGGTCGGCGACGACCTTGTCGAGCAGATGGATCGAGAGATGGATCGCAAGCACCGCGCCGGTTGCGGCGAAAGCTGCGAGCGTCTCGCCCTCCGGCATTGCGCTGGCGCGGCCCGGCGTGCGCGTCAGCACCACCGACTGGGCAAGGCCCGGCAGCGTCAGTTCGGCCTCGAGGGCGGCGGCGGCGGCAGAGAATGAGGGAACACCTGGCGTCACGGTATAGGGGATGTTGAGTGCGCGCAGGCGGCGGAGTTGCTCACCCATCGCCGACCAGATCGAGAGATCGCCGGAATGCAGCCGCGCAACGTCCTTGCCTTCCGCATCCGCGGCGGCCATCTCGGCGATGATCTCGTCGAGCGACAGCGGCGCTGTGTTGACGATCCGCGCGCCGGGCGGGCAATGCGCCAGGACGCCCTCGGGCACCAGCGAGCCGGCATAGAGGCAAACCGGACAGGCCGCGATCAGATCGCGTCCGCGCAAAGTGAGAAGGTCGGGGGCACCCGGCCCGGCGCCGATGAAGTGCACCGTCATGGGCCATCTCCCTCCGCAATCGCGGCGGTCGCGGTGCAATCCTGCGAGATCACCCGCGTCGCGATGAGCCGCGCGCGCGGACCGGCCGCCGCGAGCGCTGCCGCCTCGGCAACAGAGCCCGTTCCGAACTTTTCCACGACAAGTTTCGACTGCGTCGGCGTCGAGACACCGGCAAGCGCGTCGGCCGGCACGGCCTTGATCGGAACGCCGCACTCCCGAGCAAGTTGCTTCAGCACCTCCGCGTCAGCCTTATCGCTGACGGTCGCCACGGCCGAAAGGCCTTCGGGGCCGCCCGCCGCCGCAAGCGCCTCGCGCAACGAGGCCAGTGTGACATCCTTCTTGAATCCGAGCCCGGCGACCTTCATCGGACGGCACTCCATTGCACCACCGGCCGCGCGGCCTCCCACGAGCGATAACGGCCAAGTGGAGCGGCATGCGCGATCTCGACCCGCATCAGCTCGCCGCCGTAGCGCTGATGCAGCGCGCCGAGCAGCGCTTCCGTCTCCAGCGTTACCGCATGCGCAACGAGCCGGGTGCCCGGCGCCAGTTGCGACCAGATGGCGTCGAACATTGCGTTATCGAGACCTCCGCCGATGAAGACGGCATCCGGCGCCTCCAGCGCGGCAAGGGCTTCAGGCGCTTTTCCGGTAATAACGGTGATCCGATGTGCCAGCCCGAACACGGCCGCATTGCTGCGGATGTTCGCGGCGCGATCCTCGAGCGCCTCGATGGCAATCGCGTCTCCCCCGCACAACGTCCACTCCACCGAGATCGAGCCTGAGCCGGCGCCGATATCCCACAGCCGCTCGCCGGGACGCGGCACCAGCGCCGACAGCGCGAGTGCGCGCACCGGACGTTTGGTGATCTGACCGTCATGGGCGAAGAGATCGTCAGGAAGACCGGAGCTGCGGGGCATACCCTGCGCACCTCTCGCCTCAACGGCGACCGCAACGAGGCTTCCGGCGAGGTCGCCTGCAAAGTTGTCTACACGGTGCTCTGCAACGGCTTCGCGTGGCCCGCCGAGCGCCGCGAGCGTCCAGAACGCTGACGCTCCCCATCCGCGCTCGCTCAGCCATTCCGCGAGATCACCGGCGGCCTTGCCATCGCGCACGAGACAAATGATCCGCGCGCCCGGCGCGAGATGCGGCACGAGACGCTCGAATGGCGCGGCATGCAGTCCAAGGCAGGCGACGGATTCGAGCCGCCAGCCAAGTCGCGCAGCCGCAAGCGAGAAGGTCGAGGGCGCCGAATGTGCGATCCACTCACCCGCATCGAGCTTCTCGGCAAGGCCTGCGCCCGCGCCGTGCCAGAACGGATCGCCGGAGGCGAGCACGGCCGTCGGCCGGCCGCGGCAGCTCAGCACGACATCCACGTCGAACGGCACCGGCCACAGGCGGCCGCGACTGGTGATGCCCGCAAGCGCGAGATGACGCTCGCCGCCAAAGACAGTTTCCGCGCTCGCAAGCGCCTTTCGGCTTGCTTCCGAGAGCCCAGCAAGGCCATCTTCGCCGATACCGATGATGGTCAGCCAGGGATCAGCCAAGGAATCACCCATGATGCGCGCCCTTATTCTGGGCGGAATTGCCGATGCGAGCCTGCTCGCGACGGAAATCGCGCGCGCGGGTATCGACGCGGTCTATTCCTATGGCGGCCGCACCCGCGCCCCGGCCGATCAGCCACTGCCGACCCGCATTGGCGGCTTTGGCGGCGTCAGCGGGCTCGCCGATACCATCCGCCGCGAAGGCATCACCCATGTGATCGACGCCACGCATCCCTTTGCCGCCGAGATGAGCCGCAACGCGATCGCGGCATGCGCGGAAACCGGCACGCCGCTGATCGCACTCGAGCGTGCGCCCTGGGCAAAAACGACCGGCGACACCTGGATCGAAGTGGCTGATGTCAGCGCCGCGGCTGCCGCCCTGCCGGAAGCGCCCACCAACGTGTTTCTCGCCATCGGCCGCCAGCATATCGCACCGTTCGCGAGCAAGGCACAGCACGCCTACACGCTCCGCTTCGTCGATCCGCCCGAAGCGCCCCTGCCCTTCGCCGCGGATGTCATCGTATCGCGCGGCCCGTTCACACTCGATGGCGAGCTGGAGATGATGCGCGTGCGCGGCATCGCCTGGATCGTTGCCCGCAATTCCGGCGGCGACGGCGCACGCGCCAAGATCGACGCGGCCCGCATGCTCGGCCTGCCCGTGATCATGATCGCGCGGCCGAAGCTGCCCGAACGACCGCGGGTCGAAAGCGTCGCTGAAGTGATGCAGTGGCTCGGTCATCGGACCTGCCTCGGCGCGTAGACCCAGCGGCCGACACGGCGGGTCTGCGAATTGCCGACGATGACAAGCGTACGCATGTCGGCCATTTCGGGCGTCGCCTCGTTCAGCGTCACGGTCACGATTCTCTCGTCAGGCGTGCTGATCGCGCGCGCGAAAATCACGAGGCGCTCGCCGCAGCCGGCTTCCTTCAGCACCGCGAGCGCGCGGCCAAATCCCTCCGGCCGGCTCGCTGAGCGCGGATTGTACATCGCAATCGAAAAATCCGCGTCCGCCGCAAGCCGCAGGCGTTGCTCGATCACAGTCCACGGCTTGAGATTGTCGGAGAGGTTGATCGCGCAAAAATCATGGCCGAGCGGCGCGCCGGCGCGCGCCGCGGCGGCCAGCATCGCTGTGATACCCGGCAGCACGCGGATCGGCAGATCCTGATAGTGCGGTGCCTGTTCGAGCGCCTCGAACACGGCCGATGCCATCGCAAAAACGCCGGGATCGCCGGAGGAGACGACCACCACCTGCCCGCCTTCGGCGGCGAGCCGCAGGGCTTCTGCTGCCCGCCGCAGCTCCTCCCGGTTATCCGACGGATGTAGCTTCAGGCCGGCTCGCGGCGGAACGCGCGCGACATAAGGTGCATATCCCAGGATGTCCGTTGCTGCCGCAAGCGCGGCGGAGACCTCCGGCGTCACCAGCACATCACTGCCCGGCCCGAGGCCTGCGATGGTCAGCGTGCCCGTCATTCGGCGGCGTCCGGATAGCGACCCTTGCCGTGCACCAGAACGATCGCAAAGTAAGGACACTCAGTTGCGTCGATCTCGGCGAGCCGCGCGACACGCTCGCCCGGCATGGTGCCGCGCTCGACCAGCCAGGCATCGTCAAGCCGCCCGGCCGACGCGAGAGCGCGGCGCACCTTTGCAAGATTGCGGCCGGTCTTCATGATCACAAGCGCGTCGGAATCGCGCATGCGGCGTTCGAGCTCGGCTTCCGGAAGCGTGCCCATCAGCACCGTGGTCACGTCGTCGCCGAGCGCGATCGGTTGGCCGGCACCATTCCAGCAGCCGACCATGCCGGGAATGCCGGCGATCACCTCGATTTCGACGTGACCCTGCAGGCGCGCGTGCAGATGCATGAAGGAGCCGTAGAAATAGGGATCGCCCTCGCAGAGCACGACGACATCGACCGCGCGCGACAGGCGGGCCAGACGCTCGGCCCATTCATCGTAGAAGCCAGCCAGCAGCTGGACATAATCCGGGCTGTCGAAGGCAATCTCGGTGGTCACAGGATATTCCATCGGATATTCGGTGACGTCGGCAGCGAGCATGCCCTCCACGATGCGCCGCGCCTGTCCGGGCCGACCCGTCTTGCGGAAATAGGCGACATGCTTCGCGGTCCGTACCGTGCGATCGGCGCGCACGCTCATCAGATCAGGATCACCAGGGCCGAGACCGCAGCAGATGATGCGTCCCATGGCTACTCGCTCCGGCTCGCCAGGGCATTCACGGCCGCGACCGTGATCGCGGAGCCGCCGAGGCGGCCTTCAACTGTGAGCGCCGGCACCGGCGGATCGGCCATCAGCGCCGCCTTGGATTCGGCTGCGCCGACGAAGCCGACCGGGCAGCCGATGATGGCCGCGGGCCGCGGGCAGCCGGGATCCTCCAGCATATTGAGGAGGTGAAACAGCGCCGTCGGCGCATTGCCGATCGCGACGATCGCCCCATTGAGGTGCGGCCGCCACAGCTCCAGCGCCGCGGCCGAGCGCGTGTTGTTCATGGACTTGGCCAGCACAGGAACGGTCTCGTCGCCAAGCGTGCAGATCACGGCGTTGGCTGCGGGCAATCTCGCGCGCGTAATGCCCTCGGAGACCATGCGCGCATCGCACAGGATCGGCGCCCCCTTCTGTAAGGCGGCGCGCGCGACTGTCGCCATGCCTGACGTGAAGCGGATATGCGCTTCAAGGCCCACCATGCCGGCGGCATGGATCATCCGCACCACGACCTGCTCTTCGTCAGGCGTGAAGCGCGCCAGATCGGCCTCGGCCCGGATGGTCGCAAAGGACTGCCGATAGATCGCCGCGCCGTCGGTCTCGTAAACGTGCGGCATCAGTGCCCTCCCATCAGGATGGAGGGATCGCCGATTATGTCGTCGCGGTCGAGCCCGCGCAGGATTGGCTCGTCGCGGGTCGAGCCGCCGCGCACGAGATCGAATCCCTTGGCCGTTGCGACCAGCGTGATCGCGGCCGCACCGGAATGGGCGCAGCCCTTGGCACAGCCGGAGACGTGAAGCTGCGCCGCCCCGCCGATGTTTTGCGCAAGTGCCACCGCCAGGGAGCGGGTGTCGGCATGGGCCTCGCGGCAGCGTGGTGCGCCGCTGCAGGCGATGACACGCAGCGCCGGATCGTAGGCCTCGGTGATCAGGCCTGATGCTGACGGCATCGTCCGCTTGCCCTCGCTCAGAACCATCCGCCACGGCGTCATCCGCAGCGCATGCCCGCAAACAGAGAGCTGATTGAGCGTCGTGTGCGGCATCTGCCCGAAGGCGATGCCGACCATGGCGCCTTGCGGATAAAGGCCAGGTCGCGCGGCGGCCATGATCGGCGCAGGCTCCGCCTCGCCCCGCAGCGCCTCGGGCAATGTTGCCCCGGCCGTAAGATGCGTTGCCATGCGCCCTCGTCCATCCCTGACGCCTGACGCGGCGAACCAGCGCGCGACCGCAAGTGCGGTAGCCACGGCCTCGCCGCGCGCGGTGCCGCGGCCGAGCGCGGCGCCGTCCGCGCGCACCATGAGACCGCCAGCAGCGTCACGCTCGATCCGCACATCGGCAGAATTGCCAGCGAGCACGCGTGAGGTGCCATCGTCGATGGCGAACCCGAATTTGGTCGGCAGTTCCAGCCTCGAGTCCGCCAGCGCCTCTTCCAGCTCGGCGGCGAGCGCCTGGGTCTCGTCACCCTCGCGCCAGAACGGCGTGACCAGGATGTTGCGGCGGGATTCGGTGTCTGCGTCAGGATCGAGCAGCGTCAGTTGTGCGAGCCCATCGACGAGCGACCGATGGCTGGACTCGCTGACACCCCTGATCTGAAGATTGGCCCGGCTGGTCACGTCGATCAGACCATTGCCGTGGCGCTCGGCGAGATGCGCGAGCCCGGAAATCTGTGCGGCATCGAGCCGGCCGCCGAACGGGCGCACGCGGACCACGAGCCCGTCGCCCGATTGCATCGGCCGCAGCGCGCCCGGACACCAGCCCTTGATCGTGGCCGCGCTCATGAGGCCTCCTTCAGCGAGGCCGCAATCGAATTGCGGCGCGTCCGCCAGAGCGAGGCCTCGTGCAGGCGCGTGAAGCAGGTCTCCATTGCGGCCAGCGCCGCCGGATTTTCGCGCGCCATGAAGGCACGGACGTCTGCGTCGCCGAGCGTCGCATCATAATAGAGGTCGAACAGATGCGGCGGCACGGCGCCGGCGAGATGGGCGAACGCGGCCATGTGCTCCAGCGTCGCCGATATCTCGGCGGCGCCGCGAAATCCGTGGCGCATCATGCCGACGATCCAGGCCGGATTGGCGGCGCGCGCCCGGACGACGCGGGAGATTTCCTCGGTCAGCGTGCGCGCATGCGGCTGGTCGGGGCGTGTCGTGTCGAGGTGATAGAGCGACAGCCCTGATGTGCCGAGATGTGCGGCCGCCGCGGCGATGCCGGCTTCATGCGCGGCATAATCTGCGGCGAGCAAAAGATCGGTCTCAGGCAGATCCTGGGCGTGGACGAACGCATCGGCAGATGCGAGCCGCTGCTCGATGCCGGCGCGATCAGGCCTGATCTCGCCATCGGCGGAGAAGGCCCAGGACGATGCCGACAGCCAGGCTTCGCCCGCCGCATCACGCGTCTCCGATGTGAAGGCGTCAGGGATCGCGGAGAGGCCGACACCGTATTGTCCGGGGCGCGGCGCGAACACGCGCGAGATGCGGTGACGATAGGGATTTTCGTCGCCCTCCTCCTCGCGCGTTGCCAGCGCTTCAGAGGCGGCTTCGAACATCTGCGCAAGGCCCGCGAAGACATCGCGGAACAGGCCCGATACGCGCAGCGTCACGTCGATGCGGGGACGGCCGAGCTCGGCCGGCGTGATGATGTCGTAGCCGGTGACGCGGCCGGAGGCGTGGTCCCAGCGCGGCGCGAGGCCGGCCAGATGCAGCGCCATCGCGAACTCCTCGCCCGCAGTGCGCATCGTCGCGGAACCCCAGAGATCAACAATGAGGCCCTTCGGCCAGTCGCCGTGGTCCTGCAAATGACGGCGGAGCAGCTCTTCGGCGAGTTTTATTCCCTGCGCATGCGCCGACGGTGTCGGCACCGCGCGTGGATCGACGGCAAAGAGATTGCGTCCCGTCGGCAGCACGTCCTGCCGCCCGCGATAGGGAGAGCCCGACGGCCCCGGCGCAACGCGTTGTCCTGCGAGCGCGGCACGCAACGCGTCCCGCTCGGCATCACCACAGGCGCCGCGGCCGAACACGTGCAGGCCGTCGCCGAACTGGCTTTCCTTGAGGTCGCAGACGAAGCGATCGATCCGTAGGATCGCTTCGGCCGGCGCGGCGGAGGCATCGAGCCCGAGATCCTCTTCGAGGCCTGCAGCGCGCGCTTCGTCGCGGATCGCGGCGATCAGACGCTGGCGGCGAGCGGGGTCGAGTCCATCGGCGGTGGAATATTCGTCGAGCAGGCGTTCGAGCCGGCGCAAGCCTTCGGGTATCGCCGATTGCTCGAGCGGCGGCGGCAGATGGCCGACGGTGACGGCGCCGATCCGCCGCTTGGCCTGCGCGGCTTCGCCGGGGTCATTGACGATGAAGGGATAGATCACAGGGAGATCGCCGATCAGCGCTTCTGGCCAGCAAGCGGCCGACAGCGCCACGGATTTTCCGGGCAGCCATTCCAGCGTGCCATGCGCCCCCATATGCACGAGGGCATCAGTGCCCTGTTCACGGAGCCAGAGATAGAACGCGACATAGCCATGGCGGGGCGTGCGCGCGAGATCGTGATAGTCGGAATCACGCGTCGTCGCATCGCCGCGCTCCGGCTGGACCGCGATGATCGACCGGCCGCATGGGATCGCAGCGAAGTAGAACACGCCATCGCGGCAGCTCGGATCGCTCTCCGGCGGGCCCCAGGCTTGCGCGAGATCGTCCTGCAAACCTTGCGGAAGCTGCGAGAGCGCCGCACGGTAGTCTGCGACGCTCCACGTCAACGTCCGCTTCAGCAACGTCTCGCCGAGTGCATGCACCGGCGCAACATCAAAGCGGGCCTCCCCGAGATCCGCCACCAGCGCTTCGACCGACGCCAGCGCATCGAGACCGACCGCATGCGCAATCTGGTGCGGACGGCCGGGATAGTTCGACACGACGATGGCCAACCGTTTCTCGGCAGCCGGCTTCCCGGCAAGCTTCCGCCACGCAGCGACGCGGGCGACGACCGCCTTCACGCGCTCTTCATCCGGCCGATGGGCCAGATGCGAGAATTGCAGATCGGGGTCGCGCAGCGAAGCCGATTTGAAGCTCACCACGCCTGCGAACAGTCGGCCGTCCACCTCGGGCAGCACCACATGCATCGCAAGATCGCCCGGCGACAGGCCGCGCAGCGACTCCGACCAATCCTCGCGCCGCGCCGACGAGAGCGCGACCTGGAAAACTGGACATGGCGCGGCATCGAACGGCGTCGTGCCATCATCGCCCATTGCCGAGAACGCGGTCGCGTTGATGATCGCGGCCGGAGGATTTTGGGCGAAATGCGCCCGCAGCCAATCCGCGACGCCCGCAGCCTTCAGCGACGTCACGAACACGCCGTACGCCTCAAATCCCTTCTCGCGCAGCGCGGCGATCAACGCATCGACGGGTCCTGTATCCGCGGCGGTGAGATAGGAACGATAGAACGCCACCAGCGCGCGCGGCTTTCCCTGGCTCGCCACTGGTGCTACGATCACACCGCGTGCGGGATCGTAAAAGCCCATCTCGGGCACGCTCATCTCGCCGGTGACCGGGCCGGCATAGAGGCCCGAGGCCAGCGCGAGCTGCGCGATCGCGGCCTGCGCCGCGATCGGGCCGCCGGTGTCGCAGAGCACCTTGAGCCGACGCAGCGTCGAGACCGGCAAGGTCGAGTACGCGTCCAGCCTGATGTCGTCGCGGCCATCGGCGGGCAGCACCGCCAGCACGATGCCACGGTCTTTTGCCAGTTGCTGGAGCGCCGCCAGCCCGTACGGCCAATAGGACTCACCGCCGATCAGTCGCACCAGAATGCCACGCGCCTGCGGCAGCGTGCGCTCGATATAGGTGTCGACCGACAGCGGATGACGCAGCTCCGCGAGATTGGCGAGCCGCAGCGACGGCAGGCTGTCGCGGCCACGCCGCCAGCCCGCTGCAAACGCCGCAAGATCGGAATCCGAGAACGAGAGCACCACGAGATCGGCCGGGTCTTGGCCGATGTCCCTTGGCGTCGCGGTCTCTTCAAGACCGCGGCTCTCGCGGAAGACGACGTGCATCAAATGCCTAGTCCTGACCTGATTGCGGCCTCGTCGATATCGCCATGCTCGCCGATCACGACGAGCTTCGATTGCCTGTTGCCCGTGCCCCATGGCTTGTCGAACTGGTGGCGCACGCGCTCGCCAACCGCTTGCAACAATAGCCGCATCGGCTTGCCCGCGACTGCGATATAGCCTTTTACGCGCAGCACGTTTTGCTCACGCGCCAGCTTCTGCACCGATGCGACCAGCGCGTCGACGTCAGTCACTTCAGGAAGATCGATCACGACAGAATTGAAATCATCGTGCTCGTGATCCTCCTCGCCGTCATGATGCGAGGGACGTGCGGCGAGATCGTTCTCGGCGGCGGCGCCGAGGCCGAGGATGACGCGCGCGTCGATCGCACCATCGGTGATGGGCAGCATCGGCACGCGGCGCGGCATCTCCGCGGTGATCGCGGCCTTGGCGGCCTCGATGCCCGCAGCGCCCGCGAGATCGGCCTTGGTCAGCAGCACGATATCGGCGCAGGCGATCTGGTCCTCGAACACTTCCGACAGCGGCGTCTCGTGATCGAGACTTTCGTCCGCCGCGCGTTGCGCTTCGACAGCATCCGGGTCCGGCGCGAAGCGGCCTGCGGCGACGGCCTCGGCATCGACGAGCGCGATCACGCCGTCGACCGTGATGCGCGAGCGGATCTCCGGCCAGTCGAACGCCTTCAGCAGTGGCTTCGGCAGCGCGAGGCCCGAGGTCTCGATCAGGATGTGATCCGGCCGCACCGGCCGCGCCAAGAGCTGCTCCATGGTCGGAATGAAATCGTCGGCGACGGTGCAGCAGATGCAGCCATTGGCGAGCTCGACGATGTTCTCTTCCGGACAATTCGCGTCGGCGCAGGACTTCAGGATCTCGCCGTCGACACCCTCGCTGCCGAACTCGTTGACGAGCACTGCGAGCTTCTTGCCGCCCGCATTGGTCAGCAGATGCTGGATCAGCGTGGTCTTGCCGGAGCCGAGAAAGCCGGTGACCACGGTCACAGGGACTTTTGCGAGCGAGTTCATTCGGCGGCCTCCGGCAACACGGCGATGGGGGGAATGCGGGCAAGCGACTGCTTGCGGAAGATTTCAGGCCGGCTACGCCAGGGCACGAGACCATCGGGCGCGGCAGCATAGGCGGCGGCGCCCGCGACAACGTCCTGCGCGTTGGCATCCGACAGCCGGCCATAGACATAGGACCAGCGGCCGGGCGCGCTGAGCGCGACCGAGCAGCCCTGGCTGCATGCAGACAGGCATTCGACGGGAACCACGCTGACGCCGTCAGGCACGCCGGCCTCAAGGATCGCACCATGCAGGCGCTTGCCGGGCGTGGTCTCGCCCTCGCCGAGCGTCTGGCCGGCGCGGCAGGTGATGCAGACGTGCAGTGTAACGGTCATCGCCTCTTCCAGAAGTATCAGCGGGAGGCGAAGAGGCCCACGAACCGTTCTTGCGAAGGCCCGTTTCCCCGTCGCGGAACACCCCGTCCGCCGGTCCAAAAATCGTCCACGTTGGCAGGTCTCCCGGCTTGCGGAGCAGGGCTTTGCCCTTCGATCCCCGCCTTCCCGATTCCCCTGGGGGGATCAGTGGCTTTGGGCATCTCTCCGGTCACGGTCGCGGGGGCGGCTGCATTTTGGACCCAAATCTTGCCGATTCGGACCCTATCGCATTCCCTCTTCGCCTGTCATAGGACAGGAACCAACGCCGGGCCACCATTTGCCCCCGGCTGCCTCTTGTCAAGCCGAAGGACCGGATACGATGACGCCTGAACCGGAGCCCCAAACGGCCGACGAAACCGACGCCAAGACTGCTGTCACGACCGATGCCAAGCACGCCGCGAAAATGGCCAAGATCAAGGTCGCCCGCGACAAGATCATGGCGACCAAGAGCGGCGAAAAGGGCCTCATCATCGTCCATACTGGCGCCGGCAAGGGCAAGTCGTCCTCGGCCTTCGGCATGATCGTGCGCTGCGTCGCGCATGGCTTCCCCTGCGCGGTCGTGCAGTTCATCAAGGGCGCCTGGGATACCGGCGAGCGGCGCCTGCTCACCGGCCATTTCGGCGAGCTCTGCCAATTCCACGCGATGGGCGAAGGTTTTACCTGGGAGACGCAGGATCGCGCCCGCGACATTGCGGCCGCGCGCGCCGGTTGGGAGAAGGCCAAGGAATTGATCGCGGATGAACGGCTGCGCATGGTCGTGCTCGACGAGATCAATATCGCGCTGCGCTACGACTATCTCGACATCGCGGAGGTCGTCGATTTCCTGAAGACGTCGAAGCCGCCAATGACGCATGTCGTGCTCACCGGACGCAATGCCAAGGACGAGCTGATCGAGATCGCCGATCTCGTCACTGAGATGACGCTGGTGAAACATCCATTCCGTTCCGGCATCAAGGCGCAAGCCGGCGTCGAGTTCTGAATTCGATGACACGCGCGCTGATGATCCAGGGGGCCGGCTCGGACGTGGGCAAGTCGCTCATCGTCACCGGCCTCGCACGCGCCTTCACGCGACGCGGCTTGCGCGTGCTGCCCTTCAAGCCGCAGAACATGTCGAACAACGCGGCCGTCACCGTCGATGGCGGCGAGATCGGCCGCGCGCAGGCGTTGCAGGCGCTCGCTGCCGGCGTCGAGCCACACACCGACATGAATCCGGTGCTGCTCAAGCCCGAGACCGACGTCGGCGCGCAGGTGATCGTGCATGGAAAGCGCATCGCGACCGCGCGCGCGCGTGAATATGCGGCGATGAAGCCTTCGTTGATGGGCGCGGTGCTGGAGAGTTTTGAGCGGCTGAAGGCGCGCGCTGATCTGGTGCTGGTCGAGGGCGCCGGCAGCCCGGCCGAGGTCAATCTGCGCAAGGCCGACATTGCCAATATGGGCTTTGCGCGCAAGGCCGACGTGCCGGTCGTGCTGGTCGGCGACATCGACCGCGGCGGCGTGATCGCCCAGCTCGTCGGCATCAAGACCGTGATCGACCCTGACGATGCCGCGATGATCCAGGGTTTCGTCATCAACAAGTTTCGCGGCGACCCCACGCTGTTCGACGATGGCTATCGACTGATCGAACAGAAAACGTCATGGCGCGGTCTTGGCGTGCTGCCCTGGTTCGCACGCGCCGGCGAATTGCCAGCCGAGGATGCACTGGGTCTGCGCGATGCGCGCAAGCCTGGCCAGACCAAGGTAGCTTGCCTCGCGCTGTCGCGGATCGCCAATTTCGACGATCTCGATCCGCTGAAGCTCGAGCCTTCAGTTGATCTCGTGATGGTGCGTCCGGGTGAAGCGATCCCTGGCGACGTCCGCCTCGTCATCATCCCCGGCTCAAAGTCCACCCGCGGCGATCTCGCCTTCCTGCGCGCGCAGGGCTGGGACATCGACCTGCTCGCGCATCACCGCAGGGGCGGCCGTGTGCTCGGCCTCTGCGGCGGCTATCAGATGCTCGGGCGCAGCGTCGCCGACCCCGAAGGAATCGAAGGCCCCGCGGGCGACACGCAGGGCCTCGGGCTTCTGGATGTCGAGACGGTCATGAGCCCGCAGAAGACACTGACACGCGTTGCGGCTGTGCACGCGGCGACGGATCAGCCGATCCAGGCTTACGAAATCCACATCGGCCGCACCGATGGACCGGATCGCGCGCGGCCGTTTGCGACACTGAACGGGGAGCCAGAAGGGGCGATCTCCCGGGATGGCCGTGTGCAGGGCAGCTATCTGCACGGCCTGTTCACGTCGGATGAGTTCCGCAAGGCGTATCTGGCCAAGCTCGACATTTCCGGGGGCGATGAGCCCTACCATGCAAGGGTCGAGAGCGCGCTCGATGCGCTGGCCGATCACATCGAAAAGCATCTCGACGTCGAAGGCCTGCTCGCGCTAGCGCGCTAGCACCTCGGCAAGGCGTGTCCACTCGGTTTCGCTGCCCGGAAGCCCGAGGCGCAGCCACGAGGGATTTTGCTTGAAGATGCGGGACCAGATTTGGCCACGCGCAAGCTTGTCCAACGCGGCGCGTGCATCCGGCATTTCGTAGAGACGAAACAGTGGCGCACCGCCAACCAGCCGCCAGCCTTGCGATTGCGCCATCTCGTCGAGACGAAGGCAGTCGCGCGCAAGCCGCGCTGACGTCGCCTTGGCCCAGGCATCGTCACGCAAGGCACGGCAGCCGATCGCGATCGCCGCACCCGACACCGGCCATGGACCTGACGCCGCCGCGAGCTTGGCGATATCATCGGCATGGCCGCTCGCGAAGCCGAGCCGCAGGCCGGCAAGACCATAAAACTTTCCGAACGAGCGCAGGATCAGCAATCCCGGCCGCCCCGCTTCCGAAGCGAGCGAGAGAGCGGGAACGGCATCGACAAAGCTCTCGTCGATGACGAGGTAACCGACGCGCGGCAACAGCGCGAGCAGATCCTTCCGCTCGTGCCGGCGGCCGTCGGGATTGTTGGGATTGACGACGATGGCGAGGTTCGCCCCCACCAGCGCATCGAGCTCCCTCACCTCCTCGACCTGCCATCCCGCGACGGTCAGAACCGGCGCATATTCGTTGTAGGTCGGCGCAAGGATGCGGGCCAGCCCACGCGGCGCGAGCTGCGGCAGCAATTGAATGGCGGCCTGCGCGCCGCCCATCGCTACGATCGGCGCGCTTGTACCATAAGCGTGCCGCGCCGCCTGATGCAGAGCCTCGATGTCGGAGCGCGACGGCAGCGCCTGCCAGTGATACGCGTCGATCTCGCCCACGGGATAAGGCAGCCGGTTGACGCCGGTCGACAGATCGATCCAGTCTTCCGCGCGTCCGCCAAAACGCTGCTGGGCCAGATCGAGATTTCCACCATGCTCGCGCATGCCCCGTTCTTTCACGCGAAGGCCAGGATCGCAAGCAGGCCTGCGAGCAACAGCATGGCGCGGCGGTAGATCGCCAGTCCCCCCACGATGTCGGCTGCAAGCGGATTGCGCGCACCCTCATTGAGCCAGGGCTCGTTCGTAACGTTGCCATGATAGATGCGGGGACCGCTGAGCCGCACGCCCAGCGCGCCGGCCATCGCGGCTTCCGGCCAGCCCGCATTGGGCGAGCGATGGCGGCGCGCATCGCGCGTCATGCACGACAGCGCCTGGGAGCGCTGCGGCGCAAGCAGCACGAACAAAAATCCGGTCACGCGCGCCGGAATGAAATTGGCGACATCGTCGATGCGCGCCGCCGCCCAGCCAAACGCTTCGTGGCGCTCGCTGCGATGGCCGATCATGGAATCCAGCGTGTTGATCGCCTTGTAGCCGAAAATGCCGGGCAGGCCGAACAGCGCGCCCCAGAACGCTGGTGCGACAATGCCGTCAGACGCATTTTCCGCAAGGCTCTCGATCGCCGCGCGTGCGATTCCGGCTTCATCGAGAGCTGTGGGATCGCGGCCGACGATGCGCGAGACCGCCTCGCGAGCGCCGGCGATGTCGCCGCCCAACAGAGGCTTGGCGACCGCGGCGACGTGATCGTGCAGGGAGCGCAGCGCGACCAGCGGCCAAGCCACAATCCCGACCAGCACGATCCGGACCCAACCCGCGGGAAGAAGCGACTGAAGCAGCCAACCGAGCGCTGCCACGAGCGCGATCACCAGAAGCGCGCCGGCAATGCCCGCGGCGCGGCGGAGCGCCGGCGTGTCCGGCTCGCGATTCCAGCCACTGTCGATGGCTGCGATCAGCCGGCCGAGCCAGGTCACGGGATGGCCGATCCGCGCGAACAGCCACGACGGCCAGCCCGTGAAAGCATCCACCGCCATCGCCACCACCATCGCGCCTGCAAAACCCAAAACCGCCTCCTGTCCCGCCCCTGTGGCGCAAAGCGGGGGGCGAGCGCAAGCCCCTGCCGGGCTGATTTCGGCTTTGTCTTTGGCCGCGATTGGTGATTAGTCAGGCCCACAGGAGACTTTGATGGCCGTCATCTTGATCACAGGCGGAGCGCGCTCGGGCAAGAGCAAGCGTGCGGAAACGCGCGCGCGCGCCTTTCCCGGGCAGCCCGTCTATGTCGCGACGGCCGAGGCGCTCGATGCCGAAATGAAAGCACGCATCGCTGGACATCGCGCGCGCCGCGGAACCGACTGGATCGAGCGCGAGGTGCCGCTGGATCTCGTGCCCACGCTGGTCGCGAGCGATGGCGGCGGCGCGCGGCTGGTGGACTGCCTGACGCTATGGCTCTCCAATCTGATGCATGCCGGGCGCGATTGGGAGCGCGAGGTGAGCGAGCTCGCGGCCACTCTGCCCCGCCTGAAGAGTCCGCTCGTCTTCGTCACCAATGAGGTCAGCCTCGGCATCGTCCCCGATAACGCGCTGGCCCGCAGCTTTCGCGACGCCGCCGGGATGATGAACCAGATCATTGCCGCTGTCGCCGACGAGGTCGAATTCGTGGTCGCGGGTCTACCGATGAAGCTGAAATGATACCGCGCGCCGACCTTTTGCGAGACGTCGTTGCCGATCTCCGGATGGCGGCGTCGTTCGTCACGATTCTCCCCGTGGCATCGCCGAAGCCCGCCGCCGAGGGTGCCGTCGCGCGCGCGACCTGGGCACTTCCCGTCGCCGGACTGCTGGTCGGCTTCGCCGGCGCTTTCGTCTACAAGGTTGCCATTCGCGTCGGGCTGACACCGGCTCTTGCCGCTTTGCTCGCTCTCGCGACGACCGCACTCATCACCGGCGCGCTGCACGAGGACGGGCTTGCCGACACTGCTGACGGGCTCGGCGGCGGCCGCACGCGCGAGCGCAAGCTCGAGATCATGCGTGACAGCCGAATCGGGGCCTATGGCGTCTGCGCGCTGATCCTCTCGTTCGGCCTGCGCTGGAGCGCGCTCGCGGCGATCGCCAATCCGTGGGCGGTGATGCTCGCGCTCTGCGCTGCGCATGCCGCGGCGCGTGCGGGCGTGCCAGCCTTCATGTCCCTGGTCGTCCCGGCGCGGCCTGATGGGCTGTCGGCGAGCGCCGGATCGCCGCCCGGCCGCAGCGTCGCCATCGCCTTCGCCGTGGGAACGCTCGCGCTCGCGCTTGCGCTCGGGCCGGGCAAGGCACTCGCCGGCCTGATCTTGCTATCGCTCGCCGGCTTGCTGCTGGCGCGGCTTGCCATCCGCCAGATCGGCGGACAGACTGGCGACATCCTTGGTGCATTCGAGCAAACCGGCGAGATCCTGATCCTGCTGGTTGCCGCAGCCTTCCTTCACACGGGAGGATAATGGCATGGTCGAATTCGACGACGCCTTCCGCCGGCAATTGCACGAGCTGTTCGTATGGCGCCGCGACGTGCGCCATTTTCGCACCGATGCGCTGCCCGACGGTGCCATTGAGCGGCTGATCGAGACGGCTTGCCTGTCGCCCTCGGTCGGCCTGAGCCAGCCCTGGCGTTTCGTCATCGTCGATGATGCCGCGCGGCGTCGTGCCGTGATCGACGACTTCAAAGCTTGCAACGCCGAGGCGCTGAATTGCTATTCCGGCGATCGCGCGGGCCGTTATGCCGCGCTCAAGCTCTCAGGCCTCGAACGGGCCCCTGGCCACCTCGCCGTCTTCGCCGACAAGGCCAGCGATATCGGCCACGGCCTCGGCCGGGCGACCATGCCGGAGACGACGGAGTATTCCGTGGTCGCCGCAATCACCGCAATGTGGCTCGCCGCGCGCGCCGAGGGGATCGGGCTTGGCTGGGTCTCGATCCTCAGTCCGGAGCGCATCCACGGCGTGCTCGACGTGCCCGCCTCCTGGAAATTCATCGCTTATCTCTGCGTCGGCTATCCCGAGGCGGCGTGCGACCAGCCCGAACTCGAGCGGGCGAAGTGGGAGCACCGGCGCAGCCCCGACGAATTCACGTTGCGGCGGTAGATGCCCTATCCTCCGTCATTGCGAGCGCAGCGAAGCAATCCAGCATCGTGCCGCGCGCGAACGTGCCGAGCTTGAAAAGGCATCGACGAACACACTGGACAATATGCTCGCACCAGCCCAGGAACATAGGGTCACGCACTGAAATCAAGAATCACAGGGGGCGCCCGTGCGCGCAAGATACCTCGCCATTCTCCTCATGCTGCTCGCACCCGCAGCCCGCGCCGAGGAACAGTTTCCGTCCACGTTCCAGAGCAAGTCGATCCCGGCCAACGGCACGCAAATTCATGTGCGCGTCGGCGGCAAGGGACCGGCCGTGATCCTGATCCACGGCTTTGGCGATACCGGCGACATGTGGGCCAGGCTCGGCGCTGATCTTTCACGCGACCACACCGTCGTCGTGCCAGATTTGCGCGGCATGGGCCTCTCGGCCAAGCCCGAAACCGGCTACGACAAATGGACCGAGGCCGCCGACATGCGGGCCGTTCTCCAGTCGCTCGGCATCGAGAAGGCCGTCGTCGTCGGACACGACATCGGCACCATGGTGGCCTATGCCTACGCCGCGCGGTATCGCGACCTGACCGAAAAGCTGGTCGTCATGGATGCTCCCGTCCCCGGCGTGCCGCCCTGGGACGAGGTCGTGCGCAGCCCGCAGCTCTGGCATTTCGATTTCGGCGGACCCGACATGGAGCGGCTGGTCAAGGGCCGCGAGCGCATTTATCTCGACCGCTTCTGGAACGAATTCGCCGGCACGCCCTCCAAGGTCGACGAGGCGACACGCCGCCACTACGCAAAACTCTATGCTCAGCCGGGGGCGATGCATTCCGCCTTCGCCCAGTTCAGGGCGATCCGCACCGACGCCGAAGACAACAAGAAGGCGATCGCAACCAAGCTGGCCATGCCGGTGCTGGCTGTCGGCGGCGAAAAGTCCTTCGGCAAGATGGAAGCGGTCGTGATGCGGAACGCGGCGAGCGATGTCACCGAGGTCGTGATTCCCGGCGCCGGCCACTGGCTGATGGAGGAGGATCCGGCCGCGACCATCACGGCGGTGCGCCAGTTCCTCGACGGCAAGAAATAGGACAGCGAACCGGGCTGACACGTCTCAGCCCGGCTTTCCCCCTGGCGAGAACTCGCGTATCCACTGCGTAATGGATCGCAGTGGGAGAATTCAAATGGCGATGGAGCCGAGGGGCGCGCGGGGCGAGGGATTTGCGACTGTTACCGCGGATGGCCGCGTGCTGGATTCCTGGTTTCTCCAGCCAGCTCTCGTCGCGGAGGCCGGCAAGACGGCGACGATCCGGCTGACGAACGACGAGATCGCCAAATCGCTGGGTGAGTCAGCCGACGGCTATGCGCGGCACGACGACATCCGCAATGTCGATATCGTTGCCATCCGGACAGATATTGGCTCTCTTGCATCCGCGCCGACGGATGTGCACGACGCCTATCTGCGCCTGCATCTCTTGAGCCATCGGCTTGTCCAGCCGAATTGCCTGAACCTCGACGGCATTTTCGGCCTGTTGCCCAACATCGTCTGGACGACCCTCGGCCCCTGCGAACCTGCGCGCGTGCCGGACGCGCGGCTCCTGGCGCGAAAGCGTGGCCTCGCGTTCGAGGTGGCTGGCATCGACAAGTTTCCGCGCATGACCGACTACGTGACGCCTGCGGACGTGAGAATTGCAGATGCGGATCGCGTCCGGCTCGGCGCCCATCTGGCTCCCGGCACCACCGTGATGCATGAAGGCTTCTGCAACTTCAACGCAGGCACGCTCGGTCCCTGCATGGTCGAGGGCCGCATCAGCGCCGGCGTGGTCGTGGCAAGCGGCAGCGACATCGGTGGCGGCGCCTCGATCATGGGGACGCTGTCGGGCGGCGGCAAAGAGAAGATCACGGTCGGCGAGCGCAGCCTGATCGGAGCAAATGCCGGCATCGGCATTTCATTGGGCGACGATTGCATCGTCGAAGCCGGCTGCTACATCACGGCCGGCGCACGCATCCTGTTGGAAGACGGCCGGGTCGTGAAAGCCAAGGAGCTCTCCGGCCAGAAGGGCCTTCTCTTTCGCCGCAACTCCCAGAGCGGCGCGCTCGAGGCAACAAGACGCAAAGGCAATTGGGACGGCCTCAACGCGCAGCTTCACGGCTAGACCAGCCAGATCGCGACGAGATGGGTTTCGCAAGGGCGAAATCTATCCGACGAGCTGCAAGCTGACGCTCCCGTAGGGTGGGCAAAGCGGAGCGTGCCCACGACCTCCATCAATTGAGAAAGATCGTGGGCACGGCGCGTTGCGCCTTTGCCCACCCTACGCACCTGAGCGGCTTCAACGATCGTTCGCTTTTGCCATCGATCATTGTAACGCAACGTCCGGCTACGCGCTTACGTTGCTGAACACAAGTCGGACATCAAGAGGTCTCCAGCCGGCTGTCTATTTTAGTTGTAGCCTATGGCGAACGTTGACCAACTCGCCATATGGATGGGATGAGCATTATCAAACCAACAGGGCTTCGTCCCGGCTGGCGAAAGATTATGATCGTAGTCACCGTCGTGGTGGCAGCTATGCTGGGTTACGGAGCATGGATGTATCCAGATGCGCCGTTCCGCAAATGTAGCGTCGGGATTGAGACTTACTGCGGCAAAGGAGGCAAACAGCGTACTCCGTCTGAGTATGAGGATTTTCGCAAATGGGAGAATACGCTCATCTTTGTTGTTTGGCCGATCGCAGTGAGTCTTCAAATCCTCGCAGCTCTTTTTAGTAGGCAGAAAAAGAGATGAACCACGCGTCCGATAATGGTGATTTGCCAGCCTCCACGCGCTTGTGCGCCGTCATTTTCACGCGCCAAACCGCTCCACCAGAAAATCGATAAACAGCCGCACCTTCACCGACAGATGCCGCGTCGGCGGATACACCGCATAGAGCGCGAGCGGCGGCGCGGAATAGTCGTCCAGCACTGTCCGCAGTTTGCCCTTCTTCAGAGCCTCCGCCGCGATGAACTCCGGCAGCAGCGCGAGTCCCCTGCCCTTGATCGCGGCGTCACGCAGCACCTCGGCATTGTTGACGCAGAGCGACCAGGCCGGCTGGATCCAGTGATCGCCGTCGCGGCCTGAGAGCTTCCACTGATTGCCGGTCAGCAAGAAGCCGTAGGTCAGCGAGGCATGCGCGCGCAGATCCTGCGGATGTTTTGGCGTGCCGTGGCGCGCGAGATAATCGGGCGAGGCGCAGATCATGCGCGGCACCGGCATGATCTTTCGCGCGATCAAACTCGACGATTCCAGATCCGCAATACGCAGCGTCACGTCAAAACCGTCCTGGACTGGATCGAGCAGATCGTCGCTGAGCACGATCTGGAGCTGAAGCTCCGGGAATGCTTCCATGAAATCTGCGAGCACGGGCCCAAGCCGCATCGTGCCGAACGACATCGGCGCGTTGACGCGTAACAGGCCCCGCGGCGCCGACTGGGCCTGCGTCACCGCCTGATCCGCCGCCTCGATCTCCGAAAGGATCACCACCGCCCGCTCGAAATAGCGCTGGCCGTTTTCGGTCGGGCTGGCGTGGCGCGTGGTCCGGTTCAGGAGTTGCACGCCAAGGCTCTCCTCGAGGTCGGCGATGTATTTGCTGATCGCCGAGCGCGACAGGCGCAGCTGCCGGCCCGCCTCGGCAAAGCTGCCGCTTTCGACCACCTTCACGAAGGCCCGGAGGCTGGCGACCTTATCCAAGGCCGGGGCCCTGGGATTGTTTCCAAATCGTAGACATAGCCGTCATATTTGCATGGATTGTCTCCAATCCAAAGCGGAACAATATTTCCGGCCAGAGCAAGACCGCTCCCCGATTTCAGGAGGACGACAATGTCTGGACTGCACCACGTCACCGCGATTGCCGGCGATCCCATCCGCAATTTCGGCTTTTACACCCGGGATCTCGGCCTGCGCTTCGTCAAGAAGACGGTCAATTTCGACGATCCCGGCACCTATCATTTCTACTATGGCGACGAGACCGGCCGCCCCGGCACTATCCTGACCTTCTTCCCCTGGGCCGGCGTGTCGCAGGGACGCCGCGGCGTCGGCGAGACCCATCAGACCGCCTTCCGCGTGCCGCAGCGGTCGCTCGGCTACTGGACGCAGCGCTTCATCGAAAAGGGCATCGCTTACGAGGCGCTCGAGAAGCGTTTCGGCGAGTCCGTGCTGCCCTTCACCGACCCTGACGGCATGGCGCTGGCCCTCGTCGGCGTCCCCGGCGCCGAGAACGAGCCCGGCTGGAGCAATGGCGACGTGCCGGCCGAGCATGCGATCCGCGGCTTCCACGGCGTGACCTTGCTGCTCGACAACGCAGCGAAGACGGCTGCCGTCCTCACCGACGTGTTCGGCTTCAAGGAAACAGGGCGCGAAGGCTCGGTGATCCGCTTCAAGGCATCGGGCGATGTCGAGGGCAGCGTCGTCGACATCTACGAGGCCAAGGGCTTTTTGCGCGGCCATCAGGGCGGCGGCTCGGTGCACCACATTGCGTTCCGCGCGGCTGACGACGCCGAGCAGGGCAAGATGGCGCAAAAGCTCGTGAGCAATCACGGCCTGCACCCGACCGAGCAGCGCGATCGCAACTACTTCCGCTCGATCTATTTCCGCGAGCCCGGCGGCGTGCTGTTCGAGATCGCAACCGACATCCCCGGCTTCGCCGTGGACGAACCCGTGGCGACGCTCGGACGTGACCTGAAGCTGCCCAGCTTCCTCGAACAGCATCGCAAGCAGATCGAGGGCGTGCTGCCGAGCCTGGAAGAAACCGCATCATGACCGACTTCATCCATCGCTTCGAGCCCGCGACCAGCGCGGGCTCCCCACCCCTATTGCTGCTCCACGGCACCGGCGGCGACGAGAACGACCTGCTCGGGCTCGGCAAGATGATCTCGCCAGGCTCGGCCCTGCTCTCGCCACGCGGCCGCGTACTCGAACACGGCATGCCGCGCTTCTTCCGCCGCCTCGCGGAAGGTGTGTTCGACGAAGAGGACGTCCGCCGGCGTGCGCTCGAGCTTGGCGATTTCGTTGCGGAAGCACGGCGGCGCCACGACATCGCCGCGCCTGTCGCGGTCGGCTTCTCCAACGGCGCCAACATCGCAGCCGCTTTGCTGTTGCTGAAGCCGGGCGTGTTGGCCGGCGCAGTGCTGCTCCGCGCCATGGTGCCGCTGTCGGATCCGCCGAAGGCTGAACTCGACGGCAAGCCGGTGCTGCTGCTCTCGGGACACGCCGATCCGATCGTGCCTGCAAGCAATTCGGCCCGGCTCGCCGCGCTGCTGACGCAGGCGGGCGCCCGCGTGAGTCACAAGGTCCTGCCGGCGGGGCACCAATTGTCCCAGGCCGACGTGGCGCTGGCGCGCGATTGGATCGGTGGCGTCGCGGCCGAAGCCGCCTGAAAACCCGAGCGGCGCATCCCTTGATCCGCGGTACGCCGCTCGCCCCCGCAAGCGACGTGCCGCGGCCCTTTGCGCAATCGGGCACCACCCTGCCGGAAATTTCCGCTTGCCCGTTTCCACGCCAGGCTTAGAATTTGGGACACGGTTCCGAAATTTGGAACTAGCTCGGATCAGCCTGCATGAGCGCCCTGACCAACGCGATCGAGATTCTCCGCTGCTTTTCCAGCGCGCGGCCGGATCTGTCGTTCGCGGATGTGATGGCATTGACAGGCAAACCGAAGAGCTCGACCTCGCGGCTTCTGCGGTCCTTGCGCGACTGCGGCCTGCTCGAGCAGGATCCGCACACCCGCCGCTACCGGCCCGGCCTCCTCACCTTCGAGCTCGGCCGGCTGCATCGCGCTCATGACGATCTCATCGGCATGGCCGAGCGCGAGTTGCGCGAAGTCTGCGCGCGCACCGGACATACCGGATATATCGCCGTGCTCGACGGCTACGAGCAAGTGGTGCTCCGCATCGTGCCGGGCTCAAATCCCTTGCGCGTCGTCAATCCCCCGGGGCAGCGCACGCCGGCGCTCGCGACCTCGAACGGCCGCGCGATGCTCGCCCGTCTCTCCGACGAGGATATCCGCGCGCGCATACCGGCGAGCTATCCAAAGCTGCCGCGCAACTCGCCGCAAAACTTCAAGCAGCTGATGGCGCGGCTCGACGAGATCCGCAGCACTGGCGTCTCGGAAGCATCAGATGAATCGATCGAGGGCGTCGGCTCGCAAGGCTTTGCGCTCAAGAGCGGCGAGACCGGCGAGATGGTCGGAATCGCAGTGTCCTATTCGGTGCAGGCAACCACCGCCGCCGAGCGCGCCAATGTCCGTCGCGAACTCGCGACCATGGCCGCCAAGCTTCGACGACTGACCGGCGATCCGCTCGATCAGGATGCAGCGCGTAGTCAGACGGGGACGCGATGAACAGCGCCGCCAGCCAACGCCCCAACGGCCTTGCGCTCTTTATCCTTCCGAGCGCCTTGCTGTTCACCTTGTTCTTCTTTCTGCCGATCGGGCTGATGGCCGTGATGAGCGTGCTCACCGGCAATCCGGTGGTGATGCCGAAGGTTGCCTTCACCACGCGCCACTATGCCCGCATGATCGGCGATCCCTATTATCTCGAAGTGGTCTGGACCACGATCCGGATCGGCCTCGTGACCACGCTGGTCGCGCTCCTGATCGGCTATCCCCTGGCGCATTGGATGGCGCGGATCAAGAGCCGCACCGGTCACGCGCTGCTGCTGATGGCGGTGCTGGCGCCGATGCTGACGGGCATCGTGGTGCGCACCTTCGCCTGGATGACGCTGCTCTCCGACAAGGGCGTGGTCAACCAGACCCTGATGTCGCTCGGCCTCATCGCCGAGCCGCTGAAGCTGATGTACACCGAGACCGGCATCGTGGTCGGCCTCGTTCACATCTATGTCCCCTTCATGGTGCTGACGCTGACAGGCGTGATCGGCCGCATCGACGAGCGGCTGGAGCAGGCAGCGGAAAATCTCGGTGCGAGCCCCTTGCGCGCCTTCCTCGAGGTGACGCTGCCGCTCAGCCTGCCCGGCATCCTCGCCGGCTCGCTGCTGGTCTTCGCGCTCGCGATCAGTGCCTATGTCACGCCGATCCTGCTCGGCGGCTTCCA
Source organism: Bradyrhizobium sp. CCBAU 53340 (assembly GCF_015291645.1). NCBI lineage: Bacteria > Pseudomonadati > Pseudomonadota > Alphaproteobacteria > Hyphomicrobiales > Nitrobacteraceae > Bradyrhizobium > Bradyrhizobium sp. CCBAU 53340. The sequence goes on from NZ_CP030055.1 coordinate 5,217,255, forward strand.
GATCATGACGCTGCCGATCCTGATCTACCAGCAGATCTCGGCGAATTTCAACGTCGGCTTCGCCGCCGCGCTCGGCATCGTGCTGCTGATCATCTCGCTCGTCCTCGTCATCGCCTATAACCGCGCGCTCGGCCTCGTCTCCGGCCAGCGTGAATTGCAGTGAGGCCGGTGATGAGCACCTCCACCTCGCACAGTCCATCGCTCGCCCCCGATCACGCTGCGCCTGTGCGTATCGCCGCCGCTCCCCGGCACTCCGGCCGCCACCTCTATCTCGCCATCAACATCGCCATCCTGGTCTTCCTGCTGGCGCCGATCGCGATCGTCGTCGTGTTCGCCCTGAACCCGACACCCTTCATCCAGTTTCCGCCGGTCGGCGTGTCCTTGCGCTGGTTCGAAAAGTTCTTCGCCTCACGCGATTTCATGCAAGCGCTCGGCTTCAGCCTCGAAGTTGCAGTGCTCACCACGGCGTCGGCGACCGCGCTTGGCGCCTCCGCGGCGCTTGCCCTCGCGCGCGGCAATTTGCCGGGCACGCGGCTGATCGTGGCGACCATGCTCTCGCCCCTGATGCTGCCGGCGATCCTCACGGGCCTCGCGCTGTTCCAGACCTATGTGCTGCTCGATGTGGGACGCCCGACCTGGGGCCTCGTGGCCGGCCACACGCTGGTGACACTGCCATACGTGGTGCGCACGACTCTCGCGGTGCTGCACAATTTCGACACGCGCCTGGAGGAAGCCGCGCAAAATCTCGGTGCAAGCCCCGTGCGCACCTTCTTCGAGGTGACGCTGCCGCTGATCAAGCCGGGCGTACTCGCCGGCGCCATCTTCGCCTTCATCGTCTCCTTCGACCAGTTCCCGGTGTCGCTGTTCCTGGTTTCACCGGGCAACGAGACGCTGCCGGTCACGCTGTTCAACTACCTCAAGTTCGACCTCGACGGCACCATCGGCGCCGCCTCCGTCGTCTCGATCGTGCTGGCCTTCGTCGTCGTCATCGGGCTCGACCGCACCGTCGGCCTGCGCTCCTACGTCAAATTGTAACCACTCATTGTAACCTCAGGGATTCGAGACATGATGAAAGCTTTGGGACCGCTCAGCCGCCGCCGCTTTCTGACCGCGAGCGCCTCGCTCGGCATCGGCACCATCGCCGCTCCTTACGTCGCGCGCGCCGACGACCCGACGCTGCGCATCACCGGATGGGGCGGCAAGTGGGGCGACATCATGAAGGCGGAAATCGGTCCCGCCTTCGAGACCGAGTTCAAGTGCAAGCTGCAGATCGATTCCGCCTTCCCATACTTGCCGAAGCTTCAGGCAAGCTCCCGTTCGGCGCCGATCTACGACGTGCTGCACACCAATTCCAACGAGCAATGGGCCGCAGCCGAGATGGGGCTGGTCGAGCCGAAGATCGACGCCAAGCTCGTGCCCAACCTCGCTGACGTCTATCCCTACGCCGTCAGCGAAAAGATCGTCGGCGTCTCGATCTTCACCAGTGCCATTGGCCTGGGCATGCGCACCGACAAGGGCTATGGCAACATCACCTCCTGGAAGGAGCTGTGGGACGCCAAATATAACGGCGTCCGCGGCGGCTATGTGATTCCCGTCAACAGCCTCGGCCAGGCCTTCCTGATGATGTGCGGCACGCTGTTCGGCAAGGGCCAGACCGATCTCGACGCGGCCTACACGGCGCTGGAGAAGCTCAAGCCGATCAAGATCGTCGATTTCACCGGCGCAATGGAGAAGATGCTGCTGTCGGGCGAGGTCGGCCTCTGCGTCATCCACGATTCCGGCATCTATCGTTATGACGGCCAGAACCAGCCGACCGACTTCGTCTCGCCGAGCGAAGGCGTGCTGTCGCTGGAGCAGGTCCTGACCATCACGCCCGGCAGCAAGATGAAGGAGCTCGCCAACGCCTATGTGAACTACATGCTGCGTCCTGAGGTCCAGAAGCGCCTCGCGGAGACCGTGTGGTACTCGCCGGCCAACAAGAAAGTGAAGCTCGACGCCAAATATGACGCCAAGCTGCTCACGACCCCGGAGAAAGTCTCGAAGCTGATCCAGGTCGACTGGAAGTGGTACAACGAGCGCAAGGACGAGATCGACCAGCGCGTCAACCGGATCTTCCGCGCATGAGCGCATCGATCGACATCGCCGGCGTCAGCAAGGTCTATGACGGCGGCGTCCGCGCGGTGGACGCGGTCGCAATGGACATCAGGCAGGGCGAGTTCTTCTCCCTGCTCGGCCCGTCCGGCTGCGGCAAGACCACGACGCTGCGCATGATCGCCGGCTTCGAGACGCCCAGCGCAGGCGCGATCCGCGTCGACGGTGCCGACATCACCCATGTGCCCGCGCACAAGCGCGACATGGGCATGGTGTTCCAGAACTATGCGCTGTTCCCGCATCGCACCGTCGCCGAGAACGTCGCCTTTGGCCTGCGCATGCGCGGGCTCGACAAGGCGAGCATCGCAGGCAAAGTGAAGGCGGCGCTCGCCATGGTCGAACTCTCCGGCCTCGAAGACCGCCGCCCTGCCCAGCTCTCCGGCGGCCAGCAGCAGCGCGTGGCGCTTGCCCGCGCCATCGTGATCGCCCCGCGCGTTCTGCTCTGCGACGAGCCGTTAGGGGCGCTCGACAAGAAGCTGCGCCAGCAGATGCAGTTCGAGCTCAAGCAGCTCCAGAAGAAGCTCGGCCTGACGCTGGTCTTCGTCACCCACGACCAGGAAGAGGCACTGGCGATGTCCGACCGCATCGCGGTGATGAATGGCGGCCGCGTCGAGCAGGTCGGCTCGCCGACCGAAATCTACAACAATCCCACCACGCGTTTCGTCGCCGACTTCATCGGTGACACCAACATCTTTCGCGGCGAGCGTGTCGGGCCGAACCTCGATGTCGGCAATGGCTTGGTCCTCACCCTGCCGCCTTCAATGACGCAGGGCGCGGACGCTCTCTCGGTGGCGCTGCGTCCCGAGAAGATCCGCCTCTCGCCACGTGTCGATGCTGCCGGCGCTTCTGCACACGGGGTCGTCGAAAACACCAACTTCCTCGGCGGCGCAGTGCTCTATCGCATCACGCTCGAGGGTGGCCATCGCGTTCTCGTGCAGCAACCCAATGCAGGCACGAGCCGCCTGTTCGTTCCCGGTGACAACGTCACGCTCGACTGGACGCCGGCCGATCTCGTCGTCTTGAAGGACTAGCCCCCATGAACATGCCATTGAAGCACCAGCGCATCGGAGTGGTCGTGATCGGCCAGAGCCCGCGCCCCAGCGTCGCCGCCGAGATCGCCGCCGTGCTGTCGCCCGGTATCCAGATCGAGCTGCGCGGCGCGCTCGACGGCATGAGCCGCGCCGAGATCGACGCCATCCCGCCGATGGACGGCTACGACACGCTGTTCACGCTGCTGCCGAACGGCGACGGCGTCACCATCAGCAAGAAGGAAGTGGAGCGTCGCGCCAGCCAGCAGATTACCCGCTTCAAGCACGAGGGTGTCGGCGTGACGCTGATGGCCTGCACCGGCAAGTTTCCAAATCTCGCGGCCGACGGCCTCGTCATCCTGCCCTCGGCCATTCTGCACAATCTCGTCGAGGCCGTGCTGCCGAAGGGCCGGCTCGGCGTGTTCTCGCCGCTGCCCGAGCAGACCGCGCTGATCGACAAGAAATGGCAGCGCGGCGGCGTCGAGGTGGTCGGCATCACGCTGCGTCCAGGCTCCAGCGACGCCACGGTCGATGAGGCCGCTCGCACCATGGCGGACCTCGAGCCTGATCTCGTGGTGATGGACTGCATCAGCTACACCAGCGCCAACAAGGCGCGCGTGCGCGCCGCCTATCCCGGCCCCGTGATCCTCGGCATTGCCGCGGCGGCCCGCATCGTCGAGGAGCTGGTGTCGTGAGCACAGTGGAATTGAAGACGATCAGCCTCGAGGACATCGAAGCGCTGGCGGTCGGCGCCTGGATCCTCGGCACCGGCGGCGGCGGCAGCCCCTATCTCGGCCTGCTCAATCTGCGCCGGCTCTATGCCGACGGGCACCGCGTGCAATTGATGTCGCCGCTCGACCTCGACGACGAGGACTGGGTCGCAGTGGTCTCCAACATGGGCGCGCCGCTGGTTGGCCAGGAGCGCCTCGCCGACAGCCGCAACATCGCACGCGCCGTGCGGATGCAGGAGGAGATCAACAACATCAAGTTCCGCGCCGTGATGTCGGTTGAGATCGGCGGCGGCAACGGCGTACAGGCGCTGATGGCGGCCGCCCATCTCGGCATCCCCGTGGTCGACGCCGACTGCATGGGCCGCGCCTTTCCCGAGGCACAGATGACCTCGGTCGCGATCGGTGACCTCCGTCCCTATCCCTGCACCCTCTACGATCCCCGCGGCATCGAGGCCGTGGTGACGAAGGTGCCGAGCTGGAAATGGATGGAGCGGGCCAGCCGCAAGATCTGCGTCGAGATGGGCTCGATCGCCTCCACCAGCAAGGCGCCGCGCACCGGACGCGAGGTGAAGGACTGGGGCATCCACTTCACAACCACCAAGGCGATCCGCATCGGCCGCGCCGTGCAGGAGGCCAACCGCCGTCACGAGGATCCGATCGCCGCGCTGCTCGAAACCGAGGGCGGCAAGAAGCTGTTCACCGGCAAGATCGTCGACGTCGCCCGCCGCACCACCGAAGGATTTTTGCGCGGCACCGCCATGGTCGACGGCAGCGATTCCGACCGCGGCACCAGGCTCAAACTCTCGTTCCAGAACGAATGGATCGTGGCCTGGCGCGACGAGGAAGCGATTGCGACCTCGCCCGATCTGATCTGCGTGCTCGACAGCGTCAACGGCCACGGCATCGGCACCGAGACCATCCGCTATGGCCAGCGCGTCACCGTCGTCGCCCTGCCCGCCCCGCCGGTGTTGACGAGCCCCCGCGGTCTCGACTTCGTCGGCCCGCGCGCCTTCGGCTATGACCTCGATTTCCGTTCCCTCTTCTCGCCGCAGCGGCCGGAGCTTAAGATCCCATGAAGCGTATTGGCATCGATGTCGGCGGCACCAACACGGACGCCGTGCTGATCGTCGACGAGAAGGTCGTCCATTCCGTCAAGCGCCCGACCACATCAGACGTCACCTCGGGCATTCTGGACGCGCTCAAGGCGCTGCGCGCCGAGCCGGCCGCCGCCGTGAAAGTCGACGCGGTCGTCATCGGCACCACGCATTTCATCAATGCCGTGGTGCAGCGCCGCCACGTGCAGAAGATCGGCGCGATCCGCATCGGCATGCCCGCGAGCGCCTCGCTGCCGCCGTTCTGCGACTGGCCGACGGATCTCGCCTCGCTCGTCAACGGCGAGATCTTCATGCTGGAAGGCGGCCACGATTATGACGGCCGACCGTTCATGCCGCTCGACGTCGCCGGCCTCAAGAATGCCGCGCGAAAAATCAAGGACGCCGGCCTGCGTTCGGTGGCGGTGTGCTCGAGCTTCTCCCCGCTCGATCCCTCCTGCGAGACGACCGCGCGCGAGATCCTCGCCGACATCTGCCCCGATGTCGCGGTGACGCTGTCGCATGATCTCGGCCGCATCGGCCTGCTCGAGCGCGAGAATGCCGCGCTGCTCAATGCCTCGCTGCACGACCTCGCCGTCACTACCGTCGCCGCCTTCCGCAAGGCGATCGCCGACAGCGGCATCGATGCGCCGCTGTTCCTGACCCAGAACGACGGCACCGTGATGCAGGCCGAGATCGCCACCGCCTTCCCGGTGATGAGCTTCGCTTCCGGCGCCACCAATTCGATGCGCGGCGCCGCGCACCTCTCCGGCCTCGACGATGCCATGGTCGTGGACGTCGGCGGCACCACCAGCGACATCGGCCAGCTTCGTCACGGCTTCCCGCGCGAGGCCAATGCCGTGGTCGAGGTCGGCGGCGTGCGCACGCTGTTCCGGATGCCTGATCTCTTGTCGATCGGGCTTGGTGGCGGCAGCCATGTCGACGAGGACCCGGTGCGCGTCGGCCCGCTCAGCGTCGGCTATCGGTTGACGTCGGATGCGCTGGTGTTCGGCGGCTCGCGCCTCACCGCCACCGACGTGGCAGTCGCAGCCGGCCTGATCGACATCGGCGACCGCTCGCGCGTTGCGAACTTGCCGAAACGCCTGATCGATGCCGCGCTGCGCGATGCCTGGCGCAAGCTGGAGGAAGACATCGACCGCATGAAGACCGAGGCCGGCGACGTGCCGCTGCTCGCGGTCGGCGGCGGCGCCTTCCTGGTGCCGGACCGCCTGCCCGGCATTTCCGAGATTGTGCGCGTGGCGCATGGCGACTGCGCCAATGCCGTGGGGGCTGCGATCGCGCAGGTCTCCGGCGAAGCCGATCAGGTGTTCCGCGATCTCAGCCGCGAGGATGCGATCGCCGCCGCGCGCGACATCGCGGCGGACCGCGCGGTCCAGGCGGGTGCTGCGCGCGACAGCCTCAAGACCGTCGATGTCGAGGACATGCCGATCGCCTATCTCCCCGGCAACGCACTGCGCGTCCGCGTGCGTGTTGCGGGCGCGATCGCCGATCCGGATCTGCCTGCGGCGGCCTAGGCGTCGGCCAAAATCTGAAAAACAACCCCATGCACAGTAGCCGGTGACCGATAGATCAATGGCTCAGGCCAGCAGCCCGGCGATTTGACACGTCGGGCAAAACAGGAGCATATTGCCAACATCGGAAAATCCGCAGAACGAACCGCGGTCACGCCTGTGGCTGATGCTCGTCGGTTGCTACTTTTGCTGAATACGGTTCAGATAATCGATAACCGCGAGAATCCGCGTTCGCACGACAACTTCCGGGCTCTGCTCGGGTCCGGCCTTTTGCCAGTAGTACGGATCGACATGATGCGGCAAGTTCACGATGGGATTGAACCGTTCTCCCCATATCGGCATTTCACGCGTGCCGTGAGCGGCAATCGTCTTCGATCCATAGATGGTTTCGTAGACAGCGTTCGTTGGAAAGACGCCGTTGTTGTTCTTGGCCAACATCGTCAGATCTGCAGGCTGTACCTTGAGCTGTTCGCTGACGGGTCCTTTGCCTCGTCCGTCCGCACCATGACAGCTCGCGCACGACGACTGAAATTCTGACTTGCCAATGTCGATGTCTTCGGCCTGGGCCGCACCAGCCAGCCCGGCAAGTCCGGCGATCATCAACGATTTCAGGCACCAGTTCATCATGGCCGCGCCCCAGTTTTCGGGTGAACCTTCCTAGCAGCCCCCATTTGGTTGGGTTTGACGCAGGTCAACGATCTCCAGGACGCAGATGTGTCCTGGCATCTTACTGATGCCCGCAACATCATCCTTAGGCTCCCCGCACGGTGCTTTGCACCGCACGGCTCGCACCTCAGGGTGACGGCAGCATGACTGTTGCCAAGACGAAACAACTCTCATCCCGTCATCCTGAGGCGCGAGTTCGGCAGCGCGATCGCGCTGCCGGGCGAGCCTCGAAGGATGGACGGCCGAGACGCAGCCGGGCCGTCGCCCTTCGAGGCTCCCGGCGCGATGCTTCGCATCGCGCCACTCGCACCTCAGGGTGACGGTTCTGCGCTCCCTATTCCCAGGACCAGGTCGAGAAATCGTTCTCGAATTGCGGGACTTCCTTCCAGACGCCCTTCAGCTTCTTGCTGATGACCGTCGGCCATTGCGGCTGGAACAGGTAGGCGGAGACGGCATCGGTCGCCAGCATGCGCTGGGCGTCGCCGAGCAGCTTGGCGCGGGCGGCTTCGTCCGGGGTCGAGACGATCTGCTTGTAGAGCGCGTTGAACTTCTCGTTGTTGTAGCCGAGATAGTAGTCGGGCTCGGTGATCTTGACGAGGTCGAACGGCTCGACATGGCTGACGATGGTGAGGTCGAAATTGTGCGGACCGTTGCCGGCGAATACCTGCGACAGCCATTGCGCCCATTCGACGTTCTCGATCTTGGCGGTGATACCGACCTTGGCGAGCTGGGCCGCGACGATCTCGCCGCCCTGCCGCGCATAGGGCGGCGGCGGCAGCTTCAGGCTGAGCTCGAGCGGCGTGGTGACGCCGGCTTCGGCGAGCAGCTTCTTGGCCTTCTCGGGGTCGTAGGGGTTGACGTCGGTGGTGTCGACATAGCCGAGCGATCCCGGCGTGTAGAAGCTGCCGATCGGCGTGCCGTAACCCTCGACGGCGCCGTCGATCAACGCCTTGCGGTCGATCGCAGCGAGGATGGCGCGGCGGACGCGGACGTCGTCGAGCGGCTTCTTGCGCTCGTTGATGGCGACGATGGTCTTGGCCTTGGAGCCGCCGATCAGCACCGTAAAGCGCGGGTCGGCCTTGAACTGCGCAACGACGCGGGTCGCGATGCGCGGAAAGGCGTCGACGTCACCCGAGAGCAGCGCCGCGGCCTGGGCGGCGGGATCGGAGATGAAGCGGATCGTCACCTTCGAGAGCTTGATCGCGGAGGCGTTGCGATAGTCGGCCCACTTGGTCAGCGTAATCGACGAGCCCTTGGCCCAAGCGCCGAGCTGGTAGGGGCCGGTACCGACCGGCTGCGTGACGTTGGTCGCCGCGCTCTTCGGTTCGACGATCGAAGCGCTAGCCTGCCCGAGCAGGAACGGCAGGTTCGGCTCGGAATATTTCACCGCGATCACGACCGTGTCGGCATCGGGCGCGTCGACCTTCTCGAAGGCCTGGAACAGGCTCTTGTCCTTGTTGGTGCTGGTGGCGACCGCGTTGCGCTCGAACGAGAATTTCACGGCGGCGGAATTAAAGGCCTCACCGTTCTGGAATTTGACGCCCTTGCGCAGCTTGAAGGTATAGGTCTTCAGGTCGGGAGACGCGGTCCAGCTCTCGGCCAGCAGCGGCGAGACCGAGCCGTCCTCGTTGATCTTGGTCAGGGTCTCATAGATGTTGTAGAGCGTCACCTCGGCGATCGCGGCCGCGGCAGCATTGGTCGGATCGAGTCCCGGCGGCTCCAGCGTCATGCCCATGACAACGCTGTCCTTCTTGCTCTGCGCCAGCACCGGCAGCGGCGCCGCGGCCAATGCTGCGGCAAAAGCGACGATCGATAGCTTCTTCAACATGCCCAACTCCCCGGCCTTCTTCTGCCTTTTAATACTAAGCCAATCCTGTAGCCGACACTAACCTTCCATGGCCGCCTGCGGCAATGCCATCACGGCCTCCGCCTTGTGGCAGGCGGCAAGGTGTCCCTCGCCCACCCTGCCTAGCAAGGGTGGAACCTCCCGGCAATGCTGGTCGGCGAGCGCACAGCGCGCGACATAGGGGCATCCGCTGGCCGCGGCCGATTGCGAGGCGATCGCCTGGGCCCCGCGCCGGCGCCGGCCACCACCGGCCCGGGCGCGCGGCACGGCGTCCAGCAACGCCCGGGTGTAGGGATGGGCGCAGCGCTCGAACAGATCCTCCGGCCGCCCCTGCTCGACGATCCGGCCGAGATACATCACCGCGACCTCGTCGCAGAGATAATCGACGACGGCGAGGTCGTGGCTGATCAGGATGTAGCTGAGGCCGAACTGCTCCTGGAGGTCCTGCATCAGGTTCAGCACCTGCGCCTGCACGGAGACGTCGAGCGCGGAGACCGGCTCGTCGGCCACAATCAGCTTTGGTTGCGTGATCAGCGCCCGCGCAATCGCGATGCGCTGGCGCTGCCCGCCGGAAAATTCGTGCGGATATTTATCCATGTCCGCTTCGCGCAAGCCGACCTGCTTCAGCACCGCGGCGACGCGGGCGCGGAACGTGGTGCGGTCGGCATCGTCAAGCACGGTAAGCGGCTCGGCGACGATGCGCGCAATGGTCTGGCGCGGGTCGAGCGAGCCGTAAGGGTCCTGGAACACCATCTGGAAATCGCGCCGGGCACGGCGCAATTCATCCGGAGCGAGGCGGTTGAGATCGCGGCCGAGCAGCGTGACCTCGCCCGCGGTCGGCCGCTCAAGCGCCATCACCACGCGGGCAAAGGTCGACTTGCCCGACCCGGATTCGCCGACGATGCCGAGGCTCTTGCCGGCCTGGACCTGCACGCTGACGCCATTGAGCGCGCGCACCTCGCCGGGCGGACGAAACAGGCTTTCGCGCGGCAGCGTGTAGCGCTGCTCGAGATCTTTGACGTCGAGAAGAGGTGCTGCGGTCATGCGGACAGCGCTCCGACATTCGCAGCCATGGAGACATCGGTCCTGATGCAGCGCACGCCATGCCCGGGCCCGACGTCGACCATCGGCGGCAGCGCCGCCCGGCACGCATCGATCACCAGCGGACAGCGATCGGCAAAGGTACAACCGGCCGGCAGATCGGCGAGCTCCGGCACGGTGCCGGAGATCGTCTTCAGGCGCGTCCCCTTGCGCGCGCCGAGTTTCGGCCGGGCGCGGAACAAGCCTTGCGTGTACGGATGGCCCATGCGGCGGAAGACCTCGTCGGTCGGCCCGCTCTCGACCACGGTCCCGCCATACATCACCATCATGCGCTGCACGTTCTCGGCGATGACGCCGAGATCGTGCGAGATCAGGATCATCGACATGCCGCGCTCCTCGACGAGGTCGGCGATGAGATCGAGGATCTGGCCCTGAATGGTGACGTCGAGCGCGGTGGTCGGCTCGTCCGCGATCAAAAGATCCGGCTCGCAGGCCAGCGCCATGGCGATCGTGACGCGCTGGCGCTGGCCGCCGGAGAACTGGTGCGGATAGGCATCGATGCGTTTCGCCGGATCGGGCAGCCCGACACGGTCGAGCAAGGCGATCGCTTCTTTTCGCGCCTGCGCGGCGGAATATTTCTTGTGACGCCGCAAGGGTTCTGCGACCTGATGGCCGATCGTGTGCATCGGGTTGAGCGCGGTCATCGGCTCCTGGAAGATCATACTGATGCGGTTGCCACGCAGCTTGCAGTAATCCGCATCCGGCAGCCGCGCGAGCTCCTTGCCATCGAGCTTGATGCTGCCGGTGACGACCGCGCTGTCCGGTAGCAGCCCCATCAGCGACAGCGCGGTCACCGATTTGCCGCAGCCGGACTCGCCGACGAGCCCAAGCGTCTCGCCGCGCTTCAGCGCAAAGCTGACGCCGCGCACGGCCTGTGCCGAGCCGCGGCTGGTGTTGAGGCGGACGCCGAGATTGTCGACCTCGATCAGCGGCATGGTCGCGGGATCAGCCATCCTCACCGCTCCCGCGCCAGTCGGGGATCCAGCAGATCGCGCAGGCCGTCGCCGAGCAGATTGAGGCCGAGCACGGCGATCGCGATCGCCGCGCCCGGATAGACCGCGAGCATCGGCGACTGGAACAGCATGGTCTGCGCATCGTTCAGCATGCGGCCCCAGGACGGCTGCGGCGGCTGGGTGCCGAGGCCGAGGTAGGACAGCGCGGCTTCAGCGAGGATTGCGAGCGCGAACTGGATGGTCGCCTGCACGATCAGGATCGAGAGAACATTTGGCAAGACGTGCTCGATGGTGATGCGAAAAGCACCCTTCCCTGAGGCGCGCGCGGCCAGCACGAATTCGCGCGCCCAGATCGCATTGGCCGAACCACGTGTCAGCCGCGTCAGCGTCGGGATCTGGAAGATCCCGATCGCGATGATCGAGGTCACCATGCCCGGCCCCGCCACCGCGGCGAGCATGATCGCCGAGAGCACGGCCGGAAACGCGAAGGTGAAATCGGAGAAGCGCATGATGATCTCTTCGGTCCAGCCGCGCTTGGCCGAGGCGATCAGGCCGAGGCAGACGCCGAAGGAAAGTCCAATGCTGACCGCGATGATGCCGACCAGGATGGTGGAGCGTGCTCCGGCAAGCAGCAGCGAGACGATATCGCGGCCGAAGGAATCGGTGCCGAGCCAGTGCGCTGCCGACGGTGGCCGAAGTTTCGAAGCGATGTCGATCTCGTTGGGCGGCCACGGCGTCCACACCAGCGAGAGCAAAGCCGACACAACCACCAGCAGGGTCAACGCGCCGCCGAGCACGAAGCTGCGATGGCGCAGCGCGCGGCCCCAGAAGCCCCTCGCCGTCAAGGGGCGCGTTGCGACCGGCGCGTCAATAGAAGTGGTCAGAGGCGCGCTCACAGGTCGTGCACCTTGATGCGGGGATCGATGAAGGCATAGAGCACGTCGACGACGAAATTGACGACGACCACCATGGCCGCGAGCAGCATCACGCAATTACGCACCACGATCAGGTCGCGGTTGGCGATCGACTGGAAGATCAGCCGGCCGAGGCCGGGCAGGTAGAACACGTTCTCGATCACGATGGTACCGGCCAGCAGATTGGCGAATTGCAGGCCCATCACCGTCATGACCGGGATCATGGCATTGCGCAGCACATGGCCCCACAGCACCTCGCGCTTGCCGAGCCCTTTTGCACGCGCAGTGCGAACGAAGTCTTCGCGCAGCACTTCGAGGACCGCCGAGCGGGTGACGCGGGCAAGGATCGCGGCCTGCACGACCGCGAGCGAGATCGACGGCAGCAGCAGCGATTTGACCCCTGGCCAGATCCCGCCATCCCAGCCGGCGAAGCCGCCCGCCGACAGCCATTGCAGCCGCACGGCGAACAGCAGCACCAGGAGAATAGCGAACCAGAAGTTGGGCAATGCGATGCCCACTTGCGTCAGCGACATCACGCCGACATCGCCGAGCTTGTTGTGGTTGGCGGCGGTGTAGATGCCGGCCGAGAGCGCCAGCACCACCGTGATCAGCATCGACATGATCGCGAGCGGAATGGTCAGCACCAGCCGCTCCGCGATCAGGCTCGCGACCGGCGTGCCGTAGACATAGGAATTGCCGAGATCGCCGAGGGCAAGCCCCTTGATCCATTGCAGATAGCGGACCGCCAGCGGCTGATCGAGCCCGAGCTTGACGGTGAGCGCGCGTACCGCATCGGCCGAGGCGTCGGCGCCCATCAGCATCTGCGCGGCATTGCCCGGCAGCGCGTCCAGCACCAGGAAAATGATGACGGACGCGCCAACCAGCGTCGCCAGCAAGGTCAGAACACGTCGGAGGACAAATACGCTCATGCTTTCACGAACTCCGACGTCGTCCTGGCGAAAGCCAGGACCCATAGCCCGAGGGAGCGGTTTGGCGAAGACTGTTCGTTCGGTACTGACACCGCCTGTCCCCGACAGATTCCGCGATATGGGTCCTGGCTTTCGCCAGGACGACACCGAGAGGGTTGCGGGCGCCATGCCACATTGGGACAAATACGCTCATGCGCGGTCGGTTTCGGAGCTCATCATTCGCGGCACGAACACCATGTCCGGGCCCCGGACGCAAGCCTTTTGCGGGATACGCATACCGTCATTCCGGCCGGCGGGACAGTAGGTCGCTTGAGGCCTCGAACAGTGCGCTCACCCGCAGCAATTCCGCATCATGCCGGAAGCGGCCGACGAGCTGGAGCCCGATCGGCAGGCCGTCGCGGCCGAAGCCGCAGGGCAAACTGATCGCGGGGTGGCCGGTCATGTTGAACGGCATGGTCCACGGGAACCAGTGCGGTCGGACGCTGTCGAACTGCACCCCGTCGATCTCGATCTTGCCGAACAGATCCTGGTCGATCGGCAGCGCGGTGCGGGTGATGGTCGGCATCGCCAGCAGGTGCCCGCGCGCAAGCAGGGATTGCACGCGGCGGAACAGCGCGGTGCGCGCGAACATCGCCTCCTGATAGTCGACGCCGCTGACATTGGTTGCGAGCGCGATCTGCTTGAGGAAGGCTTCGCTCAAGGCCTCGCGATGCTCGGCCACCAGCTTGGAGAAGCGCGAGCGCCAGACCGTGTGATTGATGGCGCGCCAGATCGGCTCGACGTCGTAGCCCTCGCCGGAGAATTCCTCGAGCTCGGCGCCGAGGCTAGCGAGCCGGTCGAGGCTCGCCTTGAAGGCCGCAGCGACATCCGACGACACCGGGCGTCCCGGCGGCGAGGCGCAGAACAGGATCTTTTGCCCGCGCAGATCGCCGCGCGGCGCGGCGGTGCCGATGAAGTCAGGCACGGGCACGCCGATCGACCAGGGATCGCAGGCGTCCTCGCCTGCCATCGCCTGCATCATCAAGGCGGTGTCGGCAACGGTGCGCGTGGTCGGCGTGACATAGGTCTGGTTGCCGAACGCATCGAGCGCCTGGCTGTGCGCGATCACGCCGTTGCTTTGCTTCAGGCCCACCACGCCGTTGCAGGCGGCCGGAATCCGCGTCGAACCGCCGCCGTCGGTCGCGATCGCCAGCGGCGCGATGCCGCTCGCCACCGCCACCGCCGCGCCGCCGCTCGAGCCGCCGGAGGAGCGCTCCGCACTCCAGGCATTGCGGGTGCGGCCGAACAGCGGCGAGTCGGTCAGGCACTTGCTGCCGAATTCCGGCGTCGTGGTCTTGCCGATCAGGATCGCGCCTTGCTCACGCAGTCTTGCGACCGCGACGGCGTCCTCAGTGGGCACGTTGTCCTTGTAGGGAACGGCCCCGAACGTGGTCTTGACGCCCCTGGTGTTGACGATGTCCTTGACCGTGACGGGCAGCCCGTGCAGCAGGCCAAGCGGCTCGCCGGCCATGACCTTGCGCTCGGCCTCGCCGGCCGCTGCCATCGCCTCGTCGCCGCAGATCGTGATGAAGCAGTTCAGCTCGGGCTGGAGCGCCTCGGCGCGTGCGAGCACGGCGCGGGTGACTTCAACGGGGGAGATCTGCTTGTCCGCAATCAGGTGACGCAATTCGGTTGCGGACAGCAGGCAGGGATCGCCGTTCATCGTCAGATCATGCTCCGAAGCGGGGCCGCCGTTGGCCCAATGCATTGACATCGAGAATGACAGTTTTGTTAACTCGGCGTCCAATACGATTTTGGTGGCCAACCCATACGATTTCGGTATGCCTATGGATCTTCGCCGTCTTCGCTATTTCGTCGCCGTGGCCGAGGCCCGCAGCGTCGGCAAGGCCGCCGAGAGGTTGCGGATGGCGCAGCCGCCGCTCACGGTCCAGATCCGCAAGCTGGAAGCCGAGATCGGCGCGCCGCTGTTTCGCCGCGGCACGCGCGGCATGGATCTGACGGACGCGGGCCAGGCGCTGATGACGCGCGCCAGCGAAGCGCTGGCGCTCGCCGCCGACGGGGCTGAAGCCGCGCGGGCCGTCGCTTCCGGACGGCGCGGCCGGCTCGCGGTCGGCTACATGTTCGTGCTGGCGAATGCCGTGCTGCCACGGCTGATCCCGGAGCTGCGGCGATCCATCCCCGGCGTCGATCTCGATTTCGTCGACCTCAGCGCATCGACGCGCGAGGCACGGCTGCTCGACCGCAGCGTCACGGTCGCGCTGTGCATGCCGGCGATCCACCATCCCGAGATCCAGGTGGCACGGATCGGCGCGCAGCCGTTCATGCTGGCGATGCCGAACCGCTCGCCATTGGCACGGCTCGGCGCCGTGCCGATGGCGCGGCTGCAGGGCCGCCCGCTGATTGCGCTGCCGCCGCCGGAGCGGGACCCCGCCTCCTCCGCGGTCGCGGCCCTGCTGCGACGGCACCAGATCGTGATGCCGATCGCGAGCCGGGTGGAGACGGTGAATTCGGCGATGAGCCTGGTCCTCGCCGGCGAAGGTCTTGCGGTCCTGCCGGCCTGCGCCAGGCTCGGCGCGCCGCGCGGCGTCGTGTTCCGGCCGCTGCGCGATGCCGCAGATTCCATCGACATCGCCGTGTGCTGGCGGCGCGACTCGCAGAGCCCGCTGATCCCGGGATTTGTGAAATGCGCCGAGAAGATCGTCGCGCGGCTGTGAGGCGGACTACCAGCTCCAGCTGATCTCGTGGCTCCAGGGCGGATCGGCGCCCGGGCGGGTGCAGGTGAGGCCAGCGCAATTGGCGGCAAAGGACAGCGCACGGCGCAGCTCATCCGCGCTGATGTCCTTCAATTGCTGGCGGGGCAGCCGCCCCTGCTTGTGCAAGGCGAACAGCAGCGCGGCCTGAAAACTGTCGCCGGCGCCGATGGTATCGGCGACCGCGACCTTGGGCGCCTCGACCTCGATCTCTCCGGCCTTCGCATGCCAGGCGATGGCGCCGTTGTTGCCGCGGGTGATGACGACGAGGCTTGGTCCCTTTGGCCCCTGCCCCAGCAGCGCTTGCGCGCGTTGCTGGTACGGCTCTTCGCCGAACAGATAGGCAAAGTCGACGTCCGACATCTTGATGAGATCGGCCTGGGTCGCGAACTCATTCATGCGGGCGAGATAGGCCGGCTTGTCCCTGACCAGATTGGGGCGGCAATTCGGATCGAAGGAGATCGTCGACGACGCCTTCGCTTCCGCGATCAGGGCCTTGGTCTCGGCAGCGCCCCGGTCGTTGACCAGCGTGGTCGAGCCGATGTGAACGGCCTCGACCGTGGCGAACGGAATGGTGCCGCGCCGAAACGTCCAATTCCGCGTCGCGGTCTCGGCATCGTAGAAGGCGTAATGCGATTCGCCGGCGACGATGCGGACGAAGGCGAGCGTGGTCTGGTGGTCACTGCGCGTGGCGAAACCCAGCTCGACATGCGAGGCAGCCGCATGATCGGCGATCATACGTCCGAACATGTCGTTCGAGATGCCGCCGACGAAGCCGGTGGGCGCGCCCAGCCTGGCGACGCCGATCGCGACATTGAGGCAGGAGCCGCCGACCGCCGGCATCACGGCTTCGCGGCCGTCAGCATTCTTGGTCGGCACGAAATCGATCAGCGCGTCGCCGCAGGAAATCAGCATGTCTTCAGCGGGTCCTTCTAGCTTCTGGCGATGTCGCCCATCGCCGCCCGGCTGCCCCGATCGACCTCACGCAGCAGCTTGTAGACCTCGCGCTTGCGTTTGTGAAATGCGGACATGTCGGGCGCGGTCGGCTCGCTCTTGCGTCCGAGCGCCGACATCTTGGCCATGGTTTCGCCGATCGAGGCATAGGCCCCGCTGGCGACCGCCCCTAACATCGCCGCGCCTAGCAGCACCGGCTCCCGGGTCTGTGGCAGCGCCACGGTGAGGCCGGTGGTATCGGCCATGATCTGGCGGACCAAAGGGCTGCGGCTGGCGCCGCCGCCCATGATCATGATGCCGGCATGAACGCCATGCGCGGCAAACGCTTCGATCACCTCGGCGAGCCCATAAGCGAGCCCGCACAGGCCGGCGACGAAGAGCCGTTCCATCGAGCCGATATCGGTGTCGAGATCGAGGCCCGCGATCACGGCGCGGGTGTCGGGATCGGCGTAAGGCGAGCGGTTGCCGATGAATTCGGGAAGCACGTGGACGTCGCGCGCGAGCAGCGCGGCGCGGCTGGCATCGCCGGCGCGCGCGATGATGCGGCGCTCGAGGAATTCTATGAGGTCGACGCCCTCGCCGCGCGCCGCCGCGCTCGCCTCGGCATGTCCCGGATGCGATTTGAGCAGATGGTCGATCGCCGCGCCCGCGGCCGACTGGCCGCCCTCGTTGAGCCAGAAGTCCGGCACCATGCCGGAATAATAGGGACCCCAGACGCCCGGCACGAAGCACGGCTCCTTCGTCGTCGCCATGATGCAGGCCGACGTTCCCATGATGTAGGCGAGGCGATCGGTGACGTCGGTCGTCCCGCCCGATCCGTCGCGCCCGCCGATCGCGCCGATGCCGCCGGCATGGGCATCGATCAGGGACGCGCCGACCGGCGTGCCGGCGGACAGGCCGAGATCGGCCGCGGCGGCGCGGGTGAGACCGGCGCCGAGCCGCGTGCCGGGGGCGACGATCTCGGTGCCGATGCGGGCGTATTTCTCGCTGACGAAGTCGGACATGCCGATGCGCTTGAAGAACGGCGCGCTCCAGCCGCCGCCGTCATGGGCGAGATAGTTCCATTTGCAGGTGACGGTGCAGGTCGAGCGCTGCAGCGATCCGGTAGCACGCCAGGTCAGATAGTCCGCCAGATCGAAGAAATGCCCGGCGGCATCGAAGCTCGCGCGCAGGTGACGCTTGAGCCACAACAGCTTCGGCATCTCCATCTCCGGCGAGATCGAGCCGCCGACATAGCGCAGCACGGCATCCTCGGTCTCGTTGATCAGCCGCGCTTCGGCGACGGCGCGATGATCCATCCAGACGATGACGTTGCGCTCCGCCTCGCCGGAGGCGCTGACGGTGAGCGGTTCGCCCTTGCTGTCGAGCACCACCAGGGAACAGGTCGCATCGAAACCGATGCCGGCAACATGATCGGGCGCAATAGCCGCTTCCGCCATCGCTGCCCGCACCGAGTTGACGCAGGCCTGCCAGATATCCTCGGACGATTGCTCGACGATATCGCCGGCCTCGTGCCAGATCCGGATCGGATGTTTGGCGGTCGCAAGCAGCGTTCCCGCCGCGTCAAACACCCCTGCCCGCGTGCTCGTGGTCCCCACGTCGACGCCGATATACGCTCGCGGCATTGTCGCTCCCGGAAGCTCCCGCCCGTCTTGACGGTGAGCCTACCAGCAAGTGTAGCCGCCATCCACCAGCACGATGCTGCCCGTCATCAGGCTCGCGGCCTCCGAGGCCAGGAACAGCACGACCGAGGCGATCTCCTCGACCTGCCCCATCCGCCCCATCGGGGTTCCACCGATCCAGGCATCGTACATTTTCGGGGTGCTTTTCACGAAGGCGTTGAGCGGCGTGTCGATATAGGTCGGCGCCACCGCATTGACGCGGATGCCGCGGGCGCCCCATTCGGCGGCGAGCGACTTGGTCAGATGATGCACGCCGGCCTTGGAGGCATTGTAGAAGCACTGCTCCTGCGGCTTGTTGACGATGAAACCGGACATCGAGCCGACATTGACGATGGCGCCGCTTCCCGCCTTCAGCATGTGCTTGCCGAACTCGCGGCAGCACCAGAAGGTGCCGTTGAGGTTGACGTCGATGACGTTGAGCCAGTGCTCGTCGGTGACGGTCTCGGCCGGGGTCTCGCTGCGGGCGATGCCGGCATTGTTGACGAGGATGTCGACCTTGCCGTGGCGGGCGACGAGATCGTTCGCGACCTCGGCGACGCGCTTGGTGTCGGTGACATCCATGATGGCGGTCTCGATGTCGAACCCCTTGGCCTTCAGGCTGGCCTTGGCGCTATCAGCGATCTTGCTGTCGCGGTCGCCGATGATGACCTTGGCGCCGGCCTCGGCCAGCGCTTCGGCGCAGGCCAGCCCAATGCCCTGCCCGCCGCCGGTGATGAACGCGGTCTTGCCGCTCAGCTTGAATTTTTCCAGGTACATGTCGATCTTTCCGTTTCTTGACGTTTCTTGTCAGCCTCGAAGCGCGTTGCCGCCCTCGTCGAAGCGGTGAATGCGCGCGGGATCCGGCACCAGCGCCACGCGGTCGCCGGCATGCAGACTCAATTCACCGATGTAACGCGCCGTCAGCATGCCGAGCGGGCCGGCATCGACGTAAAGGAACGTGTCGCTGCCGAGATGTTCGGCAACCGCGATCGTGCCCTGCCAGCCGCCGGCGCCGTCGCGCTCGATCTTGAGATGCTCCGGCCGCACGCCGATAGTGGCTGCGCCCTGCTGCTTTGCCGGCTCGCCGGTGACGAGGTTCATCTTGGGCGAGCCGATGAAGCCGGCGACGAAGAGATTTGCGGGCCGCTCGTACAGCTCCAGCGGCGAGCCATATTGCTCGATCTTGCCGGCGTTGAGCACGACGATCTTGTCGGCCATGGTCATGGCCTCGACCTGGTCGTGGGTGACGTAGATCGCGGTGGTGCCGAGCTGCTTCTGCAGCCGCGTCACCTCGATGCGCATCTGCACGCGCAGCGCGGCATCGAGGTTCGACAGCGGCTCGTCGAACAGGAACGCCTTGGGCTCGCGGACGATGGCCCGCCCGATCGCAACGCGCTGGCGCTGGCCGCCGGAGAGCTCACGCGGCTTGCGCTCGAGATAGGGCGTGAGGTTCAGCGTCGCGGCGGCGGCCTCGACCTTGCGGTTGATCTCGTCTTTGGCAAGGCCCGCCATCTTGAGGCCGAAGCCGATATTGCCGCGCACGCTCATATGCGGATAGAGCGCATAGGACTGGAACACCATCGACAGCCCGCGCTTGGCCGGCGGCGTGTCCACCACGTTCTTGCCGTCGATCAGGATGGCGCCGCCGGTGACGTCCTCGAGCCCGGCGATCAGCCGCAACAGCGTGGTCTTGCCGCAGCCGGAGGGACCGACGAACACGACGAAGGAGCCGTCCGCGATGTCGAGGTCGGCGCCCTTGATGATGTGCACGGGGCCGAAGGATTTCTGCACGCCCTGAAGTGTGATCTGACCCATGATCCGGCAGCCCCTTTACTTCACCGCGCCGAAGGTGAGCCCGCGCACGAGCTGCTTCTGGCTGAACCAACCGAGGACGAGAATGGGCGCAATCGCCAGCGTCGAGGCGGCCGACAATTTTGCCCAGAACAGCCCTTCCGGGCTCGAATAGGAGGCGATGAACGTGGTCAGCGGCGCGGCGTTCGAGGTCGACAGGTTCAACGTCCAGAACGCCTCGTTCCAGGCCAGGATCAGATTGAGCAGCAAGGTCGACGCCAGTCCCGGGATCGCCATCGGCGTCAGCACATAGACCAGCTCGCGGCCGATGGTGGCGCCATCCATGCGCGCGGCCTCCAGGATGTCACGCGGGATCTCCTTGAAATAGGTGAACAGCATCCAGATCACGATCGGCAAATTGCCGAGACAGAGGATGAAGACGAGGCCGATGCGGGAATCGAGCAGGCCGAAGCTCTTGTAGATCAGGTAGATCGGCACCAGCACGCCGACCGGCGGCATCATCTTGGTCGAGAGCATCCAGAGCAGGACGTCCTTGGTGCGCTTGGTCGGCGAGAACGCCATCGACCAGGCCGCCGGGATCGCAATCAGCAGCGCGATCAATGTCGAGCCGCCGGCGATGATGATCGAGTTCAACGCATGCAGGAAATAGTCGCTGCGCTCCTGTACCGTCGCATAGTTCTCGGTGGTCCAGTGGAAGAACAGGAAGGACGGCGGAATCGCGAAGGCCTCGAGCTCGGTCTTGAAGCTCGCCAGCACCATCCACAGGATCGGGAAGAAGATCAGGAAGCCGAAGAACCACGCTCCGATCGTCGAAACCACCACCCGTTGTGTCGTTGACTTGCGTGCCATGATCTCAGGCTTCCAGGTTGCGGCCGACGATGCGGACGAGGAAGAAGGCAACGATGTTGGCGATTACCACGGCAACGAGGCCGCCGGCGGAGGCGCTGCCGACGTCGAACTGGATCAGCGCCTGCGAATAGATCAGGAAGGCGATGTTGGTGGTTTGCAGGCCCGGGCCGCCGCCGGTCGTGACGAAGATCTCGGCGAACACGGTGAGCAGGAAGATGGTCTCGATCAGGATCACCACGGTGATCGGACGCGCCAGATGCGGCAGCGTGATGTAGATGAAGGTCGAGACCGCGCTCGCGCCATCCATTTCGGCCGCCTCCTTCTGCTCCTCGTCGAGCGATTGCAGCGCGGTGAGCAGGATCAGCGTCGCGAACGGCAGCCATTGCCAGGCCACGATCAGGATCACCGAAAACAGCGGCACATCGTTGAACCAGTCGATCGGCGTCAACCCGACCAGCCCGGCGAGCCAGGCGAACAGGCCGGAGACCGGGTGCATCAAGAGGTTCTTCCAGACCAGCGCGCTCACCGTGGGCATCACGAAGAACGGCGCGATCACCATCAATCGCACGAAGTTGCGCCCCACCACGGGCTGGTCGAGCAGCAGCGCGAGGGGAATGCCGAGCGAGATCGTCAGCGCCAGCACCGAGCCGACCAGCACCAGCGTATTCTGGAGCGAGGCGAGAAAGGCGGGATCGGTGAGGAAGTAGCGGAAGTTTTCCAGCCCGATGAATTCTTCGGAGCCGGGATCAAGCAGGCTGTAATGCAGCGTCGAGAAATAGAGCGTCAGCGCCAGCGGGACGATCATCCAGATGAACAGGAGCCCGACGGCCGGGGTCAGCAGCGACCGCGCAAGGAATTGCGTCTGCCGGGTTGCCATTGCTCACGTCTCCGCTGGAGAAGAAGGCGGCCATCCATCCGGGGATGGAAGGATGGCCGCAAGTTTGAGCTCAGGGAGAGCTCGGGTTCACTTGATGTAGCCGGCGCGCTTCATCTCGCGCTCGGTCGCGGACTGTGCGGCAGCGAGCGCCGCATCGACCGTCATCGATCCCGCAAGCGCTGCGGAGAATTGCTGCCCCACTTGGGTGCCGATGCCCTGGAATTCAGGGATCGCCGCGTATTGTACGCCGACATAAGGCACCGGCTTCACGGTTGGCTTGTTCGGATCTGCCGCGTCGATCGAGGCCAGCGTCATCTTGGCGAACGGCGCGGCTTTCACGTATTCGGGATTCTGGTAGAGCGAGGTGCGCGTGCCCGGCGGCACGTTGGCCCAGCCCTCCTTCGACGCTACCAGCTTGGTGTAGTCCTTGCTGGTGGCCCAGGCGATGAACTTCTCGGCCGCGTCCGACTTCTTCGACCCGGCCGGGATCGCCAGACTCCAGGCCCACAGCCAGTTGGCGTTCTTGCCGAGCCCGGTGTTGGGCGCGAGCGCAAAGCCGACCTTGTCGGCGACCTTGGAGTCCTTCGGGTTGGTGACGAAGGATGCCGCCACCGTGGCGTCGATCCACATCGCGCACTTGCCGGCGTTGAACAGCGCGAGGTTCTCGTTGAAACCGTTCGAGCTCGCGCCGGGAGGGCCGGCTTCCTTCATCAGATTGACGTAGGTCGTCAGCGTCGTCTTCCATTCCGGCGTGTTGAACTGCGGCTGCCACTTCTCGTCGAACCAGCGCGCACCGTAGGAATTGGACATGGCGGTGAGGAACGCCATGTTCTCGCCCCAGCCGGCCTTGCCGCGCAGGCAGATGCCATAGACGCCGCCCGCCTTGTCGGTCAGCTTCTTGGCGGCATCGACGACGAAATCCCAGGTCGGCTTTTCCGGCATCTTCAGGCCGGCCTTGTCGAACAGGTCGGTGCGGTACATCACCATCGAGCTCTCGCCATAGAACGGCGCGGCATACAGCTTGCCGTCGACGGAGACCGCGTCCTTGATCTTGGGCAGCAGGTCGGCGACGTCGTAATCGGCACCGAGATTGGCGAGCGGCACCAGCCATCCCTTCTTGGCCCAGATCGGCACTTCGTAGGTGCCGATGGTCAGCACGTCGAACTGGCCGCCCTTGGTGGCAATGTCGGTGGTGACGCGCTGGCGCAGCACGTTCTCCTCGAGCGTCACCCATTTCACGGAGATATCGGGGTTCGCCTTGGTGAATTCGCCGGTGAGCCCCTGCATGCGGATCATGTCGCCGTTGTTGACGGTCGCAATCGTCAGGGTCGTTTCGGCCATCGCGGGGACGGCAAGCAGTACGGACGCGCCGCAGACGGCGCCCAGAAATTGTTTCACGGTGAACCTCCCTAGCCCGCGCTCTTGAGCATATGCTCACGCGTTGAGCGTATGTTCGGACGAGGTCTGCCAGATGTCAAGCAGGCGAACGGGCGTTCCGGCAACTTATGAGTGCTGCAGTGCGGGAGGGACGACGGTCGTCATGCCCGGACTTGTCCCGGGCATCCACGTTCTTGATGCTGCAAGAAAGCCGTGGATGGCCGGGTCAAGCCCGGCCATGACGGCGTGGAGATTTTGGGAGAGTCGAACGCCCTACCGCTCCAGGATCGCCCTCGCGGTGGCTTCGTCCGTGATCAGGCCATTGATCAACCCTCCGCTCAACGCGGCAGCGATCGCCGGTACCTTGGCCGCGCCGATCGCGGCGCCGATCGTCATGGTCTTTGCCGGCACTTCCGGCGGAATGCTGGTGAGGCGTTTGTTGGTGCCGGCCTTGAGCAGCCGCCCCTTGGAATCATAGGCCCAGCCGGTGATCTCGCCGATGGCGCCCTGCCGCATCATCTCGAACAATTCATCACGCGTGAGAAAACCGTCGACATGGACTTGCGCTTTCTGGTCCATCTGGCCGATACCGACCAGGCGCAAATCGGCCTTGGCCGCGACCGCTTTCACCTTCGCGATCGGCTCGATCCGCACCATCTTGTTGCGCTCGTCCTCGGACGACATCAGGAACGGCAGCGGCATCGGATAGTGCCGCGCGCCGGTGCGGTCAGCGAGCCGGCCGACGGTGTCGTAGAAGCTCGCCGAGCCGTCCGCGGAGATGTTGCCGACCAGCGAGACGATCTGGTGGTTGGGCCGGTCGATCGGGGTGACACGTTCGACCGCGGCCCGCACCGCCCGCCCCGTCCCGAGCGCGACGATCACGGGCGTCTCCGAGCGCAGCGTCGAATCAAGCAGATTGGCGCAGCGCTCGGCAATGCCGGCGGTGGACTGCGGCGCCGCAGGATCGGCCGGCACCACTTCGCAATGGCTGAGGTCAAACCTCTCCTTCAGGCGCGCCGCCAATTCCATGCAGGCTGCGATTGGATGTTCGAGCCGGAACGTGATGAGCCGCTCGGCGAGACACAGCGACACCAGCCGCTGCGCCGAAGCGCGCGACACCTGGAGCATCTTTGCGATCTCGTCCTGGGTGTGGCCGGCAATGAAATAGAGCCAGCCGGCGCGCGCGGCGTCGTCGAGCCTCGATTTTTCGTTCTCGGCGGCCATGCGGCCTCACGCCTCCCAGAATTCGCTCATGTGCGCGAAGACCCGATCGGCTCCGGCGTCGGACAATATAGCGCGACCGTCGCGGTCGCGATAATGGCTCCCGCCGACAAATCCCCAGACCATCATGCCGGCCGCCTTGGCGGCCAGCACGCCGCTGACGCTGTCCTCGATCACCAGCGCGCGCGAAGGTTGAGCGCCCATCTTCTCGGCCGCGTGGAGAAAGAGATCCGGCGCCGGCTTGCCGTGCTGGACCATCTGCGCGGTGTAGAGGCGCTCGCCGAAATGCGGCGCAAGGCCGGTGACATCAAGCGACAACGAGACGCGGTCGAGGTCGCTCGAGGAAGCGACACAGCACGGCGTCCCCAATTCGGACAGCACGGTAGCGACGCCGGGGATCGGCTGCAACGCTCCGGCAAATGTCTCGAGCACGAGCGCCTTCAATTGGGGAAGGAAATCGTCAGGCAAGCCCCGCCCGAGATCGCGGTAGTGCTGCTCGATCGCCTTCGCGCTGCGCCCGAGGAAGAGCTCGAGCGCCTGCTCCACGCTGAGCTCAAAGCCGAACTTCGCCAGCATCTCGGACAGGCAGCGACAGCTGAGCAGCTCGCTGTCGACGAGCACGCCGTCGCAATCGAAGATGATCAGATCGGGTTCTGGCCGGCCCTGGTCCATCCAGACATTCGATCATATACCCAATTAATGAGCAATAGTTCACAGCAGGAACACCATGGTACGGTGGTTTCCCTGCTCCTTCAGAACGCCACCTGCCGGTAGATCGCCGGCAGCGCGCCAGGTAGTCGCCTGATGTTACCGACGATGGCGTAGCCGCCACGGCCGAACAGCGTCGGGAAATAGGATTGCGCGGTGGCATCGACCGTCACGCCGAAGGCGGCGATGCCGAGCCGGCGCGCTTCCTGCACCGATTTGCGGGTGTCCTCGAGCGCAAAGCGCCCCTCATAGTGATCGACGTCGTTGGGCTTGCCGTCGGTGAGGACAAGCAGCAGCTTCTTGCGCTGTGGCTGGCGGGCGAGCTCGGCCGAGGCATGGCGCACCGCAGCGCCGATCCGGGTGTAATAGCCGGGCTTCAATGCGCCGATCCGGCGCTCCACTGTCCCGCTCATCGGCTCGCCGAACGCCTTGACCGTCTCGAGCCGCACCCAGTTGCGACGGCGCGAGGTGAAGGTGAGAATACTGTGATGATCGCCGCAGGCCGACAGTCCATGGGCCAGCACCAGGAGCGCCTCCTTCTCAACGTCGAGCACGCGATAACCGTCGACCCAGGCATCTGTCGAGAGCGAGACGTCGACGAGCAGCGTGACGGCGAGATCATGGCCTTGCGGCCGCATCGCCATGTGGATGCGATCCATCCCACCATTGCTGCTGCCGGCGCGCAGGTCGCACCGTGCACGCACGAGCGCATCGAGGTCGAGGTCGTGCCCGTCGGCCTGGGCGCGCAACAATTCATGACGCGGCCGCAGCACCTCGAAGCGGCGACGGACCTGGCGGATGTGCCGGCGCATGGCATCATCAGGCGCCCAGCTTTCGCCCCGCTCGGAGGCCGCCCCCGCGAGCACGCGGCAATGATCCGGCAGATAGGAGCTGCTGCGGTAGTCCCATTCGGGATAGGTGAGATCCGCGCTTAGCCGCGAGGCGTCGAGCGCTTCCGGCGGCAGGTCGAGATCGAACTTGAAGCGGCTCGCAGGCTTGCCGCTGCGACGGCTGAGCGTGATTTCCTCGAGATCGTCGGCGGCCTTCTGCGCATCCTCGTCGTCGCTGTCGTCGTCGGGGCGGTCGACATTGACCATCTCGGCCATCGCCAGGATCTTTTCGAAGCGGTTGAGCACGAAGGGGTCGCGGCGGGTGGTATTGTCCTCGCGCTGGCGCACGGCAAAACGTTTGCGGTTGTCCTGGCTTGCAGCCTCCGCCTCGGTCGCGCACTCGTCGTCTCCGGAATGCACGGGCGAGAGCTCGCGCGTCCAGCAATCGCCCCAGAGCGGACACGGCAGGATCGAGCGATAACCCGGTGGCGCCTTGTCCGGCAGCGGACCTGTCCCCATCATCGCGGGCCATAGCTTGCCTGCGGGTGCCTTTCCGGCCCCGAGCAGGGCCAGCACGATCTGCTCGACCTCCTGCTCGACCCGCGGCAAGGGGCGTTTCGGCCGGGCCGCCGCGGTTGCCGCGGCGAGCTTCGCATAGTCGGCAATGAGCCCGGGAAATTGCGCGAGCACCCAGACCGCGGTCTCGCTCGCCCGGCGCAGCACCAGAAGGTCCCGCCGCAGCGGATCGGCTTCCGCGATCGCCTCGACCGGTGCGGCGGCGAACCATGCTGCGAGCCAGCGATAGAGCGCAGCGTTCAGCACGCGGTCGGGGCATATCGCGATGCGATCGGGCAGGAAGATGGTTGCAGCGTCGCGGCCCGGCTGCTCCAGACGCTCGTCGCCAAGGCCTATGCGTTGCCGCCAGCCGAGCCGGTGGCCTGACCTGCGTGCACCTGCGCTGGCGATCTGCACGCCCGTCTCGCCGCCGAGTGCGCGAAACATGACCGCGATCCGGCCCCTCACCTCGCCGAGCGAGACCGCGTGATCAGCGTGAACCGGATAGCTCGCGGTGCCGCCGACCATCCGGTGCCAAGCACGGCCGACCGTTTCCTCCAGTTCGAGGAAGTCGAGCATGGCTCACCCGATCACGGCGCGCGCGACGTCCAGCAAGGCCGCCTTGACGTCGGCGTCATCGGTCAAAGGCTCGATCATGCCGGCAAGGACCGCGTCGGCGACCGGCGTGCCCGCGGCAATCAAGGTCGCGCAATAGACGACGAGCCGGGTCGAGACGCCCTCTTCCAGATCGTGCCCCTTGAGCGCACGCAGCCGCCCGGCCAGCATGACCAATGGCCGCACGCGATCCAGCGGCAACCCGCTCTCGGCGGACACCACCGCAATCTCCTGCTCGGCCGGCAGGAAGCCGAACTCGATGGCGACGAAGCGCTGCCGCGTCGACGGCTTCAGCGCCTTGAGCAAGGTCTGATAGCCGGGATTGTAGGAGACCACGAGCATGAAGCTCTTAGGCGCCGCAAGCTCCTCGCCGGTGCGCTCCAGCGGCAGGATGCGGCGATCGTCGGTCAGCGGATGCAGTACCACGGTGACATCCTTGCGCGCCTCCACGACCTCGTCGAGATAGCAGATGCCGCCCTCGCGCACCGTGCGCGTCAGCGGACCGTCGGTCCACACGGTGTCGCCGCCCTTCAGCAGATAGCGCCCGGTGAGATCGGCTGCGGTGAGATCGTCATGACAGGCGACCGTGTGCAGCGGCAAGCCGAGCCGCGCGGCCATGTGCGCGACGAAACGCGTCTTGCCGCAACCGGTCGGCCCCTTCAGCAGCACCGGAAGCTGATTTCGCCAGGCATGCTCGAACAAAGCGCATTCGTTGCCGCTGGCGACATAGGCCGGGAGCACGGGCAGCGAGGTTACGGTGTGAAGGGCAGGTTTCATGACGTCTCTCCGGACATTCCAGGAAGCAGGCGGCCGCGGCGAACCGCGGCCGCCAATTCTCGTTTACTCGGCCGGCTGCAGCGCAGCCGGAATGACCGCCTGCTTCTCGCGGCCGGGCACCAGCACCGCCCAGACGAACATCAGCGCGGAGATGGCGACGAACACACCGGAGCCGAGCCGGACCCAATAGAACATCGCGAGCTGGTCCTGCACGTCCATGTAGCTCTGGCCGAGCACGCGCTGCAGATGGACCTGGACCACGCCGGCGAAGGTCAGCGCGAAGGTCATCACCATCATGGCCGTGCACATGATCCAGAAGCTCGTCATCGACAGCCACTGGTTATAGGGTGCACGTCCCTTGATCTGCGGGATCGCGTAGGCCATCACCGACAGGTTCAGCATCACATAGGCGCCGAAGAAGGCGAGATGGCCGTGCGCGGCGGTCACCTGGGTGCCGTGGGTGTAGTAGTTCACCGACGACAGCGTGTGCAGGAAGCCCCAGACGCCGGCGCCCAGGAACGCCATCACCGAGCAGCCGACCGACCACAACAGCGCAGCGCGATTCGGATGCTTGCGGCCGGCCTTCCAGGTCATCTGCACCGTGAAGATCACCATGGTGAAGAACGGCGCGACCTCGAGCGTGGAGAACAGCGAGCCGATCCACTGCCAGTAGCCGGGGGCGCCGATCCAGTAGAAGTGATGGCCGGTGCCGAGGATGCCGGAGAACAGCGCAAGGCCGATGATGACATAGAGCCACTTCTCCACCACCTCGCGGTCGATGCCGTTCAGCTTGATCATGAGATAGGCGAGCACGGAGGCCATGATCAGCTCCCAGACGCCCTCGACCCAGAGATGGACGACGTACCACCAGTACATCTTGTCGACCGCGAGATTCGCCGGGTTGTAGAAGGCGAACAGGAAGAAGATCGCGACGCCCCACAGGCCGAACAGCAGGATGTTGGTCACCGTGGTCTTGCGGCCCTTGAGCGCCGTCATGGTCACGTTGAACAGGAACATCAGGCAGACGACGACGATGCCGACCTTGATGATGAAGGGCTGTTCGAGGAATTCGCGGCCCTCGTGATAGTGGAAGAGATAGCCGACCACGGCCACGCCCGCGGCGCCGAAGAACATCCAGAACTGGATCTTCGCCAGCAGCGGGCTGTACAGCTCGGTCTCGGTCTCCTCAGGCAGCAGATAGTAAGTCGCGCCCATGAAGCCGATCAACGACCACACGATCAGCGCGTTGGTGTGGATCATCCTGACGATGTTGAACGGCAGCAGCACCGACAACGTGTTGGGCAGGACGTAAATGGTCCCGGCGAGCAGGCCGAACAGGACCTGGGCCATGAACAGGGTCAGCGCGCCGTAGAAATACAGCATCGCGACTTTCTGGGTCTGATATTTCATCTCGGGTTCTCTCTGTCTTGAAAGAAGAAAGCAGCGCGCTCAGCCGGCCTGGTTCGGCGGCCAGCTCTGACGCTTGATCGTCGAGGTCCATTGCAGGAAGTCGGCGAGATCGTTGAGCTCCTGGTCGGTGAGATTGAACTGCGGCATCTGCCGCCGGCCCGGCGCGCCCGAGGGCTGCGACTGCATCCACGCCTTCAGCGTCTCGCGGGCAGCGGCCGGATCCTCCTTGCCGCCCCAACGATCCCAGACGTTGCCGACTTCAGGGGCGAAATAGGCGCCCTCGCCCAGCAGCGTGTGACAGTTGATGCAGGAATTGCGCTCCCAGACGTGCTTGCCGCGCGCGACCGACGCTGTCAGCGTCGAAGCATCCGTGGAGGTCGTCGCCATGTAGTAATGGCTGTGCGCCGTCAGTGCGATGAAGATGGCGAAGAAGAAGGCCGAGCCGCCGTAGAAGACGTTTCGAGCGGCCGACTTGGTCAGGCGTTCAGCCATTGCCAATCCTTTCCATTTTGAGTCCTAAGGAAATCCGATGGTGCGATTTATTGCCGATCGTCGCGGATCGCTCTTTGTCGAAGCGCAAGCAGCGCGTCGATGCGCGGCGCCGCCGTCAAACTAGGGCGACGATCGCGGATGCGAGCCAGGCGAACAGCACCACGACGACGACCCAGGCGCTGACGAGACCGCGCCAGAGCGCCGGTGCAGCGCGGAGATCGAGGAAGTCGAGCACGATACAGCGGCCCTTGAGCGCAGCGAAGGTGAGCAGAAGGGCATTGCCGAGCAGCGGACGCGCGACGAGAGGTGGGACCAGAAGGGTCGCGAGCGCGAGGCCGATCAGCAGGATCCAGGCGATGTCGATGCGATCCAGCATCACTTCTGCACCAGATAGATGATCGGGAACATGACGATCCACAACAGGTCGACCATGTGCCAGAAGGCGGCTCCCGTCTCGACGCCGGTCACGCTGGCGCTGCGGGAAACCACGGCCAGAATCACGATGCCGAGGCCGACATGCAGGAGATGGAATCCGGTCAGGAGAAAATACAACGTGAAGAACGGGCTGGTCTCCAGGCCCTTTCCCAGCGCGATCTCGCCGGCATATTCGAACAGCTTGATCGCGATGAAGAGAGCGCCGAGCGCCATGGCCCCGAACAGCCAGCCGCGTGCGCCTCTTCTGTTGCTGGCCTTTGCGGCGGCCGTGGCGCGCGCCGCGGTCCAGCCGCTGGTTACCAGAACCAGGGTGTTGAGCCCGGCGAGATGGGAATCAAGGGTGGCCTGCCCCGCCGCAAACACCGCGGGATGGATCGCCCGGGCGACCATGAAGGCGCCGAGAAACAGGCCGAAAGCGGCGAGCTCGCTGAAGATCAGCACCCAGATCATGGGATCCCCGGGAAGATCTCCCAGGATGCCCCAGCCGGTCTCTCCCTGCTCGCAATCCGTCGCCGACATCTGATTTCCGCATCAAGACGCCGAATCGATATTTCACCGGCGCGGTTCCGACTTTGTCGCCGCACAAATAGTGCGAGCAGCCGGAGCGGCGTTTGCGCTAACGCAACGTTTTGCGGGTCCCTCCGCCATATCGTGAGCCGATATGATGGTTCCAGGCAACGGCTGACGATGACATGAGTGAAGCACAACTCGGGCTGATGACCGCGACGCCGATCATCATCGTCTTCGCCATCGCGCTACGGCGGATGGGGGTGCTGTCGACGGTCGCGACGGTCTCGGCGGTGAGCCTCTCCGTCGCCATCGCAGTGGTGCTGTTCACGACGCAGTAAGATGCGTGGGCACGGCGCATTGCGCCTTTGCCCACCCTCCGGCACGGCCGATGCGGCTACCTGCGCTGGTTATACACGTCGATGCACACGGCCCCCAGCAGCACCAGGCCCTTGATGACCTGCTGGTAGTCGATGCCGATGCCGAGAATGGACATGCCGTTGTTCATCACGCCCATGATCATGGCGCCGACCACGGCGCCGCCGACGCGCCCGACACCACCATAGGCCGAGGCGCCGCCGATGAAGCAGGCGGCGATGACGTCGAGCTCGAAGCCGAGACCCGCCTTGGGCGTCGCGGTGTTGAGGCGCGCGGCGAAGACAAGGCCAGCCAGCGCGGCGAGCACGCCCATGTTAACGAAGGTGAAGAAGGTCAGCCGCTCGGTCTTGATACCCGACAGGCCGGCCGCCTTGGCGTTGCCGCCGACGGCATAGATCTGCCGGCCGATCACGGTGCGGCGGGTGACGAAGCCATAGAGCGCGATCAAGGCGCTCATGATCACCAGCACGTTGGGCAGGCCGCGATAGGTCGCGATCAGGTAGGTGAAGTAGAGCACGGCGCAGGCCAGCACGACGCTCTTGCCGAGGAAGAACGCGTAAGGCTCGACCTCGATGCCGTGCGACACCTCGCGCGCACGGCCCTTGGCGCTGGCATAGACCAGCGCCAGCGCCAGCACCGCACCGATCAGCATGGAGGTCGGATGCAGCGTGCCGGATTCGGGCAACAGCTCCGGAATGAAGCCCGACGACAGCTTCTGGAACGTCGACGGGAACGGACCGAGTGACTGGCCCTGCAGCACGGCAAGTGCCAGGCCCTTGAACACCAGCATGCCGGCCAGTGTCACGATGAAGGACGGGATCTTGAAATAGGCGACCCAATAGCCCTGCGCGGCGCCGATCGCCGCGCCGACCACGAGGCAGGCGATGAAGGCGAGCGTGTAGTCGACCTTGTAGGTCACCATCAGGAGCGCCGCGACGGCGCCGACAAAGCCCGCGACCGATCCGACGGAGAGGTCGATATGGCCGGTGACGATCACCAGCAGCATGCCCAGCGCCATGATGACGATGTAGCTGTTCTGCAGCACCAGATTGGTCAGGTTGAGCGGCTGCAGCAACGTGCCGCCGGTCATGACCTGGAAGAACAGCATGATCGCAATCAGCGACATCAGCATGCCGTAGTTGCGCAAATTGTTCTTGATGAAGCTGCCGTGCCGGCGCTCCTCGGGCAGCGACACCGTCTTGTCGGTCATGGCTGCGATCCTCCCATTTCCGCGGCCTTGACCGCGCCGTTTCCATTGCTTCGTTCGTTGCGCATGATGGCGCGCATGATCTTTTCCTGTGTCGCCTCTGCGCCCGGGAACTCGCCCACGAAGGCGCCGTCATTCATGACGCAGATGCGGTCGCAGATGCCGAGCAGCTCGGGCATCTCCGAGGAGATCACCACGACGCCGCGGCCAGCTTCCGCCAGCTCGTTAATGATACAGTAAATCTCGTATTTGGCACCGACATCGATGCCTCTGGTCGGCTCGTCCAGGATCAGGACCTTGGGGTCGGTCATCAGCCATTTCGAGAGCACCACCTTCTGCTGGTTCCCGCCGGAGAGCTGGCCGGTCTCCTGGTAGACGTCGGAGCAGCGGATGCGCATGCGGTTTCGGTAGTCGCTGGCAATCTTCAGCTCGGCAATGTCGTCGATCACCCTGCCCGGCGCCACCTGGTCGAGGCTTGCCAGCGTGATGTTCTTGCGGACGTCGTCGGCCAGGATCAGGCCGAGCTGCTTGCGGTCCTCGGTGACATAGGCAAGGCCGGCGTCGATCGCCGCGGCCACGCTCGGCAGCACGATCTGGTGGCCCTCGAGGGCAATGCGGCCGCTGATATTGGTGCCCCAGGAGCGGCCGAACAGGCTCATGGCGAACTCGGTGCGCCCGGCTCCCATCAGGCCGGCAATGCCGACGACCTCGCCGCGCCTGACGCTGAAATTGACGTTCTTGATCACCTGCCGTTCGGGATGGATCGGGTGATAGACCGACCAGTTCTCCACGGTCATGACAGGCTCGCCGATCTTCGCGCTCCGTTCCGGGAAACGGTGAGCCATATCGCGATTGACCATGCTGCGGATGATGCGATCTTCCTGGATCGGCTCGGCGCGGCAATCGATGCCGTCGACGGTGCGGCCGTCGCGCAGCACGGTGATGTGGTCGGCGACCTTGGCAACCTCGTTGAGCTTGTGCGAGATCAGGATCGAGCCGATGCCCTGCTCGCGGAAGGCCATCAGGCGCTCCAGCAAGGCGGCGCTGTCGGCCTCGTTCAGGCTCGCGGTCGGCTCGTCCAGGATCAGCATCCGCACCCGCTTGGACAGCGCCTTGGCGATCTCGACCAGCTGCTGCTTGCCGACGCCGAGATCGGTGATCAGGGTATCAGGCGATTCCTTCAGGCCGACCTGCGCCAGCAGCTCACGGGTGCGCCGGTAAACCTCGTCGCGATCGATCACGCCGAATTTTGACGGCGGATGCGACAGGAAAATGTTCTCGGCGATCGACATCAGCGGGATCAGCGCCAGCTCCTGATGGATGATGATGATGCCCAGCGCCTCGGAATCGTTGATGTCGCGGAAGCGGCGCTCCTCGCCTTCGAAGACGATGGTACCTTCATAGCTGCCCGCGGGGTAGACGCCGCTCAGCACCTTCATCAGGGTCGACTTGCCGGCGCCGTTCTCGCCGACGAGGGCGTGAATCTGGCCGGCCTCGACCGAGAAATTGACGTCGCGCAGCGCCTGCACACCGGCAAAGCTCTTGCTGACGTTGCGCATCTCCAGCATGGCGGTCATTGACTTGATGTCCCTAAATCACGTCGTTCCGGGGCGCCCGTAGGGCGAACCCGGAACCTCGAGATTCCGGGGTCGATGCTTCGCATCGCCCCGGAATGACGGAGCACTCAATCTTACTGGAATTGCGCCTTCTTGTAGTAGCCGCTGTCAACCAGGACCTTCTCCCAATTGTCCTTGTACACCACGACCGGCTTGAGGAGATAGGACGGCACGGTCTTGGCGCCGTTCTCGTAGGTCTTGGTGTCGTTGACCGTCACCTGCTTGCCGGCAAGCGAGGCGTCGACCATGTCGGCGGTCACCTTGGCGAGATCGCGGGTGTCCTTGAAGATGGTCGAGTACTGGTCGCCGCGCAGCATCGCCTTGATCGAGGGCACTTCGGCGTCCTGGCCGGAGATGATCGGCATCGGCTGGTCGGCGCTGCCGTAGCCGACGCCCTTCAGCGAGGAGATGATGCCGATCGAAAGGCCGTCATAGGGCGACAGCACCGCGTTGACCTTCTTGTTGCCGTAGTAGGCGCTGAGCAGATTGTCCATGCGGGCCTGGGCGGTGGCACCGTCCCAGCGCAGGGTCGCGACCTTGTCCATGCCCATCTGGCCGGAGACGACGACGAGCTTGCCGCTGTCGATATACGGCTTCAGCACGCTCATCGCGCCGTTGTAGAAGAAGTAGGCGTTGTTGTCGTCGGGCGAGCCGCCGAACAGCTCGATGTTGAACGGACCCTTGCCCTCCTTCAAGCCGAGCCCCTTCTCGATCGACTGCGCCTGGAGCACGCCGACCTGGAAATTGTCGAAGGTCGCGTAATAGTCGACATTCGGCGTGCCGCGGATCAGGCGGTCATAGGCGATCACGGTGACGCCCTTGGCCTTGGCCTGCTTGAGCACGTCGGACAGCGTGGTGCCGTCGATCGCGGCGATCACCAGCACCTTGGCGCCCTTGGTCACCATGTTCTCGACCTGCGAGAGCTGGTTCGGAATGTCGTCCTCGGCATATTGCAGGTCGGTGTTGTAGCCGCGCTCCTTCAGCACCTTCACCATGTTGTTGCCGTCGTCGATCCAGCGCGCGGAGGATTTGGTCGGCATGGCGATGCCGACCGTTGCCTTGTCCTGCGCGGAGGCGGTGAGGCCCGTGGCCAGCGTTGCAGCGCCGGCCAGCGCCATCGCCAGAAATGTCGTCTTCAATTTCAACATGCTTCACTCCCTTTGGGTGTCAGACTGTTTCTTCGTGTCGTCGAGTACAGAGGTAGAGGTCGGCTTCGGATCTCCTATGCGAGCTTGACATCAGGCTCCGCACGCCCGCGTGCGGATGCTTCCAACAGAAACGTGCAACCGCCTTGCGGATCGGCGGCGCGCGCTTCGGCGTCCATATCCTGCCAGGCGGAGGTGACGAGCAGGCGCGACAGATCCGGGCCGACAAAGGCCGGACAACTCGCCTGCTTGGCCGGCACGTGCAACGAGCGCAGCCGCTCGCCTTGCGGCGAATAGACATCGACCCGGCTCGCGCCCCAGCAGGCATTCCAGATCCGCCCGTCGGCATCGCACACCGAACCGTCGAGGCCGCCGACGCCGGTGTGGCGCAGTAGAACTTCCGGCTCGCCGCGCGGCAGGCCGGTGCCCGGATTGAGCGGCACCGCATAGAGCACGGCGCGCGCGGTATCGGCGAAGTAGCCGGTGGCACCGTCAGGCGAGAAGCAGATCGAGTTGGGAATGCTGATGCCGGGAAACAGCATCGAGATCTTGCCGAGGTGGAGAGCGTAGATTGCACCCGCACCGGCTTCCGCCTTTCGCCCCATGGTGCCGATCCAGAACGTGCCGGATTGGTGCACGCGGCAATCATTGGAGCGCGTCGCGGGATTATCCGCTTCGAGCGGGCAGAACAACGTCATCGCGCCGTCGGCGACGTTGCGGATGTAACAACCATCTTCCGCGACGACCAGCTGGCGCGCGGTATCGATCCGCCCGAGCGCGCTCGCCATCCGGCCGAGCGCGTGAACGCGGATGCTGCGGCTACCGAGATGCGCCTCGAACAGGCGCCCTTCGCGAATATCGAACCACCAGGCGGTGTCTGTCGAGACGTCATAGGTCGGGCCTTCGCCGAGGTGACATTGTTCGGCGCAGAGTACGGTGGTCGGCACCTCTTCCATCATGGCGCCCTCGCTGCGAAGCGATAGATGGTGTGATGGCGATAGACGCCGCCCGGATCGAGGCGCGGGCTCGGAAAGTCCGGCCGGTTCGGTGCGTTCGGCCAGATATGCGGCTCGAGGCAGATGGCGTCCGACTGCCGGATCAGCTTGCCGCCCTTGCCGGAGATCGTGCCGTCGAGATAGTTGCCGGAATAGACCTGAAGGCCGGGCTGATCGGTGAACAACTCCATGATCCGCCCCGAGCGCGGCGCCTCCAGCCGGGCCGCAAGCGCGAGCTTGCCGTCGCGCGCAAGGCAGTACGTATGGTCGTAGCCCCTGCCATTGCGCAATTGCTGATCGCTTTCGCGGATGCGCGCACCGACAGCGTGGGCCTCGCGGAAGTCGAACGGCGTGCCGGCCACGCCGCGCGGCGGCTCCGGCAGCGGAATGGCGGTGGGATCGATGGCTAGGAAATGCTCGGCCTTGACCGTGAGCTTGTGGTCGAGCGTGGATGCGCCCGACGTCGCGCCTTCCAGATTGAAGAAGCTATGGTTGGTGAGATTGACGATGGTCGGCCGGTCGGTTCGCGCCTCCATCGTTAGCGACAGCTCGGCAGGACCGGTGACGCGATAGGTCAGACGGACATCGAGCTTGCCTGGATAATTCTCCTCGCCATGCGGGCTGGTATAGGTCAGCGTGACGGCAGGGCTGGCGCCATCGTCGATCTCGGCAATGCCCCAGAGCTTGCGGTCGAAGCCATCGAGGCCGCCGTGCAGCGCATTCGGGCCGTTGTTGACGGCAAGCTGGAAGGTCTCACCGTCGAGCGAGAACTGTCCATTGGCGATTCGGTTGGCATAGCGACCGACGGTCGCGCCAAAGAACTTCCGTTCGGCGAGGTAGCCGGCGAAAGTGTCATGGCCGAGCACGACGTCGTCGCAACTGCCCTTGGCATCCGGCGCGATCAGCGCCTGGATCACCGCGCCGTGGGTGATGATGCGGGCCTCGAACCCGCCCTCCCCGCGCAACACGATGCGCTCGACATCGCGCCCATCAGGCAGCGTTCCGAAATCGTCTTTTGTTGCTTTGGAGCCGGCCATGCCTAGTCCACAAACGGTTCGACGATGTTACGCTTACCGAGCAGAAAAGCGTCGGCAACAAGGCGAAGCGGTGCGAGGTCGACATCGCTCGCGCCTGAACCCGCGAGCTCGACGAAGTGCCGGTAGAGCTCCCGATATTCTTCATCGGGCGCCTCCGCAACGACCTTGCCGTCGATCTCCATGATCCTGCCGCCGCGGGACAAAGTCATCCGACCCTGGTCGGTTTCTGCCACGATATCCCAGCTCTGCGGTCCGGTCTGGCGAAAGTCGAATTCGGCGGATACCGGCAGGCCGTCGATCGTGGTCAACGTCAGATTGGCGGCAATCGGCGACTGGCAATTGGCTGGAAAGGCCAGCTCGGCCGCCGTGACGAACACCGGATTTGGCAGGATGCGCGTCAGGATCGAGAGCGCATTGATGCCGGGATCGAACACGCCGAGCCCGCCCGGTTCCCAGATCCAGGCCTGGCCGGGATGCCAGACGCGGACGTCTTCCTTCCAGTTGATATGCACCGATTTGATCCGGCGTGCGGCCAGCCACTCGCGTGCCGGCTCGACCGCTGGCGCATGCCGCGAGTGCCAGGTTGCAAACAGGGTCCGCTTTGCTTTCGTCGCCATCGCCACAAGCGGATCGAGTTCGGCGACGCCGATGCCGGGCGGCTTCTCCAGCATGACATGCTTGCCGGCAGCCAGCGCCGCGGCGGCCTGGGCACGGCGCACCTGCGGCGGCGTGCAGAGCGACACCGCATCGATCGGCGGGCCCTTCTCCAGCAGTTCCTCAATGGTTGCGAAATGCGGCAGGTCCGGCAGCGACGCGTTACGGCTGGCAATTGCGGCGAGCCTCGCGCCCGGCACGGCGGCGATCGCGCCGACATGCTGGTCGCGCGCGATCTTGCCGAAGCCGACGATGGCGATACGAAGTTCAGTCACGCTCTATTCTCCACTCTCCGCGGACGGCAGCGGCTCGGCGGGCGCCGTCTCGATCACGGTGCCCTCATGGCGGCGCATGCCGTTGTGAATGACATAGACCATTGCCTCCGACGCCGTCCCGGCATCGCCGGCCGCGATCGCATCGACAATCTTTTGATGCCACAGCAGCACGGTGTCGCGGTCCTCCGGCTCGACCGGGGCACTGAGCAGGAACGAGGCGCGCAAGGCAGCCTCGATCACATGCCCGATCGAGCGCATGAACAGATTACCCGATGCCCGCGCAACCGCAACGTGCAACGCGAGATCGGCATCGGCAAAGCCGACGGAATCGGAGGCCTCGAGCCGCATGCGTTCCATGGTGCGGCGAAGCTCGGCGACATCCTCCTCCGATCGGTGTACCGCCGCCAGCGCCGCAGCTCGCGGCTCGACGGCGAGACGGATCTCGGCGAGGTCATCGAGGAAACGCTTGTCGATGCCGGCATCGAGATGCCAGGCCAGGACATCGGCGTCGAACATGTTCCAGGCGCCGCGCTCGCGCACGACGGTTCCGACCCGCGCCTTGGTGGTGAGTAGGCCCTTGGCGACGAGCGTCTTCACGCTCTCGCGCAGCACCGGCCGCGACACGCTGAACATCGCGGTCAGCTCGGCATCGCCCGGAAGCCGCGCTCCTTCGGCATAGCGGCCTGCGATGATATCGACGCCGATCGAGCGCGCCACTTCCGCATGGTTGGAATGGGCCCGCCGTGTCGGGATGACGACAATGCGCGAGGTCATGTGGTTGCTCCTGCACGCTTCGCCGCCGGCCGTCGCGCCAGCGCGACCAGTCCCTGCTGCAGGGCGATAAAGGCGAACAGCAGCACGCCGGTCGCGATCTTGGTCCACCAGCTCGACAAGGTCCCGTCGAAATTGATGTAGGTCTGGATCATGCCCTGGATCAGCACGCCGAGGAAGGTGCCGATCACCGAGCCCTGGCCGCCCGTGAGCAGCGTGCCGCCGATGACAACGGCTGCGATGCTGTCGAGCTCGACGCCGACGGCGGAGAGCGAGTAGCCGGCACTGGTGTAGAAGGAGAACACGATGCCGGCGATGCCCGCAAGCAGGCTCGACAGCATGTAGATCTTCACCGTCATCTTGCCGACCGCAACGCCCATCAGGCTTGCGGTCGCCCGGCTGCCTCCGAGCGCATAGACGTTCGCGCCGAACCGGGTGAGATGCAGCAGCAAGGCGCCGCCGATCACGATGGCGAGCATGATGATCGCGATCGCCGTCAGCCGTCCGCCGCCGGGCATGCGCAGCGCGAAGTCGGACACCGTCGAATAGACGGGCGCGGTGATCGGCACCGATTCCGTCGAGAGCAGGAAGCTTGCACCGCGCGCCAGGAACATGCCGGCCAAGGTCACGATGAAAGGTGGCAGATCGAAGACGTGGATGATCGCGCCCATCGCGGCGCCAAAGGCCGCCGAGAGCACAAGGATGGCGACGAAAGCGACCAGCGGCGGCACGCCCCAGCGCTCGATGGCAAGCGCGACGAACACGGTGGTGAATCCGATCACCGAGCCGACCGACAGATCGATGCCGCCGGAGATGATGACGAAAGTCATGCCGGTTGCAACGATGCCGAGGAACGCATTGTCGGTGAGGAGATTGCCGACCACGCGTGTCGAGGCGATGTTGGGAAATTGCACCGCGCAAGCGGCGAAGCCGACGACGAGCACGATGGCCGTGATCAGGACGGGCGGCAGGCCTTTCATGGTTTCGTCCTCCGCAGCCGCGCCATGATGCCGGCAAAGCCGGATAGTTTCGGCGATTGCAGCAGCAAGACCGCGAGCACCACCACCGCCTTGACCAGCAGGTTGAACTCCGGCGGATAGCCCGAGAGCAGGATGCCGGTGTTCATGGTCTGGATGATCAGCGCGCCGAGCACGGCCAGCACGAGGCTGAAGCGGCCGCCGAACAGCGAGGTGCCGCCGATCACCACCGCAAGGATGGCGTCGAGCTCGAGCCAGAGGCCGGCATTGTTGGCATCCGCGCCCATGATGTCGGCCGCGGCGATCACGCCGGCAAGCGCAGCACAGACGCCGCACCAGACATAGACCGAAAGGATCATCGCGCGAGTGCCGACGCCGGCAAGCTCGCTCGCCCGCGCATTGCCGCCGGTCGCCTCGATCAGGAGCCCGAGTGCCGACCCGCGCACCACTGCGCCGGTGAGGATCAGCATGCCCAAGGCAATCGCGACCGGCACCGGCACGCCGAGAATGGCCCCGTTCCCGAGCCAGACCAGGTCCGGCGAGCTGAAGGTGACGATGCGCCCCTCGGTAATGAGCTGGGCGATGCCGCGCCCCGCCACCATCAGGATCAGCGTGGCGACGATCGGCTGCATGCCGAGCACGGCGACGAGGAAGCCGTTCCACAACCCGCAGACGAGGCCCGCACCGAGCGCGGCGGCCAGCACCACCGGCAGGCCGTGGCTGTCGGCCAGACTCGCGGCGATCGCACCGCAGATCGCCATCACCGCGCCGACGGAGAGATCGATGCCGCGCGTCGCGATCACCAGCACCATGCCGAGCGAGAGCAGCGCCACCGGCGTGCCGCGGTTGAGCACATCGATCAGGCTGCCGAACAGCCGGCCGTCCTGGAGGCGCAGGTCGAAGAATTGCGGCGACACCACGCGGTCGACCGCCAGGATGACGATCAGCGCGAGGATCTGGGCAAAGCCGCGGCGCGGCAACAGCGCTGTCATGTGTGGGCCTCAAGCGCGACGGCGGCGCCATCGGCGGCAATGGCGGCGAGAATGTTGCCGACGTCGACGGCCTCGCCCGCGAGCTCCTCGACATGGGCGCGATCGCGCAGCACCACGACGCGGTCCGAATAGGTCACGATCTCGTCGAGCTCGGAAGAAATCACCAGCAGCGAAAGCCCGTCGTCGCAGAGCTCGCGGATCAGGCGGATGATCTCGGCATGCGCGCCGACGTCGATGCCGCGCGTGGGTTCGTCCAGCACCAGGAGCCGCGGCGCGGTGGCGAGCCAGCGCGCCAGCAACACCTTCTGCTGATTGCCGCCGGAGAGCAGGCCGACGGGCCGTTCGGCATCGGGCGGACGGATGTCGAGCATCTTGATGTAGCGGCGCGCAAGCTCGTCCTGCTCGCGGCGCGACAGCGGCCGATGCAGGCCGCGCTTGGCCTGGAGCGCGAGCGCGATGTTCTCGCGCACGCTGAGCTCGGCGACGATGCCGTCGGTCTTGCGCTCCTCCGGGCAATAGCCAAAGCCGTGCCGCACGCCGTCGCGCGGCGATTGGAGCCGTACGGATGCGCCCTCCACCCTCGCCTGCCCGCCATCGGCGCGCTCGGCGCCGAACACCAGCCGCGCGGTCTCGGTGCGGCCAGAGCCGAGCAGGCCGGCGAGGCCGACGACCTCACCGTGGCGCAGCTCGAGATTGAACGGGGCGACATAGCCGGCCTTGCCGTAATTCTCGAAACAGGCGCAGACCTCGCGCGCTTTGGGCTCGCTTGCCACGGCCCGCGCGCTGGTGGTCTCGGCCAGCTCGCGGCCGAGCATCATCCGGATCAGCTCGAGCCGCGGCAGCGATGCCGTCTCGCGCTCGCCGACCAAGCGGCCGTTGCGCAGGACGGTGATGCGGTCGGAGATCTCGTAGACCTGATCGAGGAAGTGGCTGACGAAGACGATGCCGATGCCGCGCTTGGCAAGCTGGCGCATGATGCGAAACAGGATCTCGACCTCGTGACGGTCGAGGCTCGCAGTCGGCTCGTCCAGGATCAGCACGCGCGCGGAGAGATCCACCGCGCGGGCAATTGCGGTCACGTGCTGGATGGCTACCGAATAATTGCCGAGCGGCGCGGCAACGTCGATGTCGAGGCCGAAATCGGCAAGCAATGCCTTGGCGCGGCGGCGCATCTCGCCTTCGCGCACGATGCCGAAACGCATCGGCTGGCGGTCGAGGAACAGGTTCTGCGCCACCGACAGGTTCGGCAGCAGATTGACCTCCTGGTAGACGGTGGCGATACCGGCCTGCAGCGCCGCCTTGGCCGAACGCGGCGCGACCTCTTCGCCTTCCAGACGGACGACACCGGCATCACGCGGGAACACACCGGTGACGACCTTGATCAGCGTGGATTTGCCGGCGCCGTTCTCGCCGAGCAGAGCATGGATCTCGCCGGCGCGAAGCGTGAAGTCGACTTCCTGCAACGCGCGCACCGTACCGAAGCTCTTGCTGATCCCGCGCACCTCCAGCAGGGAAGGAGCAGGATCAAAGCTGTTCTCCATGACAAATCTACTCCCGCCGGTGCCCGCTCGTGGCGCGGACACCCAGCCTATTCGTTCGCGCAACGAATTCGAAGGGGGATCGCCGGACCACTGGAAGCGGTCCGGCGAGGTCTGCCTCAGTAACCGAGGCCCTTCTTGCTGTCGTAGATCTTCTGCGGATCGTCGGCGGCGGTGTAGAGCTTGGATTCGGTCTGGATCCACTTCGGCGGAACCGTACCCTTCTCCTTGAAGGCCGCGATCGCATCGAGCGCCGGGCCCGCCATGTTCGGCGTCAGCTCCACCGTGGCATTGGCTTCGCCTGCGGCCATCGCCTTGAAGATATCGGGGACCGCGTCGATCGAGACCGTGAGGATATCCTTGCCCGGTTTGAGGCCGGCTTCCTTCATCGCCTGGATCGCACCGACCATCATGTCATCATTGTGGGCGTAGACGGCGCAAATCGTCTTGCCGCCGCCCTCGGCCTTGATGAAGCTTTCCATCACTTCCTTGCCCTTGGCGCGGGTGAAGTCGCCGGTCTGGCTGCGCACCACCTTCAAGTTCGCATGCTTGGCGATGGCGGTGTCAAAGCCCTTCTTGCGGTTGGCGGCGACGCTGGCGCCGACCGTGCCCTGCAATTCGACGATGTTGCAGGCCTTGTCGCCGACGGTCTTGGCCAGCCAGTCACCAGCGACCTCGCCTTCGTGCACGCTGTCCGAAGTGACGGCGGTGAGATAGAGGTCCTTGCCCGACGGATCGATGTCGCGGTCGAGCAGCACGACCGGGATCTTGGCCTCCTTGGCTTCCTTCAGCACCGAATCCCAGCCCGTCGAGACGACCGGCGCGAGGAAGATTGCATCGACGTTCTGCGCGATGAAGGAGCGGATCGCCTTGATCTGGTTCTCCTGCTTCTGCTGCGCGTCGGCGATCTTGAGATTCACCTTGCGCTTACTGGCTTCCTGCTTGGAGACCGAGGTCTCGGCTGCACGCCAGCCGGATTCCGATCCGATCTGCGAGAAGCCAATGGTGAGTTCGGCGGCTTTGGCCGGCAGCGCAAGCAGCAAGGCGGTCGTGGCGCTGGCCGCAAAAAGGGCTTTGAGGGTCATCAGACGTGTCTCCCAAGGTGTTTTCAGGGGTACCGATCGGTAGCATGGCACCCTCAGGCCCGCCTTTAAGGCGGCGGGAGGCACTATTTCACGGAAGTTTGGTTCCGTATAGTCATATTATTTGACTATTTGGAGGAATGATGTGGATGTCCCGGCCAAGCGCGTGGAAGACACGCCAGACGCGATTTTGTTCTAGGAATGCAACGCTGGGATGAACGATAATGGG
The DNA here is from genome assembly GCF_015291645.1 of Bradyrhizobium sp. CCBAU 53340. Classification (NCBI taxonomy): domain Bacteria; kingdom Pseudomonadati; phylum Pseudomonadota; class Alphaproteobacteria; order Hyphomicrobiales; family Nitrobacteraceae; genus Bradyrhizobium; species Bradyrhizobium sp. CCBAU 53340. The sequence goes on from NZ_CP030055.1 coordinate 5,260,923, forward strand.
GTGGGCGCGGGCGCGCCAAGCAACGCGTCATGCCCGGGCTTGTCCCGGACATCCACGATCTTTGTACAGCGCGAGAAGACGTGGATGGCTGGGACAAGCCCGGCCATGACCAAAGAACCGCACGCCAGGAAGGCGAGCAAAAACTAGATCAGCTTCCGCTGCGCCAGGTTCTTCATCAGCGCGCCGATGCCGAACGTCCAGGGCTCGCACTCGTCGCTGGTCCGCATGCGGTTGACGAGCTTGCCGAGCTGAGGCGCGGCGATCGTGACGATGTCGTCGCGCTTGTGGGTGAACCCCTGCCCCGGTGCATCGCGATCCTTGACCGGCGCGAACATGGTGCCGAGGAACAGCACGAAACCATCGGGATATTGATGCACCTTGCCGATGGTCTGCGCGACGAGATCGGTCGGATCGCGGCTGATCTTGCTGATCGAGGAATGGCCGTCGAGCACGAAACCGTCCGTCCCCGTCACGTTCAGGCTGATGTCGAGCTTGCGCGCGTCGTCCAGCATGAAGCTATCGTCGAACAATCGCAGCAGCGGGCCGATCGCGCAGGAGGCATTGTTGTCCTTGGCCTTCGACAGCAGCAGCGCCGAGCGGCCCTCGAAATCGCGCAGGTTCACGTCGTTGCCGAGTGCGCCGCCGACGATCTTGCCGCGGCTGGAGACGAACAGCACGAGCTCGGGCTCGGGATTGTTCCAGGTCGATTTCGGATGCAGGCCGGCATCCATGCCGGTGCCGACCGAGGACATGGTTGGCGCCTTGGTGAAGACCTCGGCGTCGGGGCCGATGCCGACCTCGAGGTACTGGCTCCAGGCGTTCTGGTCGATCAGCACCTGCTTCAAGTGCATCGCCTGATCCGAGCCCGGCTTGAGTTTTGAAAGGTCGTCACCGATCAGCCGGGTGACTTCCTTGCGGATCGCTTCGGCCGAAGCCGGGTTGCCCTTGGCGCGCTCCTCGATCACACGCTCCAGCATCGAGATCGCGAAGGTGACGCCGGCGGCCTTCAGGGTCTGGAGATCGACCGGTGCGAGCAGCCAGGGCTTGTTCGGATCGCGGCCATCGGGTGCCGTATTGGCGACGATGGCCTCGAGATCGCCGATGCGCTCGCCCTTGACGGCGGCCAGCGCCTTGGCGGGATTGTCCTCTTCGCAGAGCGCGCTGACGGTCGGGAATTTCGCGGTGACGTCGTACACACCGTCGGCGCGCACCGCGACCACGGCCGGACCGTTCGCCTGCGGCAGCCAAACGCGGCCGACCAGCGTTCCCTTCGTTCCATCCGCCGGGAGAAGGTCTTTCACGGTCAGTGTCGTCATGGCGGCGTCCTCGCTGTTTCTAAGGATCGGCCGCTCCGGAAGCCGCCGATCCCGTTGGCGAAGACCAATAAACGTCTGGCAGGGGAAGTCCAGAGCGACGCCGCCAGGCTCCCTGCCGGCCTCTTATGCGCCTGCGCGCGCCTTACGGGCCGCGATCTGCTGGAGTGCCCAACGTGCGTTCTTGCGAACGTCGGGATCGGGATCGTCGGCGATCACGGCCAGGAACGCCTCACCGTCGGCATGGGCAATCTCGCCGAGTGCGGCCGCAGCTTCCTTGCGCAGGTTCGCCTGGTCGTGATTGACGCAATTGCCGATCGGCCGCACCGCGCGCTCAATCTTCATCTTGCCGAGGCTGCGGATCGCCTTCAGCCGCACCTGCCAGAACTCGTCACCGAGCGCGGCAATGAGCTGGTCGGCGGCGATCGCACCGTTGGCGTTGAGTCCGAGTGTTTCGGCGGCCATCTCGCGGACCATCCAGTCGCCATCCTTCAGCGCTCGCGTGATCGTCTCGGCCGCCGGCTTCATCTGCGAGAACGCCAGCGCGCTGACCGCGGCACGGCGCACATGCGCATCGGGATCGTTGATCAAGGCCGTCAACGCGGGGATGGATTCCTCCAGCTTGAGGAAGCCGATCACGCCGATCGCCTGGACGCGCACCGCGGCATCGGAATCCTGCAGCGCTTCCAGCGCCGGCTTCAGCGTGTCCTTGCAGCGCAGCTCCTTCAGCGCGCGCAGCGCGCCCATGCGGACGAAGGCGTGGGCGTGCTTGACCAGCGGCAGGATGATCTCGGCACAGGCGGGATCCTTGAACTCGGCCATGCTGTCGGCCGCGGCTGCCGCGACGATCCGCTCGGGATCGACCAGCAGCTTCACCAGCGCACTCGCCGCCTCCGGCCCGTCGAACTCACCGAGCGCCATCGCGACCTGCTGCCGCACGCCGGCGTCGGGATCGGCGACCATGTTGGCCAGATGCGCAACGGCGGCGGGATCGCCGGAATGGCCGAGCGCGATGATGGCGACGCGGCGCTCGGCAGGATCGGCGGCCTGGAGCCGTTCGTCGGCGTCCTCGAGATCGTCGTAGGATTCGAACGGGCTCGACATGATCACCTCAACAGATAGGGAATGTTGACGGTAACGGCGCCGGTCGGGCAGTCGGCCTCGCAGGGCATGCAATACCAGCACTCATCATAGGCCATATAGGCCTTGCCGGTCATGTCGCTGATGCGCAGCACGTCGAGCGGGCAGACGTCGACACAGACGGTGCAGCCCTTGTCGGCGATGCATTTGGCGTCGTCGACGACCACCGGAACCGATGTCTGATAGGACGCGAGAGGCATGTGATGTCTCCTGTTGTTCTGTTGCGGTGGATCAGGCGGTGGCGCGAATGCGCTGCTTGTCGTAGAGATCCTTCTCGTCGTCGGCGATCGGCACGACATAAGGCTCGACGGCGCGCTTCTCGCTGGTCATCTTGCCGTTCTGCTTGGACAGCAGCGTGTGGCAGAACCAGTTCTCGTTGTCCTTCTCCGGGAAATCGGTGCGCCAGTGATAGAGGCCCCAGCGGCTCTCCTCGCGATAGAGCGAGGCATGCACGGCCATGTCGGCGCAGTCCATGATCGACTGCACTTCGAGCGCGCGCAGCAATTCGTGCGCGTTGCGCGCGATCATGCGCTCCTGCATGTCCTGCCGCGTCTCGGCGAGCCGGCGCATGCCGAGCTCGTATTTGCGCGTGACCTTCGGCGGCTGGAGATAATCGTTGACCAGGCGGCGGGTCTTGTACTCGACCTGGTTCGGCGGAATGCCGTCCTCGCGCTTGGTCGGGGCCATCACGCGATCGCGTTCCTTCGCGACATCCTGCGCATCGAACTCAGCAAAGTCATGGCTGTCGGCGAACTCCATCGCGTCGATGCCGGCGACCGAGCCGTTGGTGAAGGCGCCGAGCATGTAATTGTGCGGCACGCTCGCCATGTCGCCGGCAGCGTAGAGGCCGGGCACGGTGGTGCGGGCATTGTCGTCGACGAAGACGCCGGAGGCGCTGTGACCGGAGCAGAAGCCGATCTCGGAGATGTGCATCTCGATCGACTCGCTGCGGTAGTCGACGCCCCGCCCCTGCTGGAACAGGCCGCGCGTCGGGCGTTCGACCTTGTGCAGCGTGGACTCGATCTCGGAGATGGTGTCGGGGTGGAGATGCTTGAGCTGGAGAAACACCGGACCCTTGCCGGACAGCAGCTCGTTGTAGAACTCCAGCATCATCTGACCAGACCAATAGTCGCATTCGATGAAGCGCGAGCCCTCGTTGTTCGCCGTGTAGGCGCCGAAGGGGCCGGCGACATAGGCGCAGGCCGGGCCGTTATAGTCTTTGATCAGCGGGTTGATCTGGTAGCATTCGAGGTTCGCGAGCGCAGCACCAGCGTGATAGGCCATCGAATAACCATCGCCGGAATTGGCGGCGTTCTCATAAGTGCCGAACATGTAGCCTGACGTCGGCAGGCCCAGGCGACCGGCGGCGCCCATGCAGAGAATCACGGCCTTGGCCTTGATCACCAGGATCTCGGCGGTGCGGGTGTTGACGCTGATCGCGCCGGCAATACGGCCGTCGGACGATTTCAGCAGGCGCGTAGCCATGTAGCGGTTGGAGATCAGGATGCGGGCACGGCGAAGCTGGCGATAGAGGGCTTTCTTCACGGTCTCGCCGTTCGGCATCGGCAGCACATAGGTGCCGATGTGGTGCACCTTCTTGACGGCGTAGTCGCCGTTCTCGTTCTTCAGGAAGCGGATGCCGAAGCTGTCGAGCTCTTCGATGATCTTGTAGCAGTTTTGAGCGTATTTATAGACCGCCTTCTGGTCGACGATGCCGTCATTGGCGATGGTGATTTCCTTGGTGTACTGCTCCGGCGTCGCGTAGCCGGGAATGACGGCGTTGTTCAGCCCGTCCATGCCCATCGAGATCGCGCCGGAGCGCTTGACGTTGGCCTTTTCGAGCAGGACGACATTGGCCTTCGGATTCTTCAGCTTCGCCTTCAGCGCCGCCATCGGGCCGGCCGTGCCGCCGCCGATGACCAGCACATCGCAGGAAACCTCCGAAAGTCCGTCGACGATCTGATCTAGTGCCATCACTTGCTCCTGGTTCGCCGATGCCCGGCGCCTTTGCATCAGATTTGTTCAGGTGATTGTCCGGCGATAGCAATTAGTTGTCGCCGGGACGCGATTTGCGCCTCAGCGCTCGACGAAGGCCTTCTCGATGACGAAATGGCCGGGCTGGCTGTGATTGCCTTCGACGAAACCGCGATCGGAGAACATCGCGTGCAGCTCCTCGAGCATTGCAGGACTCCCGCACAGCATGATGCGGTCGGTTTCGATATCGAGGCCCGTCAGCCCGATGTCGTCGAACAGCTGGTTGGAGGCGATCAGGTCGGTGATACGGCCGCGATTGCGGAACGGCTCGCGGGTCACGGTCGGGTAATAAACCAGCTTGTCGCGGATCAGCGGGCCGAAGAACTCGTGATTGCGCAGGCCGTCGACGACATGCTCGCCATAAGCGAGCTCGGAGACCTGGCGACAGCCATGGGCGAGCACGATGGTCTCGTAATTCTCGTAAACGTCAGGGTCCTTGATCAGGCTGGCGAACGGCGCAAGGCCGGTGCCGGTCGAGAGCAGCAGCAGGCGCTTGCCGGGAATGAGGTTGCCGGTGATCAGCGTGCCCGTCGCCTTGCGGCCGACCAGGACGATATCGCCTTCCCTGATCTTCTGCAGGCGCGAGGTCAGCGGACCGTCCTGCACCTTGATCGAGAAGAACTCGAGCGCTTCCTCGTGATTGGCGCTGGCCATGCTGTAGGCCCGCATCAACGGCTTGCCCTCGACCTCCAGCCCGATCATCGCGAATTGGCCGTTCTGGAAGCGGAAGCCGGGATCGCGCGTCGCGGTGAAGCTGAACAGGGAGTCGGTCCAGTGGCGAACCGACAAAACCGTTTCCTTCTGAAATGCACTCATGGTCTCTCCTCAGTCCCTCGTTGCGCACAAGGTTTCGGAGAGAGCGGAATCGGGCAACGCGGAAGTGAAACTCCCGGTCGATTAGTTTCACATTTCGCGGGCGGTGATCGAAGAGCAGGCAGTGCCACTGCAGCTGCGCTGGCAATTAGTTGCTATCCTCGCACGTCCACACCGACATATATGAAAGTCGGAGGTTCGTCATGACCATGACCCTGGTGGCCCCGACCGTGGCCGACTATGAAGCAAGCGCCGATCTCGCGACGCTTCTCGTCCGCACCACCGAGGGCGATGCGCTCAGTGTGCCTGCCGAGACACTCCGTCTCTCCTGCAAATGCGCCCATTGCACCCGCGCCCGTTTCGACGGTCGCTTCCCGGAGGCGTTTCCGGGCATCGCGATCACCGAGATCGGCGATCTCGGCTACGGGTTGAACATCTCGTTTTCGGATGGGCACAACAGGGGGATTTACCCAAAGACGTATCTGCTGAGTTTGGCTGCCGCGGACAACCCTGCATCCTGAGCGTTCAGTTTCGCAACCAGCGTCATGGCCGGGCTTGTCCCGGCCATCCACGATCTTCCTGCCGCACCAAAAACGTGGATGCCCGGGAAAAGCCCGGGCATGACGGTGGACTGACCTCCCCCCATCTGGCACGGACATTGCTCCTCTTTAGAGCGATTTGAACGTTCCGGAGGCAGGCGATGTTGCAGGCGGCGAGTGCGGTTCGCGGGGCGGTTCCCCCGGCAGTCCGGCCTGCGGGCAGTTCCTCGTTGCTGCTGACCGAGAATCAGCAATGGATCGGCGGGCCGCCGCCGTTGATGGAGAAGCTCTCGCCACACGAGCGGGAGCTGGTGCTGAAGCAGGGCCGGCGAAAGGTGCTCAACCGCGGCCAGACGCTGTTCAGCCAGGGCGGCAAGCATGACGGCATCTGGTTGATCGAGAGCGGTCGCATCCGCGTGTTCTACACTTCACCGCTCGGACGCGAGATTACGCTGGCCTATTGGCATGTCGGCAATTTCGTCGGCGGACCCGAAGTGTTCGAGGGCACCGTGCATCAATGGTCCGGCGTCGCATCCAGCAATTGCAGCGTGGTGCACCTGCCGGGAAAGGAACTGCGGGCGCTTGCTGCGGAGATCCCCAACCTCGCCATCGGCCTGATCGAAGGCCTCACCTTCAAAGGCAAATGCTATTCGGCACTGGCGCAGATGCTGGGAACGCGCTCGATCACTCAGCGCCTGGCGCATCTGCTGTTGCACCTGGTCGAGCTCTACGGCGTCGAGGATGCCGACGGCCGTGTGATCGCCGCGGCCTTCACCCATGCCGATATCGCCCACATGGTCGGCGCCACCAGGCAATGGGTCACGATCAGCCTGAAGCGGATGCAGGAGAAGGGAATCGTGTTGACCAAGCGGTCACAGATCGTGGTCTGCCGGACCGACGTGCTGGAGGAGATGCGTGGTCACGCATCCGACTAGAGGAATTTGCGGCCAAGGCCGGTGCACAGGCAAGCGGCTTTATAGTGCAGGACTGCTCAAGGAGTATGCAATCAGCTTTTCCCGGCAACTAATCGACTGCGGTCATCATTCCGGATTTGCCCTGTCCGGGCCCTCCTCCAATCATGGCAACCACAGCACATCCAACCAGATGAGGATGAGAATGGCCCGCCATCTTCCCACGCTCTCGATCGCGATGTCGGTGACGTCGCTGGCGCTAATCCTCGCGCAGCCGGCCTCGGCGGAAACCGTCACGCTCGGGATCGGAACGCAGGACACCACGACGAACACGGTGACCGCCGGAACAGTGGTGCGGCAGCTCCATCTTCTCGAAAAGTACCTGCCGACGTCAGGCAAATACGCCAACATCAAATTCGAGCTGGAATGGCAGAATTTTACGTCCGGTCCGCCCGTCACCAACGCGATGATGGCGAACAAGCTGCAAATCGGCATGATGGGCGACTATCCGCTGATTGTGAACGGCTTCACCTTCGAGAGCAACCCGGAGAGCAAGAGCCGCCTGATCGGCATCGCCGCCTACAGCCTCTCGGGCTCGGGAAACGGCATCGTGGTCCACAAGGATTCGCCCTACTACGACCTGGCCGATCTCAAAGGCAAGCTGGTCAGCGTCCCCTTCGGCTCCGCCGCGCACGGCATGGTGCTGAAGGCGATGCAGGATCGCGGCTATGCCTCGGATTTCTTCCAGCTTGTCAGCCAAAGCCCGGAGGTCGGCTCGACCAACCTCCAGGAGAAGAAGATCGACGCGCATGCCGATTTCGTCCCCTTTGCCGAGCTGCTGCCGTTCCGCGGCTTTGCGCGAAAGATCTTCGACGGCGTCGAGACGAACTTGCCGACCTTCCACGGCATCGTCGTCCGCACCGACTTTGCGGAAAAATATCCTGAAGTCGTCGTCGCCTATTTCAAGGCGCTGATCGCGGCCAACCAGTGGCTGCGTGACGATCCAAAACTCGCTGCGGAAAAAATCCAGGAATGGACCGGCATCAACAAGGAGGTCGTCTACATCTTCCTGGGCCCGAGCGGCAATATGACCACCGATCCCACGGTCAAGCCCGCGCTGATCGATGCCGCGGCGGCTGACGTCAAGGTGCTGCAGAACCTCGGCCGCATGAAGGAATTCGATCCAACGAAGTGGGTCGACGACAGCTACATCCGCAAGGCCTATGCCGAGATGAAGCTCGACTATGATGCGCAGCTTGCGAGCACGAAAAACTACGAGATCTCCGGCGAAGACGCGTTCTGCAAGAAGCCGATCACCGATCCGCGCAAGGCCGGCGAGGTCTGGGTGGACGACACAGGCATCATGCCGTTCTCATCCGCTGCCTGTACGCTAGGGGCTTACGCCGACTTCAAGGCCAAGGGCAAGAAGATCAACGTCGCCTATGTCTTCGACACCATTCGCGGCATCAAGCTGTTCGCCGACCAGGCCTTCTTCGCGGTCGGCAATGGCGATGTCGCACCGTTCCTGCTCAAGAAGGACGCGGAGGCCTATGCCGCCAAGATCAGCGGCAAGGTGCTCGGCTTCGACGACGCGGTGAAGGCGGCCGTCAGCGGAGGCAAGACGTGAGCAGTCCCGCCCTCGTCAGACATCCCGAGGAGAGCATGCCGGCAACAGCAGCACTTGCAGAGATGGGCCCCGCGCCTGCCGTCACGCCGCCCGCGACGCCGCCCTCCTTCGGCACGCTCGCGCTGCGCTGGTATCGCCTGAACCAGGGCCGGCTGCGCGCCGCCGCGATCGGCGTGATCTCGCTGATCGCCTTCCTGCTGGTCTGGCACCTGCTCACGACCTATCGCGTCGTGTTCTTCGTGCGCTTCACCAACGTGCCAGCGCCTCTTGCCGTCTATGCGAGCTTCGCCAAGGCAATCCACGATCCCAAATTCCTGATGCACATCGTGCTGAGCTGCCGGCGCATCTTCATCGGCTTCTCGCTTGCCGCTGTTGTCGGCGTGCCACTCGGCCTGGTCATGGGCCGCTTCAAACTGGTGCATGAGATCATCTTCCCGGTCGCGGAAGTGCTGAGGCCGATCCCGGCGATCGCCTGGGTGCCGATGGCGATCATGCTGTGGCCGACCAACGAGCAGAGCATCGTCTTCATCACCTTCCTCGGCTCGTTCTTCCCGATCCTGGTCAACACGCTGCATGGCATGTCGCTGGTCGATCCCGTGCTGGTGCGTGCCGCGCAATGTCTCGGCGCGCGCGAGCGCTCGATCTTCCGCGAGGTGTATTTTCCGGCCTCGCTGCCGCACATCTTCACCGGCCTCACCGTCGGCATGGGCGTCGCCTGGGTGTCGCTGATCGCCGCCGAGATGATCTCCGGCCAGTACGGCATCGGCTACTTCACCTGGGAAGCCTATTCGCTGGTGCAGTATGCCGACATCGCGCTCGGCATGATCGCGATCGGCGTGCTTGGCCTCGGCTCGAGCCTACTGATCCGGGGCGCGGGACATCTGGTAATGCCGTGGAGGTCGACGAGATGAGCGAAGTGCTTGCGAACGAACCGAAAGGCCATATCGAGGTCAAAAATTTCTCCCTCAGCTATGACAGCATCGAGGGACCGGTTCAGGCCGTCACCGATACCCAGATCCACGTGAAGCCCGGCGAGTTCGTCTCGATCGTCGGCCCGTCCGGCTGCGGAAAATCGACGCTGCTCAATGCGGTCGCGGGCTTCCTCAAACCGACCACGGGTATCGTCACCGTCGACGGCGAGCGCGTGAACGGCCCCAGCGCCGAGCGCGGCATGGTGTTTCAGCAATATTCGCTGTTTCCCTGGAAGACGGTGCGGGAGAATGTCGAGTTCGGCCTGAAGATGCGCGGCATGCCGCGCTCCCAGCGCGAGCGCGCCGCGCGCACGCTGCTCGGCCTCGCCGGCTTGGAGGCGTTCGAGAAGCACTATCCGGAAAAGCTCTCCGGCGGCATGAAGCAGCGGGTCGGCATCGTCCGCGCACTCGCCACGGGCCCGAAGGTCTTGCTGCTCGACGAGCCGTTCGGCGCCCTCGACGCCCAGACGCGCGTCATCATGCAGCAGATCCTCACCAACATGTGGCAGCGGCTGAAGATCTCGGTGCTGTTCGTCACTCACGACATCGACGAGGCGATCTTCCTCTCCGACCGCGTCTACTGCATGACCGCACGTCCCGGCTCGATCAAGGCGGAGATCTCGATTCCGCTGGAGCGGCCGCGCCAGCAATCCATGATGATGTCGTCGGAATTTCTGGCGCTACGTCGCGGGCTGATGTCGCTGATCCGCGAGGAGAGCCTGAAAGCGATGGGCGGCGAGATCAACGACATGGGCATGCAGGGGCTGAACATCGAGCTGCACGGACATTCGCTGGCGGATGTGATTTAGCGGCGATGATGGTCTCGTAGGGTGGGCAAAGCGAAGCGTGCCCACCACTCTCCATCTCACATAGAACTGGTGGGCACGGCGCTTGCGCGCCTTTGCCCACCCTACGGCAGTTTCACGGCCCTTACTTGAACCAGTGCACCAGCGCGATGCTGATCCCCAGCAGCAGCATCAAGGACAGCGTCACGGCGGCCGTCACCCTGCCGCCGACATTGGCGAGCACACGCACATCGACGCCGAGGCCGAGGGCCGCCATCGAGACCACGGTGAGGAACGTGGTGATCTTCGTCACCGGCGCGACCACCGTGCCCGGCACGATCTCGAGCGAGCGCAAGGTCGCCAGCGCGAGGAAGCCGAGGATGAACCAGGGCACCAGACGGAAGAAGCCGACATTGGTCTTCTTGGCGTCGGCCTGCCAGCGCGAGGCGACCAGCGAGAGACCGACAACCACGGGGCCGAGCATCAAGACGCGCATCAGCTTGACCAGCGTGCCGATCTGCGTGGAGATCAGCCCCGCCGGCACCGTTGCCGCGAGCACTTGGGGCACAGCATAGACGGTGAGCCCTGCGAGGATGCCGTATTGCGTGGCGGTGAGCTGTAACAACGGGATCAGCAGCGGCAGGCCCAGCACCATCATCACGCCGAGGATGGCCGTAAAGGAGATCGAGGATGCGATCTCGTCGCTGCTCGCGCCAATGATCGGCGCAACCGCGGCGATCGCGGAATTGCCGCAGATCGAGTTACCGCAGGCGATCAGGATCGACAAGCGCGTCGACAGGCCCAGCAGGCGGCTGAGGCCGAAAGAAACGCAGATCGCGATCACGACGACGGCCGCAATCGAGGCCAGCAGCGCGATGCCCGAGGCCGCGATGGCGGCAAAGCTGATGGAGGCGCCGAGCAGCATAACGGCGACTTCGAGCAGCTGTTTGGCGCTGAAGGCGATGCCGGCCTGCCAGCGCGGAGCCGGCTTCCAGAAGCTCCGGAGCGCCATGCCGAGAAGAATCGCCATCACCAGCGCCTCGACATAGGGGTGCTCGAATACGCCCAGTTCGGCCCGCTCCAGCAGGGCCGAGACGCCCGCAACAGCAATACAGAGAAGGATGCCGGGAATCAGCGCCAGGATGCGGCTAAAGGCTGTGGTCGGCTTGGCGTCGGCCGGGCTGGATGCTTGATTCTGCGACACAAATCTCTCCCAGAGGAGAAGGATTTATACGCACGACGCTTCCGTTGGGGAATAAGTTTTCGGCATATCAGGGCCGAGGGAAGTTCTGTCCTCGACCCGGAATAATCGGCATTCAGGAGATCTGGCCGGCTTCAGAAGATCAGGCTTTTGGCGAGTGAGGCCACGTGGCTGAAGCTGTCATAGACGCCCGGCTCGAAGAACGCCGCGCGGGCAAGCACGATGGCGGCGACCAGCGACCAGAACAGGCCCGTGCCGGCCCGCAGCAGGAGCTTGGACGCACGCGACCGGGGCTGGGTGTCCGTCGCGGACATCATCTGCTCGCCAAAGGGCTCAAATCCAGTGCGTTCCATGGCCGTCAAATCCATCAATTTCTGACGGAAATGTCGTCGTTTCGGGCCCAAACAGCAATGGAAGCGATTGGCGTTTTTGCCCGCTGGAGGGGAAACTCCTTCCGTCTGATGGTCCCCGGACAATAGTTTTCTTCTTCCGCCCTATTGGGACACCGAAAGGCAAGCCGGATACGGGCCGCGTAGACGATCCGGGGCTCGTCGACTACCGTGCCGTGCCGCCAGTCCTTCGTTCGCCCCTTGCGAGGTCAAACACAATGGGATCGCCGGAGATCAGAAGAAGACGATGAACATCGCATCTCCGCACCAACCGCTCGACCTCGGCTCGGCCATCGCCGAAGGCGACATTCGTTGCCTGCTGATGGTGCTCGTGCACATGACCGGCGACGAGAAATGGCTTGAGCCTCCGTACTTGCCCAGGCGCGACATCCGCCTCATTCCCGATCCCGAGGCCGGCGTACCCAGGGAGATCCAGGACGAAATCCGGGCTGCCGTCGTCAAGCTCTTCGCCGGCGGCACGCCGAAACCTGTCATCGCCGATCCCGGCGAGGAGATGCTGCTGAAGATGATGCGCGCCTGCCTCGGCGAGAACGTCGCTCCCGAATATGCGCCGCTGATGCGCGAGGAGATGGGCTTTGTACCGCGCGAGGCCCGCTGGACGACGCGCCCTTCGGACGAGAAGCTCGCTGCGCAACATGTCCTGATCGTCGGCGCCGGCGTCTGCGCCATCGCGCTCGGCGTGGCGCTCGGCCATCTCGGCATCCCCTACACCGTCGTCGAGAAGAATGCCGAGCTCGGCGGCACCTGGTGGATCAACCGCTATCCCGGCTGCGGCGTCGACACGCCGAACCACTCCTATTCCTACTCGTTCGGCTCGGGCAATGCATGGACGCGCTATTTCTGCCAGCGCGAGGAGCTGCTGGGTTACCTCAAGAAAGTCGCGGACGAATACGGCATCCGGAAACATCTGCGCGTCAACACCGAGCTGACCTCATCGCGCTGGGACGAGGACAAGCGGCGCTGGATCTCCACCCTGAAGACGCCAGCCGGGGAAGAGACTTTCGAATCCACCGCACTGGTCTCGGCCATCGGCCAGCTCAACGATCCCTCACGCGCGCACTTCAAGGGCGAGGAAAGCTTCAAGGGAACGATCCTGCACTCGGCCTTGTGGTCTGATGACATCAAGCCCGATGGCAAGCATGTCGCCGTGATCGGCACCGGCGCGACGTCGATGCAGCTGGTGCCGTCGATCGCCGGCCGCGTCGCTTCGGTCACGGTCTACCAGCGCAGCGCGCAATGGGCGCGACCGGTGAAAGGCTATGCCGATCCGATCAGCGAGGGCGCGCGCTGGCTGCTCGCGCATCTGCCGTTCTATGTGCAGTGGTACCGCTTCAACATGTTCTGGCGCTACGGCGACGGCCTCCTGCCGTTCCTGCGCAAAGACCCGGCCTGGCCCCACCCCGAGCGCGCCGTCAACAAGGGCAACGACCGGCATCGCCAGGAGCTGACCGACTTCATCCTGTCGGAGCTGAAGGACCGGCCCGACCTGATCGAGAAATGCGTGCCGACCTATCCGCCCTATGGCAAGCGCATCCTGCTCGACAACAACTGGTTCAAGACCTTGACGCGGAGCAATGTCGAGCTCGTCACCGACGCGATCGACCATTTCGATGAAAGCGGCATCGTCACCACCGACGGCAGGCACCGGCCAGCCGACATCATCGTGGTCGCCACCGGCTTCAAGGTCACGGAGATGGCCGCGCGCCTCAACATCAGCGGCCGCGACGGCAAGGATTTGCGCGAGGCCTGGGCCAACGACAATCCGACCGCGTTCCTCGGCCTCACCGTGCCTGGTTTCCCGAACTTCTTCTGCATGCTCGGCCCGAATTCCGGTCCGGCCCATGGTGGCAGCGTCATCTTCCAGTCGGAATGCCAGAGCCGCTACATTTCGGCCTGCCTCGCCGGCATGATCGAGCAGGACATCGCCGCGATGGACGTTCGCCCTGACGTGCTCGACGACTACGTTCGCAAGGTCGATGCCGAGCACGAAGCGATGATCTGGACCCATCCGGGGATGAGCACCTACTATCGCAATTCAAGCGGACGCGTGTTCTCGGCGATGCCGTGGCGGTTCGTGGATTACTGGCGCATGACGCATGATCCGGACATGCGGCAGTACAGGCTGACGAAGGCGTAAATCTCTCCACAACGTCATTGCGAGCGTAGCGAAGCAATCCAGCGTCTTTCCTCGGAGGGATTCTGGATTGCTTCGCTACGCTCGCAATGACGGCCTATCAGGCCGCGAGCCCGCTCTCCACCGGCGCAAACTCCATCCCGAGGCTCTCCGCCACCGCCTTGTTGGTGATGCGGCCGCGATGGACGTTCAATCCATTGCGCAGGTGCGGATTTTCCAGCACCGCGGCAAAGCCCTTGTCCGCAAGCATCAGGCCGAACGGCAGCGTCGCGTTGTTGAGCGCCTGGCTCGACGTCACCGGCACGGCACCCGGCATGTTGGCGACGCAATAATGCACGACGCCGTCGACCTCGTAGGTCGGATCGGTATGCGTGGTCGCATGCGAGGTCTCGAAACAGCCGCCCTGGTCGATCGCGACGTCGACCAGCACCGCACCCGGCCGCATCGCTTTGAGCATCGCGCGCGTCACGAGCTTCGGAGCGCTCGCGCCGGGCACCAGCACGGCGCCGATCACGACGTCGGCGGCGAACACCTCGTCCTCGACCGACTCGATCGTCGAAAAGCGCGTGCGCACGCGTCCGGCGAAGAGATCATCCAGTTGGCGCAGGCGCGGAATCGAGCGGTCGATCACCGTGACTTCAGCGCCGAGGCCCGCGGCCATGCGCGCGGCCTGCGTTCCCACGACGCCACCGCCAAGAATGACAACGCGCGCCGGCTGCACGCCGGGCACGCCGCCGAGCAGCAAGCCGCGACCGCCAGCCGACCGCTTGAGGGCGGCGCCGGCGGCCTCGATGGCGAGGCGGCCGGCGACTTCGCTCATCGGCGCAAGCAGGGGGAGGTGGCCGGCCGCGTCGGTGACGGTTTCATAGGCGATCGCAGTGCAGCCGGACGCCAGCAGGCCCCTGGCCTGATCGGGATCCGGCGCGAGATGGAGATAGGTAAACAGGATTTGGCTTTCGCGGAGCTGGGCCCATTCGCTCGCCTGCGGCTCCTTCACCTTCACGATCATGTCGGACTTGGCGAAGATGTCGCGCGCGTTCGCGGCAATGGAGGCCCCTGCCCGCTGGTACACCTCGTCGGAGGCGCCGATACCGCTGCCCGCGCCAGTCTCGACCGTCACCTGATGCCCGGCTGCGATATATTCGCGAACGGCCCCCGGGGTGAGCCCGACGCGATATTCCTGCACCTTGATCTCCTTGGGCACACCGACACGCATTCTGGGCTCCTTTTTGATTCTCGTGCGTGATCGTAGCGACGCAGGCAGTTTGGTTTCGTGCAAATATCCGCTAGTTTCGCGCCTCTTGCGCCGGTTTCCGGCGCGCAAACGCCCTTTCACGCTGGAAACGAAACCTTGGCCCTCGACCGCAAAGATCTCGCGATTCTCGCGGAACTCACGACCAACGCCCGCGCTAGCCACACCGAGCTTGCCAACAAGGTCGGCCTTTCCAGCACGGCGCTGGCGCGGCGGCAGAAAGCGCTGGAGGACGACGGCTACATCCAGGCCTACCAGGCCGCACTCGACCTCGCGCAGTTCGGCCTCACCACGACGGTGCTGGTCCGCATCGCGCTGGAGAGCCAGAGCGACGAGGCGCTGAAGGCGTTCGAGGCGGAAGTCGTGAAGTGCCCTTCCGTCGTGCGTTGCTTCCTGATGTCGGGCACCGATGACTACATCCTGATCGTGCTCGCCCGCGACATCCAGGATTTCGAGCGCATCCACCGCACCGAGCTGTCGCGCCTGCCGCGCGTGGCACGGGTGCAGTCGAGCTTCGCGCTGCGCGAGGTCGTCAACCGCGCGGTGCCGACCGTGGTGTTCGGCGAGACGAAGCGATAGCTGAGTCGGTTGCGGCTCGAGCCAAGCTGTCAAGCGCCTCGCGTTACCGGCGGCAGCATCCCATCATCAAAGAAAGTTGAATTGTGACTTCAGCCATACGGTTGAGGCGCAACCGACCCGATCATTGGACCAAATTGATAGGGCGCAACGCATCCGCGCCCCGCGTCACGCAACCATTTATTCCTGGGGTCTTTCGATGTTCACATCCAGCCGCCGTCTTTTCATTCAATCCGTTGCATTCGGTGCCGGTGTGCTCGGCGCCGCCAAATCCGCGCTCGCAGCGCCGGACGGACATGCCGCCGGCTACGACGTAGCTCCCGCGTCCGAGTTCCTGAAGACGATCCCACGCAAGTCAGGTGACCCGGTGGTGTTCACGACCTCGCTCGACAAGGGACCGATCAAGGCCACGTCCGGAGGCTGGGCGCGCGAGGTCACCACCCGCACCCTTCCGCTCGCGACCGGAATTGCCGGCGCGCATCTCTTCGTCAATGCCGGCGGCGCCCGGGAAATGCATTGGCATAATTCGGCCGAATGGGCCTATGTCGTCGATGGCCATTGCCAGGTGACGGTGGTCGATCCCGAGGGCCAGCTCGAAGTGGTCAATCTCGGACCTGGCGATCTCTGGTTCTTCCCCAGGGGTCACAGCCACGCCATCCAGACGCTGGGGCCCTCCCCCTGCCACGCCATCCTCGCCTTCGATGACGGTCTCTACTCCGAGCACGGCACGTTCGGGATCAGCGACTGGATGAGCCGCTATGACGCCCCGACGCTCTCGCAGGCGCTGGGCGTGTCCACCGAGGCCTTCAGCCCCAATCCGAAGGCCGAGACCTACATCATGCAGGGCGAAGTTCTGGCGCTCGACGGTCCGCAGGCAAAGACCGCCCGCGCGCTGGACCGCGACCGCACCCACCGTTTCGCGCTGATGGCGCAGAAGCCGCGCGTGAGCACAGCGGGCGGACAGCTCTACGTCGCCTCCGCCAAGGAGTTTCCCGTTTCGAGCACCATGACCGGGACCGTGCTCAAGCTCAAAGCCGGCGCGATGCACGAGCCGCATTGGCACACCGACGCCAATGAATGGCACTACGTGCTGCAGGGGCGTACGCGCGTGACCCTGTTCGCATTCGACAAGCGGGTTGCCGTCGCCGAGCTGTCGGCGGGCGAATGCGCCTACATTCCCGCCAATTGCGGACACTCGATCCAGAATATCGGCCAGGAGGACACTGAGGTGGTCGGCGTGCTCGACAGTGGCACCTACCACGAGAGCAGCCTCGGCGACTGGCTGGCGAAGGCACCGCGACACCTGCTGGCCAATAATTTCGGTATCTCGGAGGCGGCGGTGGCGAATTTCGCCCCGAAACGCGTGGTTATCGCCAGCGCGATTTGAGCCTCCAAAGCGCCGTCATAGAACTGTCATCGAATGTGCAGAGACCTGTCCGTCTCTGTACATTCGGGACATGCCATGGACTATTTCAAGCGCTTCAACTTCCTGTTCGCCGCACCTGTGTTCGACGCTGACGACCTGGAGGGGCTCCGCTTCAACCAGATCATCGAGGAGATCCAGCGCTCCGGCTTCGAAGTGGTCCGGGCCCGCAAGCTGGAGGACGCCGAGATCGCGGTGCAGACCGACGCCGCGATCGGCTGCATGGTTGTGGACTGGGGCAAGAAGGGCCTCGAGGGCAAAACCTCGGCGCTGATCAATTTGATGCGGCGCCGCGGCCTCGATTTCCCGATCATCCTTCTGATCCGGCGCAAGCGCTTCGAGGATTTGCCGGTCGAGGTGCTCGACTTCATCGACGGCTACGTCTTCCTCTCCGAGGAGACGCCGACCTTCATCGCCAAGAACCTGATCAGCCGGCTCAAGCAATATGCCGAGACGCTGAAGACGCCGTTCTTCGGCGCCCTGGTCGACTATGCCGAGGAAGGCAACCAGCTCTGGACTTGTCCGGGCCACAATGGCGGCGTGTTCTACAACCGCAGCCCGATCGGCCGGGTCTTCGTCGAGCATCTCGGCGAATCCGTGTTCCGCGACGACCTCGACAATTCCGTGCTCGACCTCGGCGACCTCCTCACCCATGAAGGCCCCGCGCTGAAGGCGCAGAAGGAAGCCGCGGCGATCTTCGGCGCGGAGAAGACCTATTTCGTGCTCAACGGCACCTCGACCTCGAACAAGGTCGCGCTCGGCGCGCTCGTCACCGACGGCGATCTCGTGCTGTTCGACCGCAACAATCACAAGGCCGCCCATCACGGCGCGCTGATGATCGGCGGCGGCATCCCCGTCTATGTGCCCACCATCCGCAACGCCTGGGGCCTGATCGGCCCGATGCGTTGGGACATGCTCGACGAGAAGGCCTTGCGCGAGGCGATCCGCAATCATCCCTTGGTCACGGACAAGGACGCCTGGCGCAAGGAGCGGCCATTCCGCGTGGCCGTGGTCGAGCAGTGCACTTATGACGGCACGATCCACAATGCCGAAATGATCCTGAAGCGGATCGGTCATCTCTGCGAATACATCCTGTTCGACGAGGCCTGGGCCGGCTTCATGAAATTCCACCCGCTCTATGCCGGCCGTTTTGCCATGGGTCTTGCCAACCTTCCGCCCAAAGCGCCCGGCATCATCGCGACGCAGTCGACCCACAAGCAGCTCGCCAGCTTCTCGCAGGCCTCGCAGATCCACATCAGGGACCGCCACATCCGCGGCCAGAAGCGGCGCGTCGAACATCGCCGCTTCAACGAAAGCTTCATGCAGCACGCATCCACGTCACCATTTTATCCGCTGTTCGCCTCCCTCGACGTCGGCGCGCAGATGATGAAGGGGCGATCGGGCGAGGTGCTGTGGGACGACACGATCCGGCTCGGCATCGAGCTGCGCAAGAAGATCCGCGCGATGCGCCGGGAGTTCGAGGAGAAGGAGCAGAACGCGGATCGCCGCTGGTTCTTCGAGCCCTTCGTTCCGGACCGTGTCGCCATCCCCGATGTCAGCCGCGCCGGTGCGGCGCATAACGTCGCCTGGGAGTCGCTATCGACCGACGAGCTTGCCACCAACCCCACGCTCTGGCAGCTCGGCCCCGACAGCACCTGGCACGGCTTCCCCGGCATGGCCGAGGGTTTTGCCATGACCGATCCGAACAAGCTGACACTGATCACCCCCGGCTTCGACCGCGCCACCGGGGCCTATGCCGAGCACGGCATCCCCGCCCCTGTCGTCGCGCAATATTTGCGCGAAAACCGGATCGTGCCTGAAAAGAACGACCTCAACTCCCTGCTCTTCCTGCTCACGCCCGGCGTCGAGGCGAGCAAGGCCGGCACGCTGATCTCCGGCCTCGTCGCCTTCAAGAAGCTGCATGACGACAATGCGCTGCTGGCCGACGCGATTCCCGAATTCTATCAGCGGCGACAAAATCGTTATGCCGGCGTGCGGCTGCGCGACCTCTGCGGCGAGATGCACCGCTTCTTCCGCGCAGCCGATGTCAGCGCGCTCCAGGCGCGACAGTTCTTGCCCGAGCACATGCCTGAGATTGCGATGTCGCCGCGCGATGCCGCGCGCTATCTGTTCAAGAACGACGTCGATTATCTGCCGATCGAGGCGATCGCGGGCCGGATCGCCACCACGCCCTTCGTGGTCTATCCGCCGGGGATCGCCACTATCGTGCCGGGCGAGCGGCTGACGGAACGGGCCAAGCCCATGGTGGATTATCTCAAGATGTTCGAGACCTGCTTCAACACGTTTCCGGGCTTCGACGTGGAAATCCAGGGCGTCTACAAGGAGGTCGATGCGCGCGGCCGCATCGGACTCTATACCTATGTCGTCGCCGAGTAGATGCCGATGAGCGAAACAGCAATTGCACGCACCGACGACGAGCCGGTGCTGGTCCGTCCCTCACGCGAGAGCGATATCGAGGCGATGCTGACGATCTACCGCCATCATGTCCGTAATGGCGTTCCGCGGGACGTCGAGGGAACCGGGGCGCCGGAGCCGGACGATTTGCGCGACCGGCGCAAGAATTTGAAGCAGACCCGCCTGCCGCATCTGGTCGCGACTTATCGGGGCGAGGTCGTCGGCTATGCCTATGCGGTGCTGTTCCGCAAGCGTCCAGCCTATCGCTACACGGCCAAGCACTCGATCTACGTCCACCACGAGCATCTCGGCCGCGGCGTCGGACGGCTGCTGTTGCAGGATCTGATCGATGCTTGCGCGGCGGCCGGCTTCCGCCAGATGATCGGCTACATCGATGCCGACAACGCGCCCTCGCTGGCGCTGCACGAGAAGTTTGGATTTTCGCGCGTCGGCCTGCTCTGCGGCGTGGCCTATCGGCACGGCCGCTGGTCGGATACCGCCATGGTCCAGCGTTCGCTCGGCGCCGGCATCACCGCGCCGCCATCACTCACGGCACCCGGACGTTAGGCCTTAGGAAGGAAAGTCAGCCGGTCTGACGTGGATGCGATCGGCATGCAGGGACCAGTGATGCAACGCCTGGTCCTCGCAGAACTTTGCTTTCGCCCGTTCCGTAGCCTCGTCCTCGTCGGCCGCGTCGATCTCAAGCGTGCCCTGGCAGACCTCGCACTGACGGCCGTACTCGCCAAGCACGTCCTTCATGAACCTGACGACATAAGTTGACATGGGACCTCCCTGCTGGACCGGCAGTACTCTAGTCCCATTTAGGCCGGATCGGGTGAGGAGATTTTGACGCGGATCAAGGGCGGCGGCGGTTCATGCCGCCTTTTCAGGCGCCGGTTCGATGCGTCAGTCATCAAGTTTTGATGTCGAGCAGCGACTTCTCGGTCTCGGAATAGGCCTGGATGACCTTCGCGTTGGCGATGAAGCTGTACTTCGCGGCCGCCAGTTGAACGAATTGGTCGGCGAGATCGACATTCGGCGCTGCGACCAGGCCATCCTGGTTCGCGAAGGGCGCGCTCGGGTCCGACTGCGCAACATAGCTCGGCGACACCGTCGACACGATCGCGCTCGTGCCGGCTGGCGTCGACCCGCTCGATTGGGCGACCTGATCGACTCGCAGGGGCACATAAGCGGCTGGATAACTCGAACTCGCGCTCGAACTGCCGGTACCCGCGCTCGATCCGCCCGATGCCGGAAGCGGGCCAGTGGTGCGGGTATTGGCGACGTTGCTCGCGGCCACGTTCACACGCAGGCTCGCCGCAGAAAGTCCTGAGGTCGCGATCGAATAGATGCTCATGGACTCTCATCTACAGGACAGGTGATGCGCGTTCATTCACGCGGTCCGTAAAGTTCTCCACTTTCTGTTCTCATCCTCGTAACCAACGATCGGAGCGCGGCCGGCTCTCGCGCAGCGCTATCCTGGCGTCACGCCGAAGGCCTGCTTGAAGCGCTCGGCATAAACAGGCCAGACCTCGGGATTGATGATCCGCGGCGGCCGCTTGCCGTCGAGCATCTCCAGCACCTGTTCGGCGGCGATCCGGCCCATGTTCTGGCGCGCCTCGATCGTCACGCCGGCGGTGTGCGGGCTCGCCAGCACGTTGTCGAACTGCAGCAGCGGGTGCTCCGGCGGCGGCGGCTCCTTGGACCAGACGTCGAGGCCGGCTCCGGCGATGCGCTTATCGCGCAGCGCCTGGAGCAGTGCATCCTCGTCGTGGATGAAGCCGCGCGCGGTGGTGATGAAATAGGCGTGCGGCTGCATCAGGCCGAATTCGCGCGTGCTGATCATGTTGCGGCTGCCCTTGTTGAGCGGGCAGGAGATCGAGACGAAATCGGCCCGGCGCAAGAGCTCGTCGAGCTCGACCTTCTCCCCGCCCCGCTCGGCCATCACCTCTTTCGAGAGAAAGGGATCGTAAGCCAGCACCTTCATGCCGAGCAGGCCCTTGCACAGCGCGGCGATGCGGCGACCGACATTGCCGAGGCCGACGATGCCGACGGTCTTGTGCTCGACCTCGTTGCCGACGAGCTCGTTGCGATTGACGTTGGCTTCGCGACGTAGGCGCCGGTCGGACTGGATGATACGCTTGGACAGGGTCAGCATCATCGCCAGCGCGTGCTCGGCCACCGAATGGGCGTTGCCGCCGGACTGGTTCACGACCAGCACGCCCGCGTCGGTACAGGCCTCGACGTCCACAGGGTCGAAACCGGCGCCGTTGCTGGAGACCAGCAGCAGGTTTGGCGTGCGCTTCAGGAAGGCGGCATCGACATGGAAATGCGGCGCCAGTTCGTCGCGAGCGGCACCGATCTGGTAGACATGCGCCGCGCTCAGGATCGGGGCGTAAAAATCCGCGGGGCTCTCGTTCTCGATGCGGTCGAGCCGGACGTCGGACCGCGCCTTCAGGATGTCGATGTAAATGGAGTTGGCCAGGTATTTGACGTAAAAGACGCGCTTGCTGTTGACCGACATCAGGACCCTTCCGGCTCTCTCTCGGAGGCTCGCAAGGTCAGCGCCATGCGCATCCCTCTCCTCGCGTTCCTCCCGTTTCTCATTATCCCGCTTATGGCATGGCGGTGCTCACCATGGCAGCCTGTCTGGCGCAGATCACGGTGCCGGCCCGGACATGTTGACAATCCCGTCCGCTCCGTCAAGTTCGGCAGACGCCACGGCGGCCAAGGAAGAAGCAAGCGCGGCGCAAGGGAGAACGCAATGGCTGACGCGGAGCAGCATGGTTCGACGCAGGCATCTGGCGACGTGAGTTGGCATGGCATCGTCCTGCAAACCCTGAAACGGAACGAGGTCAGCCTGATCCCTTACGTGCCCGATCGGGTGCTGACGCCGCTGATCAGGAATTTGCACGCCGATCCTTTCTTCACGACCTTTGCCACCGCCCGAGAGGAAGAGGCGGTCGGCATCGTCTCGGGCGCCTGGATGGGCGGGCGGCGCGGCGCGGTGCTGATGCAGACCTCGGGTTTCGCGACGCTGGCCAACACGCTCGCCTCGCTCGCGGTGCCCTACCAGATTCCGCTGATCATGTTCGTCTCCGAGCGCGGCACGCTCGGGGAATTCAACTACGGCCAGTCGCTGGTCTGCCGCACCATGCGCCCGGTACTGGATTCGCTGGCGCTGGAGCACCACACCATCACCCGGCTCGACGAGCTCGAATTCATCGCCGACCGCTCGATCAAGCAGGCCGTGACCACCCAGGCTCCGGTGGCGCTGATCCTCAATCCGCTGCTGACCGGCGGCAAGGTGTTCGACAAGTGAGGCCGGCCATGAACACACGCAACACAAAGATCATGAACCGCTTCGATGTGACCTCGCGCCTGATCGCAAAGCTCAAGCACGAGGAAGCGGTGATCGGCGGCATCGGCAACACCAATTTCGACCTCTGGGCCGCCGGCCACCGCCCGCAGAACTTCTACATGCTGGGCAGCATGGGCCTCGCCTTCCCGATCGCGCTCGGGGTGGCGCTGGCGCAGCCCGACCGCCGCGTCTTTGCGCTCGAGGGCGATGGCTCGCTGCTGATGCAGCTCGGCGCACTCTCGACCATTGCGGCGCTGAAGCCGAAGAACCTGATCATGATCGTGATGGACAACGGCATCTACCAGATCACCGGTGCGCAGCCGACGCCGGCGGCCGGTGTCGCCGACCTCGTCGCGATCGCCCTGGGCTCGGGACTCACCAACAGCGCCTGGGCCGCGGACGAGGATGATTTCGAGCGGCTGGTCGACGCGGCCATGGCGGCTGACGAGCCCAGCCTGATCGCGCTGCGCATCGACGACAAGCCCGGAGTTGGCACCACGCGCCGGGATCCGGTACAGATCCGCGAACGCTTCATGCATGGCCTCGGCGTACGCGAACCACTCTGACGTCCAATCATTGACGTCAAAGGGCCCCGCGCAACATCGCTCCGCAGGGCCCTCTATTCCAATCATCTGCTCATGCGTCGATCAGTCGATGATCTTGATCACCCGGCGCGTACGCGGCTCGACGATGACGCGGCGGTCATTTACCACCGCATAGCGATACTGGGTGTAGTTCGGCACCGGGCGCAGCACCACGGTCGGGGGCAGCGGCTCGCCGACCACCACGCGTTCATGGATCACGACCGAATCATCGCGCGGGATTCCGCCCAGCACCGCGTTTGGAATTTCGAGGCCAGCGCCGACGGCTGCACCAACGGTGCCGCCGACCATGGCGCCGATCGGACCGCCGATGTCGCCACCCGCACGCGCGCCGTTCCTGGCGCCCTCTTCGGTCGTCGATTGGGCAAAGGCTGCGCCCGACATCATCAGCAACGACGCCGCAGCCAACGAAATCGCAAGACGGGTTTTCATGTTTACACCCTCCAGTATTTGTTTGTGCGCTTTCAACCACGGGGACCGGCCATTGTTCCGGTTCCGCCGCGATGAAAGATGCCTCACAACCTGGAGACTGTTACCGCGTAACAGTTCAGCTAGCTCCGATCTCGTGACCCGCCATCAGTTCCAGCGCTCGCACCATCGCCGAATGATCCCAGGCCTTGCCGCCATGCGCGGTGCAGGCAGAGAACAATTGCTGCGCGACTGCCGTGCTCGGTAGTGAAAGGCCGAGAGCGCGGGCGCCTTCGAGCGCAAGGTTGAGATCCTTCTGGTGTAGTTCGATTCGGAAGCCCGGATCGAAATTGCGCTTCACCATGCGCTCGCCATGCACTTCGAGAATCCGCGACGAGGCAAACCCGCCCATCAGCGCCTTGCGCACCAAGGCGGGATCGGCGCCGGCCTTCGACGCGAACAGCAGCGCTTCACTCACGGCCTCGATCGTCAGCGCGACGATGATCTGATTGGCGACCTTCGTCGTCTGGCCGTCGCCATTGGCGCCGACATGCGTGACGTTCTTGCCCATCTTGTCGAAGATCGGCTTCATGGTGCCAAAGGCCCGCTCGGGACCACCGACCATGATAGTGAGGCTCGCAGCTTTCGCGCCGACCTCGCCACCCGACACCGGCGCGTCGAGATAGTCTGCGCCGAGCGCCTCGATCTTCTTCGCGAACTCCTTGGTCGCGAGCGGCGAGATCGAGCTCATGTCGACGACGATCTGGCCTTTGGAGAGGCCGCTCGCGACGCCGTCCTTGCCGAACAGCACGGCTTCGACGTGCGGCGTATCCGGCACCATGATGATGACGGCATCGGTCTCCTCCGCGACCTCCCTGGCCGATTTGCAGGCGATGCCGCCGGCCGCGATCAGCTCGGCGGGCACGGGGCCAACGTCATGCAGCAGAACACGATGGCCCGCCGCCAGAAGATGGCCGGCCATCGGCCGCCCCATGGTGCCAAGTCCGATGAAGCCGATGTCGATCATGTCCGAGTCTCCTCACGTCTCAAACGTCTGCGCGGCGTGCCAGGACAGGCCTTCCAGCGTCGTGGTGCGCGGCTTGTATTCGCATCCGATCCAGCCGCGGTAACCGATCGCGTCGATATGGCGGAACAGGAACGGATAGTTGATCTCGCCGGTGCCGGGCTCGTGCCGGCCGGGATTGTCGGCAAGCTGAATGTGGGCGATCTGCGGCAGGTACTCCTGCATGGTGCGGGCGAGATCGCCCTCCATGATCTGCATGTGATAGATGTCGTACTGGACGAACAGATTGTTCGACCGGACCTCCGAGATCAGCTGGATCGCCTGCTCGGTGCCGTTGAGGAAGAAGCCGGGAATGTCGAGCGTGTTGATTGGCTCCACCAGCAGCTTGATGTTCTCCCGCGCCAGCGTCGAGGCCGCGAAACGCAGGTTACCGACCAGCGTCTCCTGAAGCTCGCGCGGATCAGCATCGGCAGGCGCAATGCCGACGAGGCAGTTGAGCTGCTCGCAATCCAGCGCCTTGGCGTAGTCGATGGCGCGGAACACGCCATCGCGGAACTCGGCGGTGCGATCGGGCATGATCGCGATCCCGCGCTCGCCGCCGGCCCAGTTGCCGGCGGGCAGATTGTGCAGCACCTGGGTCAGCCCATGGGCGTCGAGCTGCTCGCGAAGCTGCGCCTTGTCGAAATCATAGGGGAAGAGATACTCGACCCCGGCAAAGCCCGCCGCCTTCGCCGCAGCGAAGCGGTCGATGAACGGCATCTCGTTGAAGAGCATGGTGAGGTTGGCGGCGAATTTCGGCATGATGCTGTCCCCTATTCTGCCGGCTGCAACACGCCGGCCCGCGTGGACGCGACCTCATCGAGCGGCAAGTCCAGCACCTCCTCGAACTCGACGATGTTGTCGATCTCGGTGCCCATCGCGATGTTGGTGACACGTTCGAGGATGAACTCGACCACCACGGGCACGCGATGCTTCTTCATCAATTCGCGCGCGGTCGCGAACGCAGCTTGCGTGTCTTTGGGATCAGTGACGCGGATCGCCTTGCAGCCGAGACCTTCAGCGACCGCGACGTGGTCGACGCCGTAAACGCCGATCTCCGGCGCGTTGATGTTCTCGAACGAGAGCTGGACGTGATAGTCCATCTCGAAGCCGCGTTGGGCCTGACGGATCAGGCCGAGATAGGAATTGTTAACGACGACGTGGATGTAAGGCAGATTGAACTGCGCGCCGACCGCGAGCTCCTCGATCAGGAACTGGAAGTCGTAGTCACCCGACAGCGCGACGATGTCGCGGTCCGGGCACGCCGCACGCACGCCGAGCGCCGCCGGCAGCGTCCAGCCGAGCGGCCCGGCCTGCCCGGCATTGATCCAGTTGCGCGGCTTGTAGACACCGAGGAATTGCGCTCCGGCGATCTGCGATAGACCGATCACGGTGACATAGGTGGTGTCGCGGCCGAATGCCTTGTTCATCTCCTCATAGACGCGCTGCGGCTTGATCGGAACGTTGTCGAAATGGCTCTTGCGCAGCATCGTCTTCTTGCGATCGCGGCAGGCGGCGGGCCACGCCTGGCGCTCGCGCAGCCTGCCTGACCGTCGCCACTCCCTGGCGACGGTGACGAAGAGCTCGAGCGCCGCCTTGGCGTCCGAGACGATGCCGAGTTCCGGATTGAACACGCGCCCGATCTGGGTCGGCTCGATATCGACGTGAACGAATTTGCGGCCCTTGGTGTAGGTCTCGACTGAGCCGGTATGCCTGTTAGCCCAGCGATTGCCGATGCCGAGCACGAAATCGGATTCCAGCAGCGTAGCGTTGCCGTAGCGGTGGCTGGTCTGCAGGCCGACCATGCCGGCCATCAGCACGTGATCGTCGGGGATCGCGCCCCAGCCCATCAGCGTCGGGACCACAGGCACGTTGGCGATCTCGGCAAATTCGACCAAGAGGTCCGAGGCATCGGCGTTGATGATGCCGCCGCCCGCGACGATCAGCGGCCGTTCTGCGGCGTTGAGCATCTCCAGCGCCTTCTCGACCTGCTTGCGCGTCGCGGTCGGCTTGTAGACCGGCAGCGGCTCATAGGTCTCGTCGTCGAATTCGATCTCGGCGAGCTGCACGTCGAGCGGCATGTCGATCAGCACCGGCCCGGGCCTCCCTGAGCGCATCACGTGAAAGGCCTGGCTGAACACGCGCGGGACCAGCGCCGGCTCGCGCACCGTCACCGCCCATTTGGTCACGGGCTTGGCGATCGACTCGATGTCGACAGCCTGGAAATCCTCCTTGTAGAGCCGGGCCCGCGGTGCCTGGCCGGTGATGCAGAGGATCGGGATGGAATCGGCGATCGCCGAATAGAGCCCGGTGATCATGTCGGTCCCGGCAGGACCCGAGGTGCCGATGCAGATGCCGATATTGCCGGCCTTGGCCCGCGTATAGCCTTCGGCCATGTGCGAGGCGCCCTCGACATGCCGCGCCAGGATGTGGCGGATCGAGCCGCGCTTCTTCAGCGCCGAGTAAAGCGGATTGATCGCAGCCCCGGGAACGCCGAAGGCAGTCGAGATACCTTCCTTCTCCAGAATTCGCACGGCCGCATCGACAGCTCGCATCTTCGCCATATCGGACCTCGCTCAAGTTGCGTCAGCGAGCGAGATCATCGGGCGCGTGGAGGCCGATCTCAACGAGATCGATTTTATTTTCCACGATGCGGCAGCCGCTAGAAAAACGCGGCGGTCTCAATCGGTTAGATCGAGATGCGGGTGAAAGCGATCACTCGAACAATGGCGCCAATTCCATCTGCGGCACAAGCACGAGACCCTTGTCGGTGATGCGAATTTCCGGAATGACCGATAGGGGAATCAAATTGAAGCCCATATAGGGAATGGTACAGCCGGCTTCAGCCCATTCCTTCTTCAGCGCCTTGACTTCTTCGGCCACCTCCCTGACGCGCTTGTCGGACAGCAGGCCCGCGATCGGCAGCGGCACCCGCGCTCTCACCTTGCCCTCGGCGACGACGCAGACACCACCCTGCTGCGCCTTGATGGCCGAGATCGCCACTTGCATGTCAGGTTCGTTGGTGCCGGCGACGATGATGTTGTGGCTGTCATGGCCGACACTGGATGCGACTGCGCCGCGCTTCAGGCCGAAATCCTTGAGGAGACCGTGGGCGACATTGCCGGCCGATTTGCCGTGGCGCTCCACCACGGTGACGAAACACAAGCCGTAACGGGCGAACAGCGACGGCCAGTCCTGGGCCGGCTCGATCGCGACCTTCTCATGGACAAGCTTGATGCCGGGCAGCGCCGTCTTGATCGCGTTGACGGTGCAGGCCTTCGCCGGCAGCTCCGGCGTCAGCTTGATCTTCTCCGGCAGCTTCACCGTCGCGTAAGCCGCCTTCGGATATTGATAGCGCTGCGACAGCGCCTGATCGAGACGTGGCGTGATCTTGCGGCTTTCGACCACCAGCTCGCCGCCATACCAGGTCGATTGCGGCTTCAGATTGTCGTCCATCAGCACGAGATCGGCGCGGCGGCCGCCGCCGAGCCCGCCGATGTCGCCCTCCATGCCGAAGCGGGTGGCGCCATGCAGCGACCCCATCGACCAGGCCTGCTCCGGCGACATCCCGGCCTTCACGGCTTCGCGCACCACCCAGTCGAGGCCGAACAGCAGCAAATCATCGGCATCGCGATCGTCGGTGCAGACGGCCGTCCGCTTGTGCGAGGCGCCGAGCTCGGTGATCGTCCGGATCGCCTGCGGCAGCGAATGCCAGGGCGTGGTCGGCGGTCCTCCGCGCAGGAACACCCAGACGCCGGCATCGAGCAGATCGTCGGCGATGTCGCGGTCGATCGCCTCATGCGTATCGGTGACGCCTGATGCCGCGTAGGCGGCGACGAATTCGCGGCCGTAGACATGGCCGGACACCGGCCGCCCGCGCTTCAACGCCGCAGCCAGGATCGCGTGGCTGCGTTCGTCGCCCATCGTGACAGGCACGAAATCCATCTTCTCGCCAAGTGCGACAGCCTCGGGCCAGCGGTCGAACAGGCCGGCGATCTTGTCGGGCGTGAGATCGCCGCCTGCGGTTTCCAGCTCCGCCGATGTTGCAGGCACCGTGCTCGGCACCGTCAGGAAGATCGAAAGCGGCGCCTCGCGGGCATCCTCCAGCATCGCCTCGACGCCGGCAACGTCCATGACATTGCCGATCTCGTGACTATCGCAGAAGATCGTGGTGGTGCCGTTGAGCAGCGCCGCCTCGGCATAGGCGCAGGCCGTCACCATCGAGGATTCGATGTGGATGTGCGGATCGACCAGGCCCGGCGCGATGATGCCGCCGGCCGCGTCGTAAACCACGACATCGCCCCACGCCTTCTTCGCCGTGCCCGATGGCTTCACCGCAGCGATGCGGCCACCGCTGATCCAGACCTCCCGTCCCGGATGGATCCGCTCCGAATAGGTCGAGAGCACCCGCGCGCCTGAGATGACGAGGTCGGGCGCCACGCGCGCGGAGGCGACATCGGCGAGACGGCGCGTCATCGCATGCAGCGGCGCGACGGCAAATCGGGTGAGTTTGGACATTTGGGCTCTCGCGTAACGGGAACAGCCCAGCGATGGTTGCGCCCACGGGCGATCGGGGGCAACTCAAATAAAACGGCACCTCTGCTTACGCATTGGGCATGACACTGATAACTTTGGGATCCCAAAACTGGGTAGCTGAGCTGCTTATAATGGAACGTAATATCTTCCTGGAGCGCCTAGCATCCGCGAGCAGTTGTTGCCGGGATTTCACTGCCGGCTATGTCAGCGACCTTCTTGCGGACGGCTGGCTCTATTGGACACAGCTCAACTGCTCGTATGACAAACATCCATTGCGGGCCGAGGAGATCGTATTTCCAGACGATGTACAGAAATATGGCAGCCGCGTGGGACCACTGGACGCTGAAGGAGTCGCCGACTTGCTTCGGCGCGATGGGGCCGTGCCTGAATGGATCGACATCTCGGTAAGGTGATCCGACGAGCATGCCACCCACTTCGGCTTGATTTGCTGCGGGCGATTCACCGGCGATGCTCAGCTTCGCTATTACAATTGGACCGACGTCGCGCCGTTTGGAGTGAAAGGGCCAGCGTATCCACGACGACTGGTTGGAATCGTCCTCAAGGGTGAAGCCGTCGAGAAATTCAGCTTGGCGGAGGTAAACCCGCCTCAAACTGACACAAAATAGCGGAGGCGCTCAGCCATTTGCACCGTTCGGCACGACGCCGCCGAGGGCCGCCGTGAGCTCTGCCGCCACCTCGCGCACCATGCGTCCGACCTCCGGCAATCGCTCATCGGTGATCCGGCTGGTCATGCCGGATACGGAGATCGCGGCCAGCGGCTCGGCGAGCGCGTCGTAGACCACCGCCGCGACACAGCGCAGGCCCATCTGCGCCTCCTCGTCGTCGATCGCAAAGCCCTGCTTGCGGACCGTCGCGAGCTCCCTGAAAAGGTCGCTCGGCCGCACGATGGACTTTTCCGTCAGCCTCGGCATGCCGTGATGACGGATCACGGCGCCGACGTCCTCGTCCGAATAGGTCGCGAGCACCGCCTTGCCGACGCCTGACGTCACCATCGCGACCCGGCCGCCGACCTGGGTCAGCGAGCGCATGATCTCGCGGCTCTCCATGCGAGTCAGCACGATGATGAACTCGTCGTCCACGACGGCGAGGTTGGCGGTCTCGCGGGTGAGATCGCGCAGCTTGCGGAGATAGGGAATGGCCTGCGTGGTGAAATTGCGCCGTCGCGCAAATGTCGCGCCCACCGTGAAGGCGCGCGAGCCGACGTGCCATTTCGAATCCGTGCGGTCGAACTGGACGAAGCGGCGGCTCTCCAGCGTCGCGAGCAGACGATGCACCGTCGAGGTCGACAATCCCGTACGGATGGCGAGGTCGCTCAGGCGATAGCCCTCGTCGTCCTCGGCCAGCGTTTCCAGGATCGAAAATGCGCGGTCGACGGATTGCACACCACCGTCGCGGGTCTCCGGCTCATGGTCGGCCGCGGATTTCGGCTCGACGGTCCGGCGGCGGATCACGTTTTTCCTCATCGCGACCTGCATATCAGCCAGTCAGATGATTGGCGCTCGTGCCCTGAAACTTTCCCGCATCGTGGGAAATGTCGTCCCGGCGCCTCGCCGGAGCGACATTTCTTGTTGACAGCTCAGAGCAGCCCTGCCCCGCGCGCCCACTTGTACTTGGCGCCGAGAACCTCGACCGGAAGCTCGGTCGAATAGGCATAGGCCGGGATGCCGTGCTGGTAAAGATATTCGGCGGCTTCCTCGACCTCGACGTCGCCGGCGAGCGATGCGACCATCGGCTTCACGAAGCCCTTGGCCTCCATCTCCTTCTTCACCTCGACCATGTTGCGGGCGAACACCATCGGCGGCGTGACGATCGTGTGCCAGTAGCCGAGGATCAGCGAATGGATGCGCTCATCCGACAGGCCGAGCTTCACGGTGTTGACATAGGTGATCGGCGGCTCGCCGCCAGTGATATCCACAGGATTTCCGGCCGCGCCGAACGGCGGGATGAACTTGCGGAAGGCCGCATCGAGGTCCGGCGGCATCGACATCAGCGACAGGCCGTTGTCGACGCAGGAGTCCGACAGCAGCACGCCCGAGCCGCCGGCGCCGGTGATGATCAGCACGTTCTCGCCCTTCGGCGTTGGCAGCACCGGCACGCCACGGGCGAATTCGAGCAGCTGGCGCAAGCTGCGGGCGCGGATCACGCCCGACTGCTTGAACACGTCCTCGTAGATGCGATCGTTACCGGCGAGCGCGCCGGTGTGCGACGAGGCCGCCTTCGCACCTGCAGACGTGCGGCCGGCCTTGAGCACGACGACCGGCTTCTTCTTGGAAACGCGCTTGGCGGCTTCCGCAAAGGCGCGGCCGTCCTTGAGGTCTTCGCAGTGCTGCGCGATCAGGTTGGTGTTCGGGTCCTGCTCGAAGAAGGCGAGCAGATCGTCCTCGTCGATGTCGGACTTGTTGCCGAGGCCGACGATCGCCGAGACGCCCATCTTGGCCGAGCGCGAGAAACCGATGATGGCCATGCCGATGCCGCCCGACTGCGACGACAGCGCCGCGTGGCCCTTGACGTCGTAGGCGGTGCAGAAGGTCGCGCAGAGATTGGCGGGCGTATAGTAGAAGCCGTAGATGTTCGGCCCCATCAGGCGGATGTCGTACTTCTTGCCGACCTCGACGATCTCGGCCTGCAGCTCCGGCGCGCCGGCTTCAGCAAAGCCCGACGGGATCAGCACCGCACCCGGGATCTTCTTCTCGCCGCACTCGGTGAGCGCGCCGGCGACGAACTTGGCGGGAATCGCGAACACCGCGACGTCGATCACACCAGGCACGTCCTTGACGCTCTTGTAGGCTTTGTAGCCGAGAATCTCGGCGGCCTTGGGATGGATCGGAATGATCTCGCCCTTATAGCCGCCATTGATGAGGTTCTTCATCACGGAATTGCCGATCTTGCCGTCTTCGGCCGAGGCGCCGATCACGGCGACCGCCTTGGGCTGCATGATGCGATTCATGGCAGCGACGATCTCTTCGGTCGGGCGCGGCTTCGGCTTGGGCTTGTAGGCGAAGTCGACAACGATGCGCACGTCGGCCGCAATCGCATCCTTGGCGGTCGCGAACACGGGGTTGAGGTCGAGCTCGACGATCTCAGGGAAATCGGTGACGAGCTGCGAGACCTTGACGATGACGTCGGCGAGCGCCGTGCGGTTCACCGGCTCGCTGCCGCGGACGCCCTTGAGAATCTCGTGCGCCTGGATGCCGTCGAGCATCGAGAGCGCATCTTCCTTGGTCGCGGGCGCGAGGCGGAAGGTGATGTCCTTCAAGACCTCGACCAGCACGCCGCCGAGGCCGAAGGCGACCAGCTTGCCGAACGAGCCGTCGGTGATCGAGCCGACGATGACTTCGGTGCCGCCGGCCAGCATCTGCTGCACCTGGATGCCCTCGATCTTGGCGTCGGCCTTGTACTTCTTGGCGTTGCCGAGAATGGTCTCGTAGGCCTTCTCGGCATCCGCAGCCGTTTTGACGCCGACGATGACGCCGCCGGCCTCAGTCTTGTGGAGAATGTCCGGCGAGACGATCTTCATTACCACGGGGAAGCCCATCGCGGAGGCCATCTTGCCGGCCTCGCCCGCCGACTTCGCCACGCCCTCCTGCGGCACCGGGATGCCGTAGGCATCACAGACCACCTTGCCCTCAGGCGCGGTCAGGCTGGTGCGGTTGTCGGCCTTGACCTGGTCAAGGACCTTGCGGACGACGTCTTTGGAATTGGACATGAGCTTCTCCCTTGACCTTCAGTTCTTGCTTTGCAAAGCGCGCATGATGCGGCTGCCCGTGATACTTGCCATCGCCGTGCTCTGTTCCATCCGGCGGAACGAAGCGGCGCAACGGCCTTGATTACTCCGCCAGCTTGGATCAAAAGTGGCTAGCGATGGCATTTGGTATGCCAGAAGCCAACTTGTCAAGCCAAAGCACCCCCCGGAAGGCCGCAAAAAATAGCCGCCTTGACATTCTGGCATGTGGTATGCCAAAAACTTTCCAGTAAATATTCCTGTAAAAGACGACTCCCACTGGAGGAGAATCGTCGTGTCACTGCGGAAACCAACCAAGGCGTTGCCGAACATGGCCGAGGCAGACATCGCAATCGTTCGTATTGCCCCGGAGAGCAGCTTCAAGAACAAGGCGTATGACGCCTTGAAGGAAGCCATCCTCAAGATGGACATCTATTCGACGCCCGAGCCAGTGATGCTGGACGAGCGCGCACTGTCCGAGCGCCTGGGCGTCAGCCGCACGCCGATCCGCGAAGCCATCGCGATGCTGGAGCAGGACGGTTTCGTGAAGACCGTGCCGCGCCGCGGCATCATGGTGGTGCGTCGGACCAAGAGCGAGATCGTCGACATGATCCGCGCCTGGGCGGCGCTGGAGAGCATGGCGGCGCGCCTCATCACCACCACCGCGCGCAAGAAGGACATCACGGCGCTGCGCGACTATTTCAAGGACTTTGGCAAGGACCGCCTGCCCGAGGACCACGTCGAGGAATATTCGAAGGCCAACATCGCCTTCCACCAGGCGCTGATCTCGCTGTCGGAATCCCCTGTGCTGGTCGATCTCACCAACGACCTCTTGCTCCACGTGCGCGGCTATCGCCAGCTGACGATCGGCCGCAAGGACCGCACCGCGACCTCCCTGCCCGAACATCTCGCCATGATCGAGGCGCTCGAGGCGCGCGACACCGAGCTCGCCGAGAAGCGCGCTCGCGACCACACCCTGGGCCTTGCCGCTTACGTCGAAGCGCACGGCCAGGAACTCTTCACTTAGCAACGTTCACCAGAAGGGCGAGAAATTCGCCCCACCTATCTTGAGACCAGGGAGACAAGGCCCATGCTGAATACCGCGACCAAGTCCGAAGCACCGGGCACCGAGCAGGAACTGACGGATGGCTTCCATCTCGTCATCGACGCGCTCAAGCTGAACGGCATCAACACGATCTATAATGTGCCGGGCATCCCGATCACGGATTTGGGCCGCATGGCGCAAGCCGCCGGCATTCGCGTGATCTCCTTCCGCCACGAGCAGAACGCCGGCTACGCCGCAGGCATCGCCGGCTATCTCACCAAGAAGCCCGGCGTCTGCCTCACGGTCTCGGCGCCCGGCTTCCTCAACGGTCTCACCGCGCTCGCGCACGCCACCACCAACTGCTACCCGATGATCCTGGTCTCGGGCTCGTCCGAGCGCGAGATCGTCGACCTCCAGCAGGGCGACTACGAAGAGATGGACCAGCTCGCGATCGCAAAGCCGCTGTGCAAGGCGGCCTATCGCGTGCTGCACGCCCAGGACATCGGTATCGGCTTCGCCCGCGCCATCCGCGCCGCGGTCTCGGGCCGTCCGGGCGGCGTCTATCTCGACCTGCCGGCAAAACTGTTCGGCCAGGTGATGAACGCCGAGGCCGGCCAGAAGTCGCTGGTCAAGGTGATCGACGCTGCGCCCGCGCAGATCCCCTCGCCCGCGTCAGTGAAGCGCGCGCTCGATGTGCTCAAGGCTGCGAAGCGTCCGCTCATCATCCTCGGCAAGGGCGCGGCCTACGCGCAGGCCGATGAAGAGATCAAGAGCTTCGTCGAGAAGAGCGGCGTGCCGTTCCTGCCCATGAGCATGGCCAAGGGCCTGCTGCCCGACACGCACCCGCAATGCGCAGGTGCTGCCCGCTCGACGGTGCTGAAGGACTCCGACGTCGTGATGCTGATCGGCGCGCGGCTGAACTGGCTGCTCTCGCATGGCAAGGGCAAGAGCTGGGGCGAAACGCCGAAGAAGTTCATCCAGGTCGACATCGAGCCGAAGGAAATGGACTCCAACGTCGAGATCGTCGCGCCCGTGGTCGGCGACATCGGCTCGGTCGTCTCCGCCTTCAACC
This sequence comes from Bradyrhizobium sp. CCBAU 53340, assembly GCF_015291645.1. Taxonomy (NCBI): domain Bacteria; kingdom Pseudomonadati; phylum Pseudomonadota; class Alphaproteobacteria; order Hyphomicrobiales; family Nitrobacteraceae; genus Bradyrhizobium; species Bradyrhizobium sp. CCBAU 53340. The sequence goes on from NZ_CP030055.1 coordinate 5,296,296, forward strand.
AGGCGATGGGAACGGGCTGGACCGCCCCGCCCGCCGAATGGACCAAGGCCATCGTGACCAAGCGCGATGAGAACGTCGCCAAGATGGCGCCGAAGCTGATGAACAACAAATCGCCGATGGATTATCACGGCGCGCTCGGCGTCTTGAAGAACGTGATCAAGGAACACCCCGAGGCGATCCTCGTCAACGAAGGCGCCAACACGCTCGACCTCGCCCGCGGCGTCATCGACATGTACAAGCCCCGCAAGCGTCTCGACGTCGGCACCTGGGGCGTGATGGGCATCGGCATGGGCCAGGCGATTGCCGCTGCGCTCGAGACCGGCCACCCCGTGCTCGCGGTTGAAGGCGACTCGGCTTTCGGCTTCTCCGGCATGGAGGTCGAGACCATCTGCCGCTACAACCTTCCGATCTGCGTCGTCATCTTCAACAATGACGGCATCTATCGCGGCACCGACGTCAACGGCGCGAATTCCGATCCGGCGACGACGGTGTTCGTCAAGGGCGCGCGCTACGACAAGATGATGGAAGCCTTCGGCGGCATCGGCGTGAACGCCACCTCACCGGACGAACTCAAGCGCGCTGTCAACGAAGCCATGAAGTCCGGCAAGCCGACGCTCATCAACGCGGTGATCGATCCGGCCGCGGGCTCGGAGAGCGGCCGCATCGGCAACCTCAATCCGCAGAGCGTTCTGCAGAAGAAGAAGTAAGTCCACCCCTTCAACCTTTATTCCCTGCGGGTGCAGGGGCAGACAGAGTACGGAGCATATACGATGACCAAAGCGCTCGAGGGCGTTCGCATTCTCGACTTCACCCACGTCCAGTCAGGACCGACCTGCACGCAGCTGCTGGCCTGGTTCGGCGCCGACGTGATCAAGGTGGAACGCCCGGGCGTGGGTGACATCACCCGCGGCCAGCTGCAGGACATCCCGAACGTGGACAGCCTGTATTTCACCATGCTCAATCACAACAAGCGCTCGATCACGCTCGACACCAAGAACCCGAAGGGCAAGGAAGTCCTCACCGAACTCATCAAGAAGTGCGACGTGCTGGTCGAGAATTTCGGCCCCGGCGTGCTCGACCGCATGGGCTTTCCCTGGGAGAAGATCCAGGCGATCAATCCGAAGATGATCGTCGCCTCGATCAAGGGCTTTGGCCCGGGACCGTACGAAGACTGCAAGGTCTATGAGAACGTCGCGCAGTGCACCGGCGGCGCCGCCTCCACCACCGGCTTCCGCGACGGCCTGCCGCTCGTCACCGGCGCGCAGATCGGCGATAGCGGCACCGGCCTGCACCTCGCGCTCGGCATCGTCACCGCGCTCTACCAGCGCACGCATTCGGGCAAGGGCCAGCGCGTCACCGCCGCGATGCAGGACGGCGTGCTCAACCTCGCCCGCGTCAAGCTGCGCGACCAGCAGCGCCTCGCCCACGGCCCCTTGAAGGAATACAGCCAGTTCGGCGAAGGCATTCCGTTCGGCGATGCCGTGCCGCGCGCCGGCAACGACTCGGGCGGCGGCCAGCCCGGCCGCATCCTGAAGTGCAAGGGTTTTGAGACCGATCCCAACGCCTACATCTACTTCATCACCCAGGCCCCGGTCTGGGAGAAGATCTGCGACGTGATCGGCGAGCCGACCTGGAAGACCGATCCGAACTACGCCAAGCCGGCGGCCCGCCTGCCGCGCCTCAACGAGATCTTCGCCCGCATCGAGCAGTGGACGATGACGAAGACCAAGTTCGAGGCGATGGAGATCCTCAACAAGGACGACATCCCCTGCGGCCCGATCCTGTCGATGAAGGAGATCGCCGAGGATCAGTCGCTGCGCGCGACCGGCACCGTGGTCGAGGTCGATCATCCGACCCGCGGCAAGTACATCTCGGTCGGCAACCCGATCAAGCTGTCGGACTCCCCAAGCGACGTCACCCGCTCGCCGCTGCTCGGCGAGCACACCGACGAGATCCTGCGCTCGGTGCTCGGCTTCAGCGACCACCAGGTCGCCGACATCCACAAATCAGGCGCGCTCGATCCGCCGCAGAAGCAGGCCGCCGAGTAAGCGACGCCACCTCGAGTGAAATGAAAGGGCCGCCCCTCGGGCGGCCCTTTTCGCATGAGATGGGCCAAGCGGAAGCAGGCTCAAACCAAAACCCGAAAACAACCCCATGCACAGTAGCCAAGTCCCCGGCTCCGAAAGTCAACTTCGTATTTTTCGAATTCTCGTTGACGCGTCGGGCAAAACAGCGCTAGGATGTCACGATCCGAAAATTTGAAGCGCGCTTTCCTAGCCCGAATTCGTGATGGTATTCGGCCGCTGTCCTTGCTACCCATAGCCCTGATGAAGCGGCAAATTGGCCATCGGCGACGGCTTGTTGCACCCGCGCTCCGCGGGCTGCTGACCGTTTGCCTCGCAATTGCATATGTCCTCGTTGGGGTAGCAGGGGAGATAGCCTGCGCCGAGGAGACACCCGCCGCGGTCGAACTGGCCGCCCAACTCGAACTGGGTGATTTATCCGGCAAAGCCGGCCAGGATTCGAAGAAGCCGGCCGTCACCGTGGTCGATCATTGCTACACGTGTGTTCCCCTGCTCCTTCCGCCGCCGCTGCTGGTCATCGAGCCGACGGGAAAGTCGGTCCCGCCGACGTATTCCACCCCGACGTTCCTCCTGGAAGAGCATCCGGGTCTGGATACGCCGCCGCCCAAATACCGGACCTGAGAAGCGTATTCTCGGGGCGCGCGAGCGCTCGATCGATCTGCTTGGTCAGGTAACTGCTCATGTTTCCGAAAAAGGCCGCGCCTGTTGCGTGTGCGGTGGCATTTCTGGTCAGCCCATGGCTGACGGGCATTGCATATTCGCAGACTCTCACGATGAGAGCCGCGCTTGCGCGCGCACTCGCCGCCAGCCCGCGTCTCACCGCGGCCGAGCGGGACGTCGGGATCGCGACGGGACAGCGCATCCAGGCGGGGGCTTTGCTCAATCCGGAGGTGTCGTACGAGCAGGACGATTCCTTCGGCACGGGCAAGTATCGGGGGACGAAGTCCGCAGAGACCACGCTGCAGATCAGCCAGGCCTTCGAATGGTTCGGCAAGCGTGAGGCGCGTGTTGCCGCCGGTGCGGCGGGTGTCGAGACGGCGGCGATACAGCGTCAGGCCGTCCAGTTGGAAGTCCTCTCGGAGACGGCCATCACGTTCCTGAACGTGCTCGGAGCGCAGCGTCGAATCCAGATTCTCGACGAGCAGGTCGCCGCGATCGATCGGTTGACCCCGCTCCTGCAGCGCCGGGTCGAGGCCGGCGCGTCCTCCCCGGCGGAGACCGGGCGGGCCGAAGTGGCTTCCGCGTTGGTCAAGGCGGATCGAGAACGGCTCCGATCGACGCTCGCTAGCGCCCGGCGCGAACTGGCGATTCTCATAGGCGATGCGGCGCCGAGATTCGCCGCCGTCTCCGGACGGCTCGATGCCACCGGCCGGCCGCCGTCCTTTCAGGCGGTCGTGGCGGCGATCGATGCGAATCCGCAACTGGTCCGCTGGACTGCGGTCTATGCGCAGCGGAACGCGGAACTCTTGTTGGCGCGGCTCAAGCCATATCCGGATGTGCGCATTTCCGCTGGATGGCGTCACTTCAACGAGACCAACGACGACGCCGTGCGGCTGACGCTGTCGGTGCCGATCCCGCTGTTCGACCAGAACCAGGGCAACGTTCTCTCCGCACAGGAGAGCCTGGCGAAGACGAGAGCGGAGCGGGAAGCGAACCGGAACACGCTGATCGTGGTCGCAGGCCGCGCCTACGACTCGCTGCAGGGCTCGTTGCGAGAGCTCGCCATCCTGCGCGAAGCCGCGATCCCGAAAGCGGAGCAGGCAGCACGGGCCATTTCCGATGGTTATGGCCAAGGCCGCTTTACGCTCCTTGAGGTATTGGACGCTGAAGCCAGCCTGACCCAAGCGCGACTGCGCGAGCAGGAGGCCCTACAGAATTTTCACGTTGCCGTCGCCACGATTGAAGGGCTGGTCGGCAATCCATTTTCGCTCGCGCGCGAGAGCTCAAGATGATTCGAGCACTGTTCCGATATTTGGTCTTCTTCCTGGTCGCCGGGATACTCGTTTATACCGGCTATCGGATGCTGACGCCGGCGACGACCAAGACGGCCGCAACCGAAAAGTCCGAAAAGGAAGAGCATTCGGACAGCGTCGCGATGAGCGACGCCAAGGTCGCCGCCGCCGAGATAGAGCTTGCAAAGGCCGCGCCAGGCGTGCTGCACGACAGCCTGCTGTTGAACGGAATGGTGCAGGCCAACCAGGAATCGCTGGTTCAGATCACGCCCCGTTTTCCGGGCGTGGTTCGCGAGGTACGCAAGCGAATTGGCGACCACGTCGAAAAGGGCGACGTCCTCGCTGTCGTAGAAAGCAATCAAAGCCTCACATCCTATGAGTTGAAGGCTGCCCTCGCGGGCACGATCATCGACCGCCAAACCACGCTGGGCGAATATGTTTCCGAGCAGAAGCCGGCGTTCGTCATCGCCGACCTCTCGACCGTATGGGTGGATTTCTCCGTCTATCGACGCGACCTCAGCCGCGTGAGAGTCGGGGATCAAATCCTCATCGATCCGGCGGACGGGGGTCCCAAAGTCGAGGCGAAGATTTCGTATGTGTCACCTGTCGGCAGCAGTGAGACCCAGAGCGCGCTCGCCAGAGCCGTGGTACCCAATGCCGAACAGCGACTGCGACCCGGCCTGTTCGCGACCGGCCGATTGAACCTGTCGGCGAAGAAGGTTGCCATCGCGGTGAAATCCTCGGCATTGCAGACCGTCGAAAACCGCACCGTCGTTTTCGTCCGGGACGGTGAGAAGTTCGAAGCCCGCGACGTCGAGATCGGCGAGCGCGATCCGGATTTCGTGGAGGTCACCTTCGGCGTGCTGGAAGGCGACCTCTACGCCGCGAAGAACAGCTTCATCGTAAAGGCGGAACTGGCGAAGGGAGGGGCGGAAGACAATGATTGACGGCATCCTCTCATTCGCCATTCGCCAGCGCTGGCTGGTGATGTTCGGCGTTCTCGCCCTGGCCGGCTTCGGTGCCTGGAATTTCACGCGTCTGCCCATCGACGCGGTTCCCGACATCACCAATGTTCAAGTCCAGATCAACAGCCGGGCACCGGGTTATTCGCCGCTTGAGGTCGAGCAGCGCATCACGTTTCCGATCGAAACCGCCATGGGCGGGCTGCCGCATCTCGAGAGCACGCGGTCCTTATCCCGCTACGGCCTCGGCCAGGTCACGGTGATCTTCAAGGACGGCACCGACATCTACTTTGCGAGGCAGCTGGTCAACGAGCGAATTCAGCAGGCCAAGGATCAGTTGCCGGCCGCCATCGAGACGGCGATGGGGCCGATCTCCACCGGGCTCGGCGAGATCTACATGTACACGGTCGAAGCAAAGCCGGAGGCGCGCAAGGCGAGCGGTGAGAAATACAGTCCGACCGACTTGCGCACCATCCAGGACTGGATCGTCAGGCCGCAGTTGCGGACGGTCACCGGTGTCAGCGAAGTCAACTCGGTCGGCGGATTCGAACAGCAATTCCAGGTGCTCCCGGATCCCGCGCAACTGATGGCTTACAAGCTGAGTTTCCGCGACATCATGGCGGCGCTCGCCTCGAACAATGCGAACGTCGGCGCCGGCTACATCGAGCGCAACGGCGAGCAGTACCTCGTCCGTACGCCGGGACAAGTCGCAAATATCGATGAGATCAAGGAAATCGTTATCGGTTCGCGGAATGGGGTTCCGGTACGGGTGTCAGACGTGGCTGAGGTCAAGGAGGGTACGGACCTGAGGACGGGCGCGGCAACTTTGAACGGCAAGGAAGTTGTGCTGGGGACCGCCATGCTGCTGATCGGCGAGAACAGCCGATCGGTTGCACAGAGGGTCGCTGCGAGACTCAGGGAGATCGGACGATCGTTACCGGAGGGGGTCATTACCCATACCGTCTACGATCGCACGCGCCTGGTCGAAGCGACGATCGCGACGGTGCAGAAGAACCTCTTCGAAGGCGCGCTGCTGGTGATCGTCGTTCTATTCCTGACACTCGGGAACTTGAGGGCCGCGGTCGCGACCGCATGCGTCATCCCGCTGTCCATGCTGTTCGCGATCACAGGCATGGTGGAGAACAAGGTCAGCGCCAATCTCATGAGCCTCGGCGCCATCGACTTCGGAATCATCATCGATGGTGCCGTGATCATCGTCGAGAACTGCCTGCGCCTTCTGGCGCTGGAGCAGCGGCGGCTGGGCCGAATTCTCACCCGCGAGGAACGCTTTGAAACCATTCTCGCCGGCTCGCGCGAAGTGATCCGCCCCAGCCTGTTCGGGACGTTCATCATTGCCGTCGTCTATCTGCCGATCCTGACGCTCACCGGCGTCGAGGGAAAGATGTTCACGCCGATGGCTTTGACCGTGCTGATGGCGTTGACGGGTGCCAGCATTCTGTCGATGACATTCGTGCCAGCGGCCGTCGCGCTCCTGGTCACTGGCAGCGTCTCCGAGCATGAGAACTTCTTCATGCGAACCGCGCGCCGCATCTATGCGCCACTGCTCGCGGCCTCGATCCGCAACCGGCTTGGCGTTGCAGTGATTGCGGCCCTGCTGATCGTTGTCTGCGGCATCGCCGCTTCGCGCATGGGCGGCGAGTTCATTCCAAGCCTCGACGAATTGGATGCCTCGGCGGAGGTCCTCCGCATCCCGAGTGTCAGCCTGACTCAGTCCGTGGCAATGGAGGCGATGCTGGAGAAGCGTTTGCTGAGGCTTCCCGAGGTCAAGGAGGTGTTTGCGCGCACGGGGACGGCGGAGGTTGCGACGGATCCCATGCCGCAATCCAGCTCGGACAACTACATCATGCTGAAGCCGCGGAAGGAATGGCCCGATCCCGCGAAGTCGAAGGCGGCAGTCGTGGCGGAAATCCAGGAGGCGGCGGAAGACGTTCCCGGCAACGCCTACGGGTTCTCGCAGCCGATCCAACAGCGCATGAACGAACTCATCTCCGGCGTGCGGAGCGATGTGGCTGTCAAGATCTTCGGTGATAATTTGGACGAGCTGATCCAGGCTGCGAGCCGTGTCCAGGCGGTCCTGCAGAAGGTGGAAGGGGCAGCCGACGTCAAAGCTGAGCAGGCGGCGGGATTGCCCGTACTCACGGTCCAACTGAACCGCCAGACTCTGTCGCGCTATGGAATCAACGTCGCCGACGTACAGAATCTTGTCGAGATGGCCGTCGGCGGCAAGAACGCTGGCCGCCTGTTCGAGGGCGATCGTCGTTTCGACATCGTCGTTCGACTGCCGGAGACGCTACGCTCGGATATCGACGCCATCAGGTCGTTGCCGGTGCCGCTTCCTCCCACCGAAGGTCAGACCAAGGCAACCGCGGCCCTCTGGGGCAATTCGCCGCTCGCACAAATCCGCTACGTGCCGCTGTCCGACCTTGCCCAGGTCGATCTCAAGCCAGGCCCCAATCTGATCAGTCGCGAGGACGGCAAGCGGCGGATTGCCGTGACGGCCAACGTGAGGGGTCGCGATCTCAGCTCCTTCATCGCTGATGCTCAGGATCAGGTGGCAGAGAAGGTGAAGCTGCCGCCGGGCTATTGGATCGGATGGGGCGGCCAGTTCGAACAGCTCATCTCTGCGACGCAACGCCTGATGATCGTCGTGCCGCTCGCGCTGTTTCTGATCTTCCTGCTGCTCTTCATCAGCCTCGGATCGGCCGCCGACGCGCTTCTGGTGTTTACCGGGGTGCCACTGGCCCTGACCGGAGGCGTGGTCGCGCTTCTGCTCAGAGGGGTCCCGCTCTCGATCAGCGCCGGAATTGGCTTCATCGCGCTCTCCGGCGTTGCGGTGCTCAATGGTCTTGTCATCATCACGTTCATCGAAAGGCTGCGACGAGAAGGACGAGCGCTGGTGGACGCGGTCCAGGAAGGCGCCCTCACGCGGCTGCGGCCGGTCCTGATGACCGCGCTCGTTGCCTCCCTCGGCTTCGTCCCGATGGCGGTCGCGACCGGTGCCGGTGCCGAGGTGCAGCGGCCGTTGGCCACCGTCGTCATCGGAGGGATCGTCTCCTCGACCATCCTGACCCTTTTGGTAATGCCGGCCCTGTACGTTTTGTTCAGGCGCGAGAATGCCAGCCAACCGCTTTCGACTGCCACCAAGCCGACGGGAGAACGTCTATGAAAATCATCAGCTGGTTCGTCGCCGCACTGCTGCTTGCCACACCGGCGGCGGCCGAAGACTACGAGAAAGGCCCCAACGGCGGCCTGATGCTCGACGTCGCCGGCATCGATGCCGAACTCCTGACGTCAGGCAACACCGTAACCATCAACGTGTTCGAGGCCTTCAAAGCGAAGCCCGTCTCGACCAAGGGCTATGTCGGGGCCGTGCTCATCGCGGGCGGACCGACCCGCGAAACGGTCACCCTTGCGCCCCAAGGCGAGAACTCGCTCAAGGGCGAGGCGAAGAATCCGATCCCCGCCGGCGCGACGATCACCCTCACGATCAAGACCGCCGAGGGGAAGTCGGGCCAGGCCAAATTCAAGAAGTAGGCTCACGTACGTGAAATGGATGCGCCGAGCGGAGAGCAAACCCGGGTCTTGGAGGGGAACGCGCCTCGCCGGCCTCCGCATCCGGATTGCGCTGTCCCCCGACGCCGAGACGATATTGGCATTTCTATTTTGGGCCAGGCCTCTGCCAGATCGACCAATGGGGTGTCCTCCGTGACCGTCGCCACGGTGAAGGCCGCGGGCACACAGACCATCTGCTCGGGGGTCGCCAGCGACATTGCACTTGCTGCCATCGGCCAGATACAGGCCCAGGCAACGAGGATCTTAAACTGCTTCATATGAATCCCTGCTCACCGCGAAAATTCCGGCGCCGCGATCATGGATTTTGACCGGGACGCAACGTCTCGGCACCAATGAACCTGTCAGTGCCATCGTTACAATCCAGCGAAGATGACGTCATCATCACGCCTGTTGCTCCAGGTGCCGACATTGCCGGCCCTGAGCAGCGGCGAGGCCCGGCCGACCAGAGCTCATCGGCGATGCGCGAGAGCCTCGGCCCGATCTTGCGACCTGGCGATCGCGCTCAACGCTCTCCAACTTGCTCGCCGAAAAACTTCACCACCGCGGCGTTGAACTCGCGGTGAAAACTCGCCCTGTCGAAGTCAGCCGGCACGTCGGTGCAGATGCGCGGCACGGCGGCGGCCTGCGCGGGCGTGCAGGGTGCGAGGTAGGCGAAGTGGCCGGCCGGAACGACGTGAATCTCGGGCTTGCCCGGCAGCCATCCCGCGACGCGCGCCACGGGAGAGCCGTCGCCCACACCGGGACCGCCGAATTGCGACCGCCAGAACTGGAACGGGATCTTGATTGCGGCGAGATTTTTGCGGGTCAGAGCCGCCGGTGCGGGATCGACGATCACCGCGGTGCGGATCCTCTCCTCCTGCGGCGGATCAGGCAGCGTCTCGCCATTGTGGAGCTGGGCGCATGTTCCTGATGTCTCCCTGCAATGTTCGGCAAGCCAGGTGAAGTCAGGCTTGATCCCCATCAGCGCCAGCCCGGTATAGCCACCAAGCGAGAAGCCGAAGAAGCCGATCCTGGCCGGATCGATCGCCGCCCTGTCCTTCCAGTCCTTCAGCATGAAATCGAGCAGACGCACCATGTCCGCCGGACGCGATCCCCACACCGGCAGCGTATCGCGCCGCGACGAGTCGTTGGTGGTGTCACCGGGGTGATTGATGGCAGCGACGATGAAGCCGGCATCGGCCAACGCCTCCTCGGTATCATGGTTCGCGCCGAACCAGCCGCCCCTTCCATGCGAGAAGATCACCAGCGGCAGCCTTGCGCCTGTGACGGGACAATCCTTCACACCATCAAGGTCGAACTCGGCGCCCACCGAAAGATTGCCAAGCGCCACATGCGTCGGCTTCCCCGCGCACGGATACCAGATCGCGCCTGACAGCGCCGGATCGGATTGGAGAAGCTGGATACCTGCGGCTTTGGCCTGATAGCCAAGGCAAAGAAGGGCGACGGCGAAAACCCAAATCGTCCTGCGCAAAGGAGGTCCTCCGAGTTCGCGCGGAAGTTGAGCGGGCAACAAGAGCGGAATTGTGGCTTTGGAACTGCTTCGGCGCGGCTTGAAGGTCGTCCCGATCGTCGGCCCTGAAGAGTGCTATCGCTGCGGCAATCGGCGGCTGGCGCTCTGAACAAGATTCCGTAAAAGATCGAAACGCCGTGTCGGATCGCCTCCGCCCCGTTCGTCCTCGTGACGTGAAGGGACGACAGACGTCGAATTCGCGCCCAAACAACGCAAGAGGAAGAACAATCATGCCCGGCACCGTCCGCCTGCACCGCGTTCTCACGACCAGCCCGGAGAAAGTCTATCGCGCCTTCGTTGAGGCCGATGCGCTGGCGAAATGGCTTCCGCCTAACGGTTTCACCTGCACCGTGCATCATCTCGAGGCCAAGGTCGGCGGCACGTTCAAGATGTCGTTCCGGAACTTCACGACGGGCAACGGCCATTCGTTCGGCGGCGAATATCTCGAGCTCGTTCCGGGCCAGCGCCTGCGCTACACCGACAGGTTCGACGATCCCAACTTGCCGGGCCTGATCGAGGTGACCGTGATCTTGAAGAAAGTCCTTGTCGGCACCGAGGTCGATATTACGCAGGCCGGGCTTCCCGACGCGATTCCCGTGGAAGCCTGCTATCTCGGCTGGCAGGAATCGCTGCGCAATCTGGCGCGACTGGTCGAGCCGGAGATCAATCAGTAGAAGCAGTCAGTATCGTAGGGTGGGCAAAGCGCAGCGTGCCCACCCCTCGTAATTGCGGAGAGAGATGGTGGGCACGGCGCTCCGCGCCTTTGCCCACCCTACGGCACCGTGCTTGCATGCGCAGATCGACCCGCACCGTCATTGCGCGCTCGCAATGACGGCTGTTACTGGCCTACAACCCCGCCTTCTTCAGCCCGCCATCCGCGGTCCAGCGATCCGGCTCGGCACTGTGTCCGATCAGCGCGAGGCCATAGGCGATCGACTCGAACTGGTCGCCCGACATCAGCCGCTCGTTGCCGAACCTGTCGGCGAACAGCTTTCGCACCGCCGGCACGAAGGAGGTGCCGCCGGTCAGGAACACTTTTTCCACCTCGCGCGCGGTGATGCGGGCTTCGCCCAGCACCTTGTCGACGGTGGCACCCAGCCGCGCGATGTCGTCGGCGATCCAGGCGTCGAAATTCTTCCGCGTGATGGTCGAGCCGATCTCGACGCCGCCGCCCTTGAAGCGGAAGTCGACCTCGTCCTTGGCCGAGAGCGCGACCTTGGCGTCCGACACCGCGCGGTACAGGGCAAAGCCGAGATCGAGATCGACGATGGTGATGAAATCCTCGAGCTGATCCGGCTTCAGCGCGGTGCGCGCCAGCTCACGCAACTCGCGCAGATCGCCGTTGCTCTTCATCAGCGCGAGCTGATGCCAGCGCGCGAGGTTGGTGTAGTGGCTGTTCGGGACCGGCAGCACCTTGTCGAACGAGCGGAAGCTCGAGCCCTTGCCGAGCCGCGGCGAGACGACGTGATCGACGATGCGATAGTCGAATGTGTCGCCGGCAATGCCGACGCCGGCGTGCCCGAGCGGCTCGGCGCGCAAATGGCCGCCGGCGCGGGAGAAGCGCATCACCGAGAAATCGCTGGTGCCGCCGCCGAAATCCGCAACCAGCACGGTGGCATCGCGCTCGAGCCTTCGGGCAAAGGAGAACGCCGCACCTACCGGCTCATAGACATAGCGGGCGTGGCCGGCGCCGAGACGTTCGAAGGCGGCGCGGTAGCGCTGCATGGCGAGCTTGTCGTCGGGATTGCCGCCGGCAAAGCGCACAGGACGGCCGACGGTGATGTTCGCCGCCTCGAAGCCGAACCTGTCGCCACCATGGCGCGCCAGGGTGCGCAGGAACGCTGCCAGAATATCCTCGAACTTGAAGCGCTGCCGGAACACCTGCGTTGTTTGGAAGCTGGAGCTCGCCGCAAAAGTCTTGAACGACTGCAGGAAGCGGTAGACGTGGCGCCCTTCGAGAAACTGCTCGATCGCCCACGGGCCGCCGTCAGCCTGGGCCCCCGCGCCCGGCCGATCCTCCCAGAAGCACAGGGCCGAGACGTAGGTGCTGTGGCGTTGTCCGCCGTGCTCGAAGCGGATGGCCTCGACCCGGCGGTCGTCCGCCGCCAGCGCGACGACGGTGTTGCTGGTCCCAAAATCGATGCCGATCGAGACGGCGGGCGAGGCGCTCGACATGAACCACTCTGCGAGATGCTTGGAAAAGGGGGCGAAGCACTAACCGTTTTGCAGTGCGGTGCCAAGAGCCGGTTGAGGAGCCCATCCGTAATGGTCCGGACCAGCCCTCCCGCTGATTTGAGCCCCCGAAACAGGTCGTTTGAGCTCCAAATCCGCGATTTTAACCCCGCATTATGCTGCAATGCGGTAGCTCATATGCCGCTATGCAATAGCATGCATGGACATTGGCATCTGGTATACATAGAACAACCTTCGAAATGAGACAGTGATACTGACTGTCTCGGGAAAGGGAACTCCAATGTCCAAAACCGCTTCCGCCGCGCTCGCGCCCTCCACCTCGCTGTTCGCCCGTTTCATGGCCGCCGTCGACCGCTTCCTGATGGCGAGCGCTGAGATCTCCAACCAGAACGGCGACCTGCCCCGCTTCGGCCTGTAAGCGCCACCTGAGGTCGCCGCGCGTCGAATTGTCGCGCCGGTTGTAATTTCTGCGAATTCCTACTTTTGAAGAATGGCTCCGCGATGCGGGGCCATTTCTATTTGGGATCAGGCACATTCGTGCGACCTCGCGAACGAGGTTGCGTCATAAGCGCACAATGGGCCGCGCGCGCTTGATGCTTGGCATAATGAATACAAGAATGCCGCCAACGCTCGCTCAAAAAACAGAGCGCTATTGGAGGATTCATGACGGACATGGTGCAGACAACAACGGCTTCTACGGCCGCACGCGTCAGCGACACATATCGCTGGGCGCAATTGGCGATCGGCGTGGCGGCCATGGTGATGATCGCCAATTATCAATATGGCTGGACGTTCTTCGTCCCCGACATCCAGAAGACATTCGGTTGGGATCGCGCCTCGATCCAGTGGGCATTTACTCTGTTTGTTTTGTTCGAGACCTGGCTGGTGCCGGTCGAAGGATGGTTTGTCGATAAATACGGCCCGCGCATCGTCGTGCTCGTCGGCGGCGTGCTCTGCGCGATCGGCTGGGCGATCAACGCGCACGCCACCACGCTCAACGGCTACTATCTCGGCATGATCATCGCGGGCATCGGTGCCGGCGGCGTCTATGGCACCTGCGTCGGCAATGCGCTGAAATGGTTCCCCGACAAGCGCGGCCTTGCCGCGGGTATCACGGCCGCAGGTTTCGGTGCAGGCTCGGCCCTCACCGTCGCGCCGATCCAGGCGATGATCAAGGACTCCGGCTTCCAGACCACCTTCCTCTATTTCGGCCTGGGCCAAGGCATCATCATCTGCGTTCTCGCCTTCTTCTTGCTGGCGCCGAAGCCGGGCCAGGTGCCGAACATCGTGGCGAATGCCGCGCTGCTGCAGAGCCGCCGCAACTACCAGCCGACCGAAGTTCTGCGTCAGCCGATCTTCTGGCTGATGTACTTCATGTTCGTGATCGTCGGCGCCGGCGGGTTGATGGTGACGGCGAACCTGAAGCCGATCGCGGTCGACTGGAAGGTCGACGCCGTTCCGGTCACGCTTGTTGGCATGACCATGACGGCGGTGACGTTCGCAGCGACCATCGACCGCGTGCTCAATGGCCTGACGCGTCCGTTCTTCGGCTGGATCTCCGACATGATCGGCCGTGAGAACACGATGTTCATCGCCTTCGGCATGGAAGGCGTCGGCATCTGGATGCTCTATCTCTGGGGCCACGATCCGATCTGGTTCGTGATCCTGTCGGGCTTCGTGTTCTTCGCCTGGGGCGAGATCTATTCGCTGTTCCCCTCGACCTGCACCGACACGTTCGGCGCCAAGTTTGCGACCACCAATGCCGGCCTGCTCTACACCGCCAAGGGCACCGCCGCGCTGCTGGTGCCGCTCGCGAATTACGTGCAGCAGACCTCGGGCCATTGGGACAACGTCTTCATCTTAGCTGCCGGCGCCAACATCCTGGCCTCGCTGCTGGCGCTCATGGTGCTCAAGCCCTGGCGCAAGACGGTGGTCGCGCAATCGACCATCTGACACGCCCGCGCAGATCCTTGTCGCGCACGACGCCCGGCCTCACCCGCCGGGCGTTTTCGCTTTTGCCGAATACGGCTCGATACCGCCAGCCGATGGAACCTGCACTTTTCTTGGGCGTGCGCCTAAGATAGGGCTTGCATTCTGGAATATGGTATACCAAGCTGCCTGCCGCGCTTGCGACCATAAGCCACAATATTTGCGACACTCCGTCATATTGGCCGAGCCTGCCGCGACCTGACAAGCGCTTGGGAGGTTGTTGATGATTTCCAGCACGGATGGCGCCGTCACGGCCGCGCCTCTTCGCACAGGTTTCCGTTGGCTCCAGCTCGTGATGGGCATCGTCTGCATGGCGATGATTGCCAACCTGCAATATGGCTGGACGCTGTTCGTCGATCCGATCGATCACGCCCATCATTGGGGCCGCGCCGCGATCCAGCTCGCCTTCACCATCTTCGTCGTCACCGAGACTTGGCTGGTGCCGATCGAGGCGTGGTTCGTCGACAAATACGGCCCGCGCATCGTCATCATGTTCGGTGCCGTGATGATCACGCTGTCCTGGGTGCTCAATTCCTACGCTGACTCGCTTCCGCTGCTCTACACGGCGGCCGTCTTCGGCGGCGTGGGCGCGGGCGCCGTGTACGGCACCTGCGTCGGCAATGCGCTGAAATGGTTTCCCGATCGCCGCGGCCTTGCCGCCGGCGCGACGGCCGCTGGCTTCGGCGCGGGCGCAGCCATCACCGTGGTGCCGATTGCGAAAATGATCGCGACGAGCGGCTATCAGAGCGCGTTCTTTACTTTCGGCATCGGCCAGGGCCTGATCGTGCTCCTGCTCGCCTTCTTCATCCAGCCGCCCAGGATTTCCATCCCGCCGAAGAAGAAGCGGCTCAACCTGCCGCAGACCCACATCGACTTCACCCCGCCGCAAGTGCTGCGCGCCCCGGTTTTCTGGGTGATGTACGTGGTCTTCGTCATGGTCGCCTCGGGCGGTCTGATGACCGCGGCGCAGATCGCCCCGATCGCGCACGACTTCAAGATCGCCGACACGCCGGTCTCTCTCGCCGGTTTCCAGATGGCGGCGCTGACGTTTGCGATTTCGCTCGACCGCATCTTCGACGGCTTCGGGCGTCCGTTCTTCGGCTTCGTGTCCGACACGATCGGCCGTGAGAACACCATGTTCATCGCATTCGGCACCGCGGCCCTCATGCTGTTGACGCTGTCGACCTATGGCCACGTCCCGCTCGTGTTCGTGCTGGCGACCGCGGTCTATTTCGGCGTGTTCGGCGAGATCTACTCGCTGTTTCCCGCGACCTGCGGCGACACCTTCGGCTCGAAGTTCGCGACCACCAACAACGGCATGCTCTACACCGCGAAGGGCACCGCCTCCCTGCTGGTCCCGCTCGCGAGCGTGATCTCGGCGGCCTATGGCTGGAAGGCGGTATTCGTGGTGGCCGTGGCCCTGAATGCGACGGCCGCGCTGATGGCCATCTTCGTGATCAAGCCGATGCGCCGCTCCTTCATCCTGGGCAAGGAAGCCGAGAGCGCCAACGCGACAGCCGGCAGCGCCGAGACCCGCGCCAAGACCGGGACGGCGTAAGCCGCCACAAGCCTTTCAAGTCGATCAGAAGGGGCGCAGCGATGCGCCCCTTTTTCGTTGGCCTCCTTCGTTGTCCTCTTTCGTTGCTTCGCCGACGACAAACGTCAGCATCGCTGCCGCAAGATTTTTCGGATCAGCCAAATCCAGCGCTTGACGATTGGCATTATGTATACCACACTTCCTGCATCATTCACCCAGGGAGGTCGCAATGCTGGTCGGAGACATTCTGCGCAAGAAGACGCCGCGCGTTGTCACGGTGCGGATGAACGAAACGGTGGGTATCGCCGCCAAGCTGATGCGGGCCAACAACATCAGCGCGCTGGTGGTGAAGGACGTGGTCCGCTCCGAGGGCAACACCGCCGTCGGCATGTTCACCGAGCGCGACGTGGTGCGCGCCGTGGCCGAGCACGGCGCCAATGCCATCAACGTCAAGGTCTCGCAGCTCGTGTCGGTGCAGCAGCTCGTTTCCTGCACCTCCTCCGACACGATCGAGCACGTCAGGCACCTGATGAACCGAAATCACATCCGGCACCTGCCCGTGATCGACGACTACAGCCTCGTCTCCGTCATCAGCATGCGCGACATCGCCGCTGCCGTTGACGAGGCTCTCAACGGCGCGCCGCAAGCAGCAGCCTAACAAGCCGCAACACCTCTTCCCCTGCGACGACCGGCCCCGGCTCGGAGACATCCGAGCCGGACCGGATCTCTCGTCCCAAAAATCCGGTACCCCCCGCGAGGATTTCATGAAGATCTGCATCTACGGCGCCGGCGCGATCGGCGGATATCTCGGCGTACAACTGGCGCGCGCTGGTGCGGACGTCAGCCTGGTCGCACGCGGCGCGCACCTTGCCGCCATGCGCGAACGCGGCCTGACGCTGCTCGCCGGCGAGGAGACGCACACCGTTCATCCCCGCTGCACCGACAACGCGGCCGAGCTCGGCGTGCAGGACTACGTCATCGTCACGCTGAAGGCACATTCGATCACCGGCGTGATCGAGAAGATGCAGCCGCTGCTCGGGCCGCACACCCGCATCGTCACCGCGGTCAACGGCATTCCCTATTGGTACTTCTACAAGCACGGTGGAGCCTACGAGAACTCGACGCTGGAGAGCATCGATCCCGGCGGACGGCAATGGCGCGAGCTGGGTGCCGAACGCGCCATCGGCTGCATCGTCTATCCCGCCACCGAGATCGAGGCCCCCGGCGTGATCCGCCATGTCTACGGCAACAATTTCCCGCTCGGCGAACCCTCCGGCGAAATGACCTCGGACGTGCAGCGCCTCGCCGACCTCTTTGTCGCGGCCGGGCTGAAGGCGCCGGTGCTCGACCGCATCCGCGACGAGATCTGGCTCAAGCTGTGGGGCAATGTCTGCTTCAACCCGATCAGCGCGCTGACCCATGCAACGCTCGACGTGATCTGCACCGATCCGTCCACGCGGGCGCTGTCGCGCGCCATCATGGTGGAGACGCAGGCGATCGCCGAAACCTTCGGCGTCAAGTTCCGCGTCGACGTCGAGCGCCGCATCGAAGGCGCCCGCAAGGTCGGCGCGCACAAGACCTCGATGCTGCAAGATCTCGAGCGCGGTCGCCCGATGGAGATCGACCCGCTCGTCACCGTGGTGCAGGAGATGGGCCGCCTGACCGGAACGCCCACCCCCGCGCTCGACTCGGTGCTGGCGATGGTGACCCAGCGCGCCCGCGTCGCCGGCCTCTATGACGGCGTCTCCGCGCCGTCAGATCCTCGCGCCCTGGCGGTGGCATGATGGCGGCCGAGATGAAACAGTGGCTTCGCTTCCGCCATGCCGGCACCACCGGCTTCGGCACGCTGACCGTATCAGGCATCAGCGTGCATGAAGGCGAGATGTTCGGCCGCAATGCGCCAACTGGCAGGACGCTGGCGCTGTCCGAGGTCGAGCTGCTGGCGCCGTGCGCGCCCAGCAAGATCGTCGCGCTCTGGAATAATTTTCACGCGCTCGCAGCCAAGCTGAACCAGCCCGAGCCACCGGAGCCGCTCTATCTGCTCAAGGCCACCACCACCATCACAACGCCGGGCGCCGTGATCCGCCGTCCCTCCTACTACGACGGCAAGACCACCTATGAGGGCGAGCTCGGCATCGTCATCGGCAAGAGGTGCGCGCGCGTCTCGCCTGATGAAGCCGACGGCTTCATCTTTGGCTACACCTGCGTCAACGACATCACCGCCAACGACATCCTGACCAGCGACCCTACTTTTCCCCAGTGGGCCCGCGCCAAGGGCATGGACGATTACGGCCCGTTCGGGCCTGTGATCGCGACCGGCCTCGATCCGGCCAAGCTCACCGTCCGCACCATCCTCAACGGCGCGGAGCGGCAGAACTATCCGATCTCCGACATGATCTTTTCCGCGCAACAGCTCGTCAGCAAGATTTCCCACGACATGACCCTGCTCCCCGGCGATCTCATCGCCGTCGGCACCTCGGTTGGCGTCGGCGTGATGAAGGAGCCGGTGAATATTGTGACGGTGGCGATCGACGGGATCGGCGAGCTGACCAACGAGTTTCGGCTCTGACTTGCTCCGTCATGGCCGGGCTTGTCCCGGCCATCCACGTCTTTGCCGACCTCCAAGAACGTGGATGCCCGGGACAAGCCCGGGCATGACGAGCCTGTTGCGCACCCGACCACCCGCCGACGCGCCCGCTTGTGGATGGCGCCTTCTGATGCGTCCGGTAGCCGGCGCGCCCCTTGATCTGGGTTCCGCCCTCCAATAGCAATTATGGCGAAAATGTGCACCGGCGTGAGGACGTCACGATGTGGCTGTTTTTCCTGGTTGCCTGGGTGGTCCTGCTCGCCGCCATCGCGTTTCTCGCCCCGCAGACGCTTGGCTATGACATCACCCATTTGCCCGCTGCCTTTGCCGCCCTGCCGATGCCGCAGCGACTCGCGGCCGGCGCGATCCTGGTGGTTGGGCTGGCCCTGATCGGCGCCTCAGTCTTTCGGCTCTCACGCCAGGACCGCCGCCTCGACAGCTTGCGCGACCGCCTCAAAAAGACCCGGGAGGACGTCGTCGTCGCCCATGCCCTGCAAAACCACCTCGACACCACCGTCCAGCACCTGATCGAGAGCGATCCGCGCGAGGCGGTCTCCGCGCTGCACGACAAGCTCGGCGAGACCGAGCAGCGCGCGCTGCACCAGCAGGGCCGCAACCAGTCCACCGACATGCACGACCAGCTTGCCGAGATCCGCCGCCGCCAGCAGGCCTTGCGCGAGACGGTCGGCAAGGTCGCCGATCAGCGGCGTGCGGTCGAGCCCGTCTTCACCGAGATCCGCGACCGCCAGAACCAGCTCGAACGCGCGCTGCTCGACCTCGAGACCGACGACCGCAAGAACAACCTCGCCGACCGCCTGAAGGACATCGGCCGCGACGTAGCCATTCTGCTCGGCCGCGTGGACGCGGTGCAGGGCACATACGCGACGCTCAGCCAGTACAAGGACGATCTGGCGAAATCCCATGCCGAGCTGGTGCCGCTGCGCTCAGAAGACGCCGGCATCAACGCCCTGATCGGCGAGCTCAGCCTCAGCCATGACCGCCTCGCCAAAACCATCGACGAGCTCGAGACCGGCGGCGAAGTCCCGCTCAGCGCACGCGTCGAGGCGCTGTCGAAGAACAGAAACGAGATCGAGCAGCGCCTCGCCCGGATCGACGACAGCGCCAACATTCTCAGGGGCATCCGGCTCGACTTCGAGGAGCTCGCCCAGCGCCGGGCCCAGCTCGAACGCTCGCTCACCGAGGTCGAGACCGATCCGGATGGCAAGACCCTGGTCGACCGCCAGAACGCGCTGAACGATTTCGTCCTGCGGTCGCGTCAGCGGCTCGGCGCCTTGCAGGAGACTCTGGCGACGCTGAACGCGTTCAAGACCGAGCTGTCGAAATCGCAGGCCGATCTCGTGCCGCTGAAGGCGCCGGTGTTCGGTATCGAGGCCATGATCACTGAGGTCAGCTCGACCCGCGATCTTCTCGCCCAGACGGTCGGCGCGATCGAGGCCAATGGCGACGTCACCCTCACCGCGCGCGTCGATGCGCTGACCAGAAGCAAGCGCGAGGTCGAAGACCGCCTCGCCCGCATCTTCGACAATTTCAACGCGCTCGACGCCTTGCGCAAGGACATCGGCGGCATCTTCTCGACCATCCGCAACAGCCTGAACCGGATCGGATAGGTTCGAACCGTCAGTCACCTGCGCGCGACCAACAGCCCATGCGCTTCATCCTCGGCTTCCTGTCTGCCCTGCTCGGCGCGCTCGCGGGCTGGGCGGGGCTTGCCGCACTGGTGGTCCTGCTGGCGGGACCGGACCGCGATGGCGGCATCGCCATGGGCGCGTTCTTCGACATCGGCCCGATCGGCGGCGTGGCCGGCTTCGTCGCGGGGATTTGGCTGTTCGTGCGCTTCGGTCTGGTCCGTAACGCAGCGCCAGAGCCGGCTGCGGAAACCTCCGATGCCGCGCCTCGGCGCACCACGCGGCTCTCGTTTCCCTTTGCCGCCACCGTCGTGCTCATCGTCGCCGTGCTTGGCTATTGGGGATGGTACGTGTTCATCCGCTCGCCCAATCTCAGCCACGGCTTCATGACGCTCCAGATCGAATTCCGGCTTCCCGCCGGCATGAGTTTGCCGGACAACGAGCAGGACGTGCATATCGAGGTCGAGGAAGCCACGGGCTACGCCAACGCGATGTTGCCTCCCAACTGGCGCGCGCATGACGGTGACCGCAAGGCGATCATTTCCACGGTTTCGCTGATGTACAAGACGCGCCACCGCGCCGTCAGCCTGACGCTGCCTGATGTGCCAACGCAGCGCTGGTCAATCGACCTTCCCTCCGATCCCGATCCCACGCCCGGCTTCTCGCCTTGGCGTGTTGCGAGCGACGCATCGCCTGCGAAGATCGAGATGCATTTTCGGCTGAGCGCCGATCGCTGAGGAGCGCGCGGCACTCCGAAACAATCCGACACAACATCACATCTGCGCGCGCCCGATCAATGCCGCCAACATGTCGCGCGCTCGCCGCACTGTGGTCGTATTCGGCCGCCCTTCTGTCGGGCGTGTCTGGGGGCACGGCTCAGCCGTGTTTGGACCAAACCTTCTAGGGGTATGACTGTGAAGAAGATTGTATTTGTTCTGGGTGCGACGCTTGCTCTGGTGACCGCTGCGAACGCTGCGGATCTGCCGCGCCGCCAGCCCGTGCCGGTCTATCCGGCCGAGCAGGCCCCCATCGGCAAGATGCCGATTGGCAAGAGCCCGGTTGGCAAGGCCCCGATCGGCAAGGCGCCCGGCCCGGTCGCTGCCCGCTACTGAGGCGTCAGCGGACACCGCGCACGAATCTGCGTTAGCGGCCGACAGTCGAGGGGCACAATTTGACGAACAGACCTGATCGATCGGGATCCTGCATCCTTGCAGGGCTCGCGCTTGCGACCATGCTCGCATGCTTGATGTCCTCTGCCTCGGCACACGACACGAACAAGCGCATCGCCGACGCCAGTGCGCTTGTTTCGACCGACACCGCATCGCGCGCCGCGCCGCAATCAACGCGGCGCGCGGTCGCGCGGGCGGAGAAAGGTCCCTACTACGTCGACTTCCGCGCGCGGACGGCGGCAAGCTGGGGCCATGCCTTTGTCTGGTACGGCAAGACCAGCGAGCGCGCCGTCGAGGTCGCAGGCCTGACGCCGGCCGGCGATACCTGGACCTATGTGCTCGGCTATTTCACCTGGGTGCCGTCAGAGACCGGCGCGAGCTATGGCGATCTCGACCCGGACTATCTGACGGCGAGCTATCGTGTCTATCTGAACGAGGCCGACGCCAAGCGCGTGTTCGCCTATATCGAGAAGCTGAAAACGAGCTCGCCGGTCTGGAATGCCGAGACCACCAATTGCACCGGCTTCATCGGCGACATCGCCGAATATATGGGCCTCAAGGTTCCCAACCGCTGGCAACGCCCGGAAAACTTCGTCAACAGCCTGAAAGAGATGAACGGCGGCCGCCCGATGGTCAGGCTGTCGGCGGAGTAGCCGCAAGGCCGTCATTGCGAGCGCAGCGAAGCAATCCAGAATCTTTCCGCGGAGGGAGTCTGGATAGCTTCGCTGCGCTCGCAATGACGAGTCCGTTGACGCAGCGGGGCCAACTTTAAGACCGTCACCCTGAGGTGCTCGTCCTGCGGCCTTCCGCAGGGCGAGCCTCGAAGGGCGACAGCCCGGCTCTCGCAGCGCGACCGCTCATCCTTCGAGGCTCCCTGCACGGTGCTGCGCACCGCGCAGCTCGCACCTCAGGATGACGGATCTGAAAATTATCCGCCCCGCGGAATCTCCCCCGCCATCCGCATGACGCCCCGCCCTCACCGCACGCCCGGCTGATAGACTTTTGCCACCCCCGGCGGCATCCTCCGCCCCATCAACCGACAACAGAGCCTGCGGGCCACTCAGGGGGAAGCATCATGCTGCAGACACGGTTCACCAAGCTCGTCGGCGTCGAGCACCCGATCGTCCAGGGCGGCATGCAATGGGTCGGGCGCGCCGAACTGGTCGCGGCGGTTGCCAATGCCGGCGCACTCGGCTTCATCACCGCGCTGACCCAGCCGACGCCGGAGGATCTGACCAGGGAGATCGCGCGCTGCCGCGACCTCACCGACAAGCCGTTCGGCGTCAACCTCACCATCCTGCCCGCGATCAAGCCGCCGCCTTATGTCGAATATCGCGCCGCCATCATCGAAGCCGGCATCAAGGTGGTCGAGACCGCCGGCAACAAGCCGCAGGAGCATGTCGACGAATTCAAAAAGCACGGCGTCAAGGTCGTGCACAAATGTACCAGCGTCCGCCACGCCCTCTCGGCCGAGCGGATGGGGGTCGACGCCATCTCGATCGACGGGTTCGAATGCGCCGGCCATCCCGGCGAGGACGACACGCCCGGCCTGATCCTGATCCCGGCCGCCGCCAACAAGGTCAAGATTCCGATGATCGCCTCCGGTGGCTTTGCCGACGCCCGCGGCCTCGTGGCGGCGCTGGCGCTCGGTGCGGAGGGCATCAACATGGGCACCCGCTTCATGGCGACCAAGGAGAGCCCGATCCACCAGCTCATCAAGGAAAAGATCGTCGCCAACGACGAGCGCGAGACCGAGCTGATCTTCCGCACCATGCGCAACACCTCGCGCGTCGCCAAGAACGAGATCTCGACCAAGGTCGTCGCCATGGAAAAGGAAGGCGCCAAGTTCGAGGACATCCGCGAGCTGGTTGCGGGCGCCCGCGGCAAGATGGTCTATGCGACCGGCAATTCGGACGAAGGCATCTGGTCGGCCGGCCAGGTGCAGGGGCTGATCCAGGACATCCCCAGTTGCGGCGAGCTGATCTCCCGCATCGTGCGCGAAGCCGAGGCGATCATCCGCAACCGGCTCGAAGGGATGATCGTTCAGCCGCAGCGCGAAGCGGCGGAATAATCACTGCAAGAAGTGAGAGCAATTCATGAAGGCTTATGTCTACGGCCCTGATGGCGCTCGGATTTCCGACGTCGCTCAACCAAAACCTAAGGGCACGCAGGTCCTCGTCAAGGTCCGCGCCTGCGGCCTCAATCGCGCCGACACCGGCATGCGCAAGGGCCATGCCCATGGCGCGGCCGGTGGCGTCGGCACCGTGCTCGGCATGGAATGGGCCGGCGAAGTTGCCGAGCTCGGGCCGGATGCGAAGGGCGTCAAGGTCGGCGACCGCATCATGGGCTCGGGCGGTGCGGCGTTCGCCGAGTATACGCTCGCCGACCACGGCCGGTTGTTCCGCGCCCCCTCGAACATGAATTTCGAGGAGGCCGCCACCCTGCCCGTCGCGCTCGCGACCATGCACAATGCCGTCGTCACCGTAGGCGGCGTGCAGCCCGGCCAAGCCGTGCTGATCCAGGGCGCGAGCTCCGGCGTCGGCCTGATGGCGATGCAGATTGCAAAGCTCAAGGGCGCAAGGCTCGTGATCGGCTCGTCCACCGATGCCTATCGCCGCGGCCGGCTGAAGGACTACGGCGCCGACCTCGCGGTCGATTCCTCCGATCCCAAATGGGTCGACGAGGTGCTGAAGGCGACCGGCGGCGAAGGCGTCGACCTCATCGTCGATCAGGTCTCGGGCAAGGTCGCCAACCAGAACCTCGCCGCGACCAAAGTCTTGGGCCGCATCGTCAATGTCGGCCGGCTGGGCGGCACCCATGCCGATTTCAACTTCGATCTCCATGCCGCCCGCCGCATCTCCTATATCGGCGTCACCTTCCGTACCCGCACCATCGAGGAGGTCCGCGCGATCTTCGAGGAGGTCCGGAAGGACATCTGGGGCGCGGTCGAGTCGCGCAAGCTGCAATTGCCGATCGATAAGGTCTATGCGTTCGATCAGGTCGACCAAGCGTTCGAGCACATGGAGGCGAACAAGCATCTGGGGAAGATCGTGGTGACGCTCTAACGACGGCCGGACGTGAGCCGCACTCTCTCCACGCGTCATGGCCGGGCTTGTCCCGGCCATCCACGTCTTTGCCATCAGGAACGAAGAACGTGGATGCCCGGGACAAGCCCGGGCAATGACGGAGCAAGTGGCATCAGCCCGCCTTCAATTCGGAAGCATTCGCAACAGCTTCGCTCCTGCAAATCACTCGCGACGACGCGTCTGTGGATCGTCGCTTGATGTTCACCGCCGCCCTGCTAAATCCCCGGCCATGAGCGGACAACACGACAAGACCTCGGTCGCGGCGATCTCGATTCTCGCCAGCGGTGGCATGGCGGCGGCCAAATTCGTGGTCGGCATCGCGATCGGATCGCTGGCGCTGATCTCCGAAGCCCTGCACTCCTCGATCGATCTGGTCGCAACCATCGTCACCTGGGCGGTGGTGCGGGTCTCCGACAAGCCGGCGGATGACGAGCACCATTACGGCCACGGCAAGCTGGAGAGCATCTCCGCGCTCGGCGTTACCGCGCTGCTCTACGTGCTGGCCGGCGGCATCCTGGTCGAATCCTACAGCCGGCTGCGCGAGGGAACCCCGCCGCCGACCATCTCGGCTATTCCCTTCGTGGTGCTGGTGTTCGACATTGCCGTCAATCTCTGGCGCGCCCGCGCCCTGCACCGGGCCGCGCGCGAGACGCGTAGCCAGGCACTCGCGGCCGACGCGCTGCATTTTGCCTCCGACGTCATGGGCTCATTCGCTGTCATCATCGGCCTGATCCTCGCGGCCCTCGGCTTCTGGTGGGGCGATGCTGCAGCGGCCGGCGCGGTCGCCGTGATGATCGCGGCTCTTGGCCTGCGCATGGCGGGCTCGACGGTGCAAACGCTGGTCGACCGCGCGCCGGAAGGGGCGCAGGAAAAGGCCACCGCCGCGATCCGCAGCGTCCCCGGCGTGATCGACGTCGAGCGCCTGCGCGTGCGCATGGTCGGGGCGACGACCTTCATCGACAGCATCGTCAAGGTGCCCAGGACCTATCCGATCGACCGCGTCGAGAGCATCAAGCGCAACGCCGAGGCCGCCGTCGACAAGGCCTTCGGCGATGCCGACCTCTCCTTCACGGCCGTCCCCGTCGCCCGCGACAACGAGACCGTGCGCGACCGCATCATGGTGATCGCGCGCAATTCGGGCCTCGCCATTCACCATGTCACCGTGCACGACCTCGGCGCCAAGCTGATCGTCAGCATCGACCTCGAGGTCGACGCCGACATGCAGCTCGAGGCCGCCCATGACATCGCCAACACGCTGGAGCGCAGCATCCAGGAAGAGTTCGGCGAGGACGTCGAGGTCGACGTCCATATCGAGCCGCTGGAACCGGAACTGCCGTTCGGCGTCGATGCGCCGCTCGAGCAGGTGCAGGCCATTGCGGCGGCGCTGACGGAATATGCCGCCGGCGGCGAGATCCACGACATCCATAACGTGCGTGTCCGCAACACCGATGCCGGCGAGATCGTCAACTTCCACTGCCGTGCCACGCCGTCGATGAGCGTGATCAAGGTGCACGAGCATGTCGACGCCATCGAGCGCCGGCTCCGTCGCGCGTTCCCGAGCATAAAGCGCGTCATCAGTCACGCCGAGCCGCCGCGCACGTGACGCAGAATGCAGCGAGGAGTCGCGCGTTCTCGTTTCGGACTCATCACGCACGTGAGTTTGCGGGCTCGTGGCGTTGCAATCTCTCCGTTGGATAAGATTTTTTCGCGTTAACGTTTCGTTGACTCTCGACAGCCTGCGCAAACTGGATTCAAATCGCTGTGATTCGAAAGCGTTGTGGGGCTGCTTTCGAACTTAGTTGCAGACAGGTTTTCAGGGGGCCGAAGGCATGGCGCGTGCAGACGCCGCGAACGCGTGCGTCCAATCCGATTCGATCAAGGGATTGGCGCAATCGATCGCGAAACCTGCCTATCATCGGCTCCTGATCGCAGAGCCGGCGCTGCGACGCGCCGTGCCGACGCTCATCATCGCCTTCCTCATCACCATCTGCCTCGGCGCCTTCGTCCAGGTCGTCGACCAGACGCGCCAGAAGCGCCTGGTGATCCAGAACGAGATCTCGATGCTCGCCGAACTGCTGGCCGAGCGCATCGACCGCGTCACTTCCGTGCGTGCCGAGCGGCTGAAGAACATCGAGAACCTGCCGACGCTGCTGTCCGACATGATCCCGCCCAAGGCCAGAGTCTCGGGCCGCTATGTCGTCGTCACCTCGGCCGGCATCGACCGCCGCATCCTCGCCCGCATTCCGATCGACAGCGATCCTGTTGGCAACGATCGCCTGCTCGATGCGATCACCACGGCGCAGCTGCTGGCCTCGCCGCCGCGCGACAATGATGTCGCCAACACGACCTTGCCGAACGGCAATTCCGCGCTGGCGACCTCGCGGCCGATCAAGTCGCTGCCCGGCCTCGTCACGGTGATCCAGGAGCGCAACGAGCCGATCTGGGGTTCGGACGCGGCGCTCTCGGTGACGCTCTCGGCGACCACCGGCTTCGTCGTCCTGATCCTCGGCTTCGCCTTCCACTGGCAATCGACCCGTGCCCGCGAAGGCGACCTCATCAACGATGCCGTGCGCGGCCGCATCGACACCGCGCTCAACCGCGGCCGCTGCGGCCTGTGGGACTGGGACCTGTCGCGCGGCCGGATCTTCTGGTCGCAATCGATGTTCTCGATGCTAGGTCTCGACGGCCGCAACGAGCTTCTCACCTTCGGCGAGGTCAACGCCCTGGTGAAGTCCGACGACATCGACCTCTTCGCGATCGCCGACCAGCTGATCTCCGAGAAGATCGACCATATCGACCAGACCTTCCGCATGCAGCATGTCGACGGGCACTGGATCTGGCTGCGCGTCCGCTGCGAGCGCACCCGCGGCGCCAGCGATTCCGGCATCCACCTGATCGGCATCGCCGTCGACATCACCGAGCAGAAGAGCCTCGCCGAGCGCTCCGTGGAGGCCGACCTTCGCCTGCGCGACGCGATCGAGACGATTCCGGAAGCCTTCGTGCTGTGGGACGCCAGCGACCGCCTGGTGCTCTGCAATTCGCACTTCCAGCGCCTGCACAAGCTGCCCGACACGGCCGTCATCCCCGGCACCTCCTACGAAACCGTGCTGGAAGTCGGCCGCATGCCTGAAGTGCGGACCCGCCACAACGAGACCGTCAGCCAGGGCCCGGGCGCGCGGACCTTCGAGGCCCAGCTCGACGACGGCAGCTGGCTGCACATCAGCGAGCGCCGCACCAAGGACGGCGGCTACGTCTCGGTCGGCACCGACATCACCCGCATCAAGGAGCACGAGCAGAAGCTGGTCGACAACGATCTGCGCCTGCGCGCCACGGTCATCGACCTCAAGCGCTCGCAGGCGGCGCTGGAACGCCAGACCATCGAGCTCGCCGACCTCGCCGAGAAGTACCAGCGCGAGAAGACCCGGGCCGAGGAAGCCAACCAGACCAAGTCGAAATTCCTCGCCAATATGAGCCACGAGTTGCGCACGCCGCTCAACGCCATCATCGGCTTCTCCGAGATCATGGGCTCGGGCATGTTCGGCGATCTCGGCTCGGAAAAGTACCAGGAATACTGCCACGACATCCTGACCAGCGGTCACTATCTGCTCGAGGTCATCAACGACATCCTCGACATGTCCAAGATCGAGGCCGGCCGCATGAAGCTCGACATGGAGGAGCTCGACCTGTCGCGGGCCCTGGCCGAGTCGCTACGCGTCGTCTCCGGCCGGGCGCAGGACAAGCATCTGACGCTGGATGCCGACATCGAGAAATCGATCTCCGTCGTTGCCGATCGCCGCGCCACCAAGCAGATCATCGTCAACCTGCTGTCCAACGCGGTCAAGTTCACGCCGGACGGCGGGCGCATCGTGGTGCGCAGCCGGCAGCTCGAGGATCGAATCGTGCTGATGATCGCCGACACCGGCATCGGCATCGCCCCGCACTCGCTGGCGCGGCTCGGACGCCCCTTCGAACAGGTCGAGAGCCAGCTCACCAAGACCTATCACGGCTCGGGCCTTGGCCTTGCGATCGCCCGGTCGCTGGCACAGCTCCATGGCGGCTCGATGCGGCTGCGCTCCCGGCTGGAAGTCGGCACCGTCGTCCGCGTGACGCTGCCGCGCGACGCCGTCAAGGCGGCGTCGGGAATTTCCGCCGCGGCGTGAACTTCACGAAAACAGTCTGCGGGCTTGCTCTGCCTCTCCCGCTTGCGGGAGAGGCCGACACGCCCCCGGGCGATGCGAAGCATCGTCCCGCGCGTGGCGGGTGAGGGTTCTTTCCTCTTGGGGATTATCCCGTTGCGGAGACACCCTCTCCCCAACCCTCTCCCGCAAGCGGGAGAGGGAGCGCAGTGCCGATGCCCGTTACATCGTGCAAGCCATATGCGATCCGCTTCAGGATTGCAGCGTCGGCGCCACTTCGCGCGCGACATTGACCAGCGCTGCGATCAGCGGCGTCATCGGGTCGCGCTGCGGGATCACGAGGCCAATGCTGTAGTTGACTTCGGGATCCACGATCGGGATCGAACGGACCTTGTCGGACGACAGCCCGAGCGTCTCGGCGAGCTTGGCCGGCATCACGCTCGCCCACCGCCCGGTCTTGACGTGGGTAAACAGCACCAGCAGCGAGTTCGATGTGAGTGTCGGTGTCGCCTCCGCACCGACCGAGCGCAGCGCACGGTCGATGATGCGGCGGTTCTGCATGTCGGGCGTCAGCAGGCACAGCGGCACCTGCCCGACCTCGGTCCAGGTCACCGTCTCGCGATCCCCGAACATCCCATCGGGCGCGGTGAGCAGGCGATAGCTCTCATTGTAGAGCGGGATGGTGCGCACCTTGCCGATCGGCTCGTTCTCGATATAGGTCAGCCCCGCATCGACCTCGAGATTTTCGAGCAGCCCCAGCACCTCCGACGAGGTCGTCGAGCGGATGCTGAAACGCACCTCCGGGTGCCGCGCACGGAACGGCGTCGTCAGCGACGCCACCATGCCGAGCGCGGTCGGAATCGCCGCGATGCGGATCTCGCCGGAAAGCTGATGCTTCAGTCCGTTGATCTCGTCGCGCATCGCGCGGGCATCGCCGACGATGCGCCGCGCCCAGTCCAGCGCCCGCTCGCCCTCGGGGGTAAATCCCTGGAAGCGGGAACCGCGCTGGACCAGCATCACGCCGAGGATCTCTTCCAGCTGCTTCAGCCCGGTCGACATGGTCGGCTGGGTGACGCCGCAGGCCTCTGCCGCCCGTCCAAAATGCCGCTCCTTGGCCAGCGCCAGCAGCAGTTCAAGCTTATCGATCAACCGGTCGTTCCTTCAGATTTCATCGTGGCATGCAAGCTATCACGCCACGCCCGCACCAACACGCAAAAACCGGCAGTCGATACAAGTTTCATTACCCGATCATATCGACCGATTGCGCTTCCCAATCGATCTGAATTCGCAATCGCAGCATGAGACAGCTTTATTGATCTTCGAATGATTCCAAATAGTTTGCGCGAAAGGGACGCTCAATCTGAGAACGAAGAATGACAGCGGTATATGAGCCTTGGAACGAGACGCGCGGCGCTGAAATCATCGCCGAACATGCCAGCCAGGAAGGCGCGACACTCGTCATCCTCCACGCGCTGCAGGAGGCGTTTGGCTATGTGCCGGAGGCCGCAATTCCCATGGTGGCGCAGGCGCTGAATCTGTCACGCGCCGAGGTCCATGGCGTCTTCACCTTCTATCATGACTTCCGCCACAAGCCGGCCGGCCGCCATGTGCTGAAGCTGTGCCGCGCCGAGGCCTGCCAGGCCGCGGGCGGCGATGCGCTGGCGGCGCGCGCTGAATCGAAGCTCGGCGTTTCGCTTGGCAATACCACAGCGGATGATCGAGTCACGCTGGAGCCGATCTATTGCCTCGGGCTGTGCTCGACCGCGCCGTCGGCCATGCTCGACGGCCGCATCGTCGGCCGGCTCGACGAGAAGCGCCTCGATGCGCTGGTTGCGGAGGCGCAGCGATGAGCATGAAGATCTTCGTCCCGCGCGATGCGACGGCCGTTGCGGTCGGTGCCGATGAGGTCGTCGCTGCCTTCGAGCAGGTCGCGGCCAAGCGCGGCCTGTCGATCGAGATCGTCAGGACCGGCTCGCGCGGATTGCATTGGCTGGAGCCGATGGTCGAGGTTGCAACGCCGAAGGGCCGCGTCGCTTACGGGCCGGTGAGCTCCGAGGACGTCGCCTCCGTGGTCGAGTCCATGGCGAGCGACGGACCGCACGCGCTGCGGCTCGGCATCGCGGACGAAATTCCCTGGCTGAAGCGCCAGACTCGCCTCACCTTCGCCCGCTGCGGCGTGATCGATCCGCGCTCGCTCGACGACTACCGCGCCCATGGCGGCTACAAGGGTTTTGAGCGCGCACTGTCGCTCGGGCCTGATGCGATCCTGACCGAAGTCACCGCGTCGGGCCTGCGCGGCCGTGGCGGCGCGGGCTTCCCGACCGGCATCAAGTGGAAGACCGTCGCCCAGGCGAAGGCTGACCGCAAATTCATCGTCTGCAACGCCGACGAAGGCGACAGCGGCACCTTTGCCGATCGCATGATCATGGAAGGTGATCCCTTCCTCGTCATCGAGGGCATGACCACGGCCGGAATCACCGTCGGCGCCACGAAGGGCTACATCTACATCCGCAGCGAATATCCGCACGCGGTCGAGGCGATGAATGCTGCTATCGTCGCGGCGCGACGCGGCGGCTATCTCGGCGACAAGATCGGCGGCTCGACTTTCAGCTTCGATATTGAAGTGCGCGTCGGCGCCGGCGCTTACGTCTGCGGCGAAGAGACCTCGCTCTTGGAGAGCCTCGAGGGCCGCCGCGGCATCGTCCGCGCCAAGCCGCCGCTGCCGGCGCATCACGGCCTGTTCGGCAAGCCGACCGTCATCAACAACGTGCTGTCGTTCGCCGCCATTCCCTTCATCCTCGCCGAAGGTGCCAAGGCCTATGCGGATTTCGGCATGGGCCGCTCGCGCGGCACCATGCCGATCCAGCTCGCCGGCAATATCCGCCAGGGCGGGCTGTTCGAAACGGCATTCGGTGTGACCCTCGGCGAGCTCGTCGACGACATCGGTGGCGGCACATTCACAGGCCGTCCGGTCCGCGCCGTGCAGGTCGGCGGCCCGCTCGGCGCCTACTTCCCGCGTGCCCTGTTCGATACGCCGTTCGACTACGAGGCGTTCGCGGCGCGCGACGGCCTGATCGGCCATGGCGGCATCGTCGTGTTCGACGACAGCGTCGACATGCGCAAGCAGGCGCGCTTCGCCATGGAATTCTGCGCCGTCGAATCCTGCGGCAAGTGCACGCCCTGCCGGATCGGCTCGACCCGCGGCGCCGAGACCATCGAGAAGATCATCAACGGCGAACGCGTGAGCGAGAATCTCGCGCTCGTCGAAGACCTCTGCAACACCATGAAATTCGGCTCGCTCTGCGCACTCGGCGGCTTCACGCCCTACCCCGTGCTCAGCGCATTGAGGCACTTCCGGGAGGATTTTGTCCCGGCGCCGACCACGCTTCAGGCCGCGGAATAGGAAAGCAACGATGTCTCTGATCGAAGAAATCGACTACGGCACGCCGGCTTCCAAATCGGAAACGATGGTGACGCTGACCATCGACGGCAAGGAGATCTCGGTGCCCGAGGGCACCTCGATCATGCGCGCGGCGATGGACGCCGGCCACCAGATTCCGAAACTGTGCGCGACCGACATGGTCGACGCGTTCGGCTCCTGCCGCCTCTGCCTCGTCGAGATCGAGGGCCGCGCCGGAACGCCAGCCTCCTGCACCACGCCTGTGATGAACGGCCTCGTCGTGCACACCCAGACCGAGCGGCTGAAGCAGCTGCGCAAGGGCGTGATGGAGCTCTACATCTCCGACCATCCGCTCGACTGCCTCACCTGTGGCGCCAACGGCGATTGCGAATTGCAGGACATGGCCGGCGCGGTGGGCCTGCGCGACGTGCGCTACGGTTATGAAGGCGAGAATCACGTCTTCGCCAAGAGCCATGGCTGCGACAACAACCATTGGATGCCGAAGGACGAGTCCAACCCGTACTTCACCTATGATCCCTCCAAGTGCATCGTCTGCTCGCGCTGCGTCCGCGCCTGCGAGGAGGTGCAAGGCACCTTCGCGCTGACCATCTCCGGCCGCGGCTTCGACAGCCGCGTCTCGCCGGGCATGAGCGAGAGTTTCCTGGGCTCCGAATGCGTCTCCTGCGGCGCCTGCGTGCAGGCCTGCCCGACCGCGACGCTGACGGAAAAGTCGGTGATCGAGATCGGTCAGCCCGAGCACTCCGTCGTCACCACCTGCGCCTATTGCGGCGTCGGCTGCGCCTTCAAGGCCGAGATGCGCGGCGAGGAAGTCGTGCGCATGGTGCCGTACAAGGACGGCAAGGCCAATCGTGGCCATTCCTGCGTCAAGGGCCGGTTTGCCTGGGGCTATACCAATCACAAGGAACGCATTCTCAAGCCGATGATCCGCGAGCGGATCGAGGATCCCTGGCAGGAAGTGTCCTGGGATGAGGCGTTCTCCTTTGCCGCGGCGAAGATGCGCGGCATCCAGAACAAGTATGGGCGCGATGCCATCGGCGGCATCACCTCCTCCCGCTGCACCAATGAAGAGACCTATCTGGTGCAGAAGCTGATCCGCGCCGGTTTCGGCAACAACAATGTCGACACCTGCGCCCGGGTCTGCCACTCCCCGACCGGCTACGGCCTCGCCACGACCTTCGGCACCTCGGCCGGCACGCAGGATTTCGACTCGGTCGAGGACACCGACGTCGTGGTCGTGATCGGCGCCAACCCGGCGTCTGCTCACCCGGTGTTCGCCTCGCGCCTGAAGAAGCGGCTGCGCCAGGGCGCCAAGCTGATCGTGATCGATCCGCGCCGCACCGAGATGGTGGAATCGCCGCACGTGAAGGCGCTGCATCTGCCCCTGATGCCCGGCACCAACGTCGCTGTCATGACCGCGCTGGCGCATGTCATCGTCACCGAAGGTCTCGTCAACGAAGCTTTCGTCCGCGAACGCTGCGACTGGAGCGAGTTCGAGGAATGGGCGGCGTTCGTCGCGCAGCCGAACAACAGTCCGGAAGCAACCGCGATTCTCACCGGCGTCGACCCGAAGGCGCTGCGCGAAGCGGCCCGTATCTATGCCACCGGCGGCAACGGCGCGATCTACTACGGTCTCGGTGTCACAGAGCACAGCCAGGGCTCGACCACCGTGATCGCGATCGCCAACCTCGCGATGGTAACAGGCAATATCGGCCGTCCCGGCGTCGGCGTGAACCCGCTGCGCGGCCAGAACAACGTGCAGGGCTCCTGCGACATGGGCTCGTTCCCGCACGAGCTGCCCGGCTATCGCCACATCTCGGGCGATGCCGTGCGCGAGCAGTTCGAGGCGCTCTGGAACGTCAAGCTCAACCCCGAGCCCGGCCTGCGCATCCCGAACATGTTCGATGCCGCGGTCGAGGGCACGTTCATGGGCCTCTACGTCCAGGGGGAGGACATCCTCCAGTCCGATCCCAACACCAAGCACGTCGTCGCGGCGCTGTCGGCGATGGAATGCGTCATCGTCCACGACCTCTTCCTGAACGAGACCGCGAACTACGCCCACGTCTTCCTGCCGGGCTCAAGCTTCCTGGAAAAGGATGGCACCTTCACCAACGCAGAGCGACGCATCCAGCGCGTGCGCAAGGTGGTGACGCCGAAGAACGGCATGGCCGACTGGGAGGTCACCATCGGCCTTGCCAAGGCGATGGGCTTCGAGATGAACTACAGCCATCCCTCGGAGATCATGGACGAGATCGCGGCGCTGACGCCGACCTTCGCCGGCGTCTCCTATGCCAAGCTCGACGAGCTCGGCTCGGTGCAATGGCCCTGCAACGACAAGGCCCCCGAGGGCACGCCGGTGATGCATATCGACGGTTTCGTCCGCGGCAAGGGCAAGTTCGTCGTCACCGAATATGTCGCGACCGACGAGCGCACCGGCCCGCGCTATCCCCTGCTGCTCACCACGGGCCGCATCCTCAGCCAGTATAATGTCGGTGCGCAGACAAGGCGCACCGAGAACGTGGTCTGGCATGCCGAGGATCGCCTCGAGATCCATCCGCACGATGCCGAGCAGCGCGGCGTGCGCGACGGCGACTGGGTGCGCCTGAAGAGCCGTGCCGGCGAAACCACGCTGCGCGCGGAAATCACCGATCGCGTTGCGCCCGGCGTCGTCTACACCACCTTCCACCACCCGGACACGCAGGCCAACGTCATCACGACCGACTATTCGGACTGGGCAACCAACTGTCCCGAATACAAGGTCACGGCGGTGCAGGTCTCGCCCTCGAACGGCCCGTCCGACTGGCAGAAGGCTTATGACGCGCAGGCGCGGCAGTCTCGCCGCATCGCGCCAGCCGAAGCCGCGGAGTAGCCGCATGCACGTGGCGGTCCAGGCCATCGATCGCGAGATCTGGCGCGACGGCGCTATCAGAGAAGGCGCGCGGCTGATCCCCGAGGAGACGCCGCTGGCGCTGACCTATAATGGCGGCACCTATGCCGTCATGATGGGAACGCCGCAGAATTTGGAAGATTTTGCCGTCGGTTTCAGCCTGGACGAGGGCATCATCAAGTCGGTCGACGACGTCAAGTCGCTCGAAATCGTCCGCCTCGACGAGGGTATCGAGCTGCGTATGTGGCTGGCGCCGGAGGACGCTGCCCGCATCAGCGAGCGGCGCCGCCACATTGCAGGCCCGACCGGCTGCGGAATCTGCGGCATCGAGTCCATTGCCGAGGCCATACGGCCCGCGGCGGTGGTGCCGCAGGGGCAGTCGTTCACGCCGCAGCAGATCATGGCGGCGATGCAGGCGATCGCTCCGCTGCAATCGATCAACATGCAGACCCGGGCGGCCCACGCAGCGGCCTTCTGGTCACCGGCGAGCGGCATTGCCGCCTTGCGCGAGGACGTCGGCCGACACAACGCGCTCGATAAGTTGGCAGGTGCGCTGGCGCGCAGCCGCGCGGACGCAAGCATGGGCATGGTGCTGCTGACGAGCCGCGTCTCGGTCGAGATGGTGCAGAAAACCGCTGCCATCGGCGCGCCCGTACTGGTCGCGGTCTCCGCCCCCACCGCGCTTGCGGTGCGCACGGCAGCCGCGGCCGGCATCACGCTGATTGCCATTGCCCGCAGCGACGGGTTTGAAGTGTTCACGCACCAGGGCCGTGTCGCGGCTCACCGTGCTCAGGAGATCATCGATGTCGTCGCCTGACCGCCTCGTCTACATGGCCAACCAGATCGGCACGTTCTTCCGCAGCCAGGGCCACGGCAAGGCCGTGCCTGGCATCGCCGAGCACATCAGGAAGTTCTGGGATCCGCGAATGAAGCGCGCGATCTTCACCCATCTCGACGCCGGCGGCGCGGGCCTCGAGCCGAACGTGCTCGATGCACTCACCTCGCTCAAGCAAGCGACTTCCCTTCCAGAAGCGCACTGAAGACGCGCCGCACCTCGCTCTGCGTCTCCTTCACCCGCGCCTCCAGCGACGAGAAGTCGGGCGCATCGCCGGCGCGCGCCATCACGCGCTGCAGGTCGGTGCCCGCCGTTTCCGGCTTGAAGCGGTCGCTGACGCAGAGCCGCAGGATCTGGGTCAGATCGTGATAGAGCCGCGCCGCGGCGCGCAGGATCTCCGCCTCCGATTGCGGAAGCAGGCCGAGCCTTGCGGCGTTCTCCAGCACCTGCACCGTGCCGACGTCGAGAATATCGGGCTTGTCGTGGGCATGAACGAGCTGGAGATATTGCGCAATGAAATCGATATCGACCATGCCGCCTGAGGCATATTTCAGATCCCAGTAGTCGGTCTCGCCCTTCTCCTGCGCGATCGCGCGGCGCATGTCGACGACATCGCTGGCGATGATCGCCCGGTCGCGGCGGCGGGTCAGGACCTCACGGATGATGCGTTTGATCCGCGTGGTGAACTCCGGCGATGCCGACACCACGCGCGCACGCGTCAATGCCATGTGCTCCCAGGTCCAGGCCTCATTGGCCTGATAGTCCGCGAAGGAGACCAGGCTCGACGCCACGGGACCTGCGCGACCCGAGGGCCGCAGCCGCATGTCGATCTCATAGAGCACGCCGTAATTGGTGCGGGTGGTGAAGGCACTGATCAGGCGCTGGGTGAAGCGCGCGAAGTAATGCGTACCCTGGAGCGACTTCGGACCGTCGGAGTCCGGATCGTCACTGTCGAAATCATAAAGCAGGATCAGATCGAGGTCGGAGGACGCCGTCATCTCGCGGCTGCCGAGCCGGCCCATCGCAACGATGGCGGTCTGTTGCCCCTTGATCCGGCCATGCTGGGCCGCGAAGCGGTCAGCGACGAGGCCGTGCACGGTGTGGACGATGCCCTCGGCGACGTCTGCAAAGGCCGTGCTCGCCTGCTGCGCCGAGACGGTGCCGGAGAGGATGCGCGTACCGATCAGGAACAGGCTCTCCTGCCCGAACAGGCGCAGGCGATCCAAAAACTCCTCGTAGGAACCGGCGTCCTGCACCGTGGCCGCGAGCCGCGCCGACAATTCCCGACGATCCGGCATCGCACCGAAGAAGCGCGGATCGATCAGGCCGTCCATCAGCTGCGGTTGCCGCGCCAGCATCTCGCCCAACCGGGGCGCCGCGCCCAGCACGAGCGCCACGAGCGCGACGAGATCGCGGTTCTGGCCGAGCAGCGTGATCAGCCGGCCGCCGCGCTGGAGTGCCTTCAGGAAATGGTCGAACGCGACGACGGCGCGATCAGGCTCCTCGGCACGGGCCAGTCCGTCGATCAGGGCGGGCACGAACTCGACGAAGGCGCTGCGCGTGGCCTCGACGCGGAACACACGGTAGTCACCGGTGATCCAGTCGCGTAACGTCTGCGCGACGGCGACGGGTTTCTTGAAGCCGAGCGCCGAAAGGTGCAGGAGCAGGCGCGGATCGTCGGGACCCGCACTGTAGTCGAGCGCCGGCAGGCTTGCCGTGCCGGTCGGATCGTCGCCCTCGAACAGTTTTTCATAGTGGCCCTGGACGATCTCGAGCTGCCGCAACAGGTCGCGGGCAAAGGCCTCGCGATCCGGATAGCCGAAGAACCAGGCGAAGCGCGCCACCGCCTCCTTGTCCTCGGGCAGGGTGTGGGTCTGCTCGTCGGCGATCATCTGCAGACGGTGCTCGACGCGGCGGAGGAATTCGTAGGCCGTGGTCAGTTCGTCGCGCGCAGCAGGGGTGATCCAGTTGCTGGAAGCGAGGACGTTCAGCGCGGCGAGCGTCGGCCGCACCCGCAAGTCCGGATGACGTCCGCCTGCGATGAGCTGCTGGGTCTGGGCGAAGAATTCGATCTCGCGGATGCCGCCGCGGCCGACCTTGACGTTGTGGCCCTCGACCGCGATCTCGCTCTGGCCGCGATAGGTCTGCATCTGCCGCTTCATGTCGTGGACGTCGGCGAGCGCGGCGAAGTCGAGATGCTTGCGCCAGACGAAGGGCGCGATCTCCGCAAGCAACGCCTCGCCCGCTCTGGAATCGCCGGCGCACGCACGCGCCTTGATCATCGCGGCACGCTCCCAGGTGCGCCCTTCCCGCTCGTAATAGTTCAAGGCGGCGTCGCGGGAGATCGCGACCTGCGTCGACGATGGATCCGGACGCAGCCGCAGATCGACGCGGAAGACATAGCCGTCATAGGTACGTTGCTGGAGGATGCGCGCCACACCCTGCGTCACCCGGACGAAGAACGGCTGTGGCTCGATATCGGGCGCGAGCGTGGTGGCATCCGGATCGAAGAACACGATGAGATCGATGTCGCTGGAATAGTTCAGCTCGCCCGCGCCCATCTTGCCCATGGCGAGCACGATCAGGCCGCAGCCCTCTTCGGGCGCCTCGGGATTGGGCGGCGCGAGCTTGCCGCGTGCGGCTTCCCGTCGCAGCAGATACTGGAGCGCGGCCTGCACCGAGGACACCGCGACATCAGTCAGCGCCGCCGTCACCCGCATCACCGGCCAGACGCCGCCGATGTCGCACAACGCGGTCAGGAGGGCGGTCTCCGCCTTCATGCGGCGAAGCAGGCGCATCACCTCGGCTTCGTCGGCTGCCGCGAACACCGCGGCCCTCGCCTCGGCGATCAACGCCGTCAGGTGCGTATCCGGATCGCATTCGAGCAGGCGGATCAGGCGCAGCGGATCGGCCCGCACCAGATCGAATAAATAAGGAGAGAATTCCGCGATGCCGGCGAGAACATTCCGGGCAAAAGGATGGACCAGCAGGGCTTCCAAACGGGCCGATAGTGCCGGCTCGAGCTCGGCCAGCCAGCTCTCGAGACGTCGTTCGTCGATTGCGGAAGCGACAATATGGGGAGCCTCCGCGAAGCGCGCGGCCAGGCTCTCACCATGCTTGTCCGCGTTTCCCGGCGCGGAGTGGTTCATGCCACCTTCTGTGGCACATCCGGCATTGGCGGAGCAACCCTGTCGCCGGCACCTGCCCGCGCCGGCAGCATCAGCGTGGCGACAAGACCGGGCTGGGCATCGCCCAGCCGCAATTCGCCACCATGCAATGTCGCAACAGCCGAGGCGAGACTGAGGCCGAGGCCGGAGCCCGGCAGCGTGCGACTCGCTTCCAGCCGCACGAATCGCTCGACGGCATGCTTGCGATCGCCTTCCGGGATTCCGGGACCCCGATCGGTGACGCTGAGCAGCACCTGATCGCCTTCGCACTTGGCCTCGATCGTGATCTGCCGCGAGTCCATGCTGACCACGGTTCCCGCCGGTTGCGCGGCCGGCTTGCCGTATTTGATCGCATTCTCGACGAGATTGGCCAGCGCCTGGCTGATCAATTCGCGATTGCCGTGAATCGGCGCCGCTTCCGTCTTCACCTTCAAGGTCATGCCGTCATCTTCAGCGAGCGGCTCGTAGAGCTCGTGAATGCCGCCAGCGACGTCGGCGGCATCGAAATCATCCATGTTGCCGCGCGCCTGGCCGGATTCCGCGCGCGCGATCATCAGCAGCGCGTTGAAAGTGCGGATCAACCCGTCGGATTCCTCGATGGTCCGCTCCAGCGCGGCACGATAGTCGGCCTCGCAACCGGATTTCGCCAGCGCCTCCTCGGCACGATTGCGCAGGCGCGTCAGCGGCGTCTTGAGATCGTGCGCGATATTGTCGGAGACCTCCTTCAGCCCCGCCATCAGCGCCTCGATCCGCTCCAGCATGGCATTGAGGTTCTCGGCGAGACGATCGAGCTCGTCGCCGCTGCGGCCAACCGGCAGGCGCTCGCTGAGATCGCCGGTCATGATGCGATGTGCGGTGCCGGACATTGCGTCGATCCGCGTCAACACCCTGCGCGCGACGAAGACGCCGCCGCCGAGGCCAAGCACGACGACGATCAGGATCGACCATTGCGCGGCCTTGGCGACGATGCCGAACAGGCGCCGCCGCTCGGCGAGATCGCGGCCGATCAAAAGGCGGAAGCCATTTTCCAATTCGGTGACGCGAACGAGCGCGCGATGGTCGCGGTCATCGGCATCCTCGATCCGCCGGTAGGCCGTCTCGGACCATCCGCGCGTCGCCATCACGCCGGGCGCGAGCGAGCCGACATTGCCGGCGACCGCCTGCCCGGTCGGCGTGGTCACGAGATAGAGGTTGGCGCCCGGCCGCAGCGCGCGGTACTCGATCGTTCGCACGAGGCCGACCAAGCCGCGGCGATCATAGATCACGTTGATCTCCGAGGTCTCGGCATTCACCGTCTGTGTGATCTCTTCGGTGATCAGCCGCCGCGTATTCCAGGCGAAATAGCCGAGCAGCGAGGCTGCGAACATCGCAAACAGGAACAGGTAGACCAGCGTCAGCCGGAACGCCGTGGTGCGGACGAGTTTACCGAATGCCGTCACGGTTCATGTACTCAATTTCGATACGGCGTCTGCTATAACAAAGCATCGTCACCTTCTGTATTTCGCTTTCTACAGTACCCTTGGCATTAGAGACTGTCGTCTGTCTGCGCCCGAAATCGCGGAACGCAGCCGGCTTGGCAAAAGCAGCAAGGCGACGTCCGTCTCTTTGACAGCATCCGCTACGGTAAGTGGTAAGCGAAAAGGGAACTTAAAGTGGCACTCAATTCGAGCCAAGTTAAATCCCTGCAACCTGCGTTCATGCGAGCAGGGCGGAACGAGATCCTCGCCGGCAATCTCGGCCAGCGACCGGTCTATCTGAGTGGTACGCGGGAGCGGTGATCGGGGGTGGCCTTCCGTCTCACCAATGCCGACAGCTCAGGAGGCGGCGTTTTTGAACCTAAGCAGCGCGCGCGAAAAGGCCGCCATTAGCATTGAAGCGCGAGGGCATCGGTCCGCGTATCAAAAGGCGGCCGCAGCTATCTCACCGGAAAGGTAACATGCGCATGCGGCTTCTCCGCCGTCATAACTGCGCGCCGTTCGAACACCGGGCTATGGGCGAGGCCGTCGCATGGGGATGACCTGCCCCATACCCATTGGTGCTGGCGGCTGCGGTGGTGTCGAGTCCTGCCGGCTGGGCTTTAGCTTCGTCCAGCGCAGCGTCGGTGAGTAGCCGTAGAGTACGTCGAGCCAGGATTCAGACATCGTCGCGCTCGTGAGGGGCAACTCAGGTATTTCCCAATTTCCATTGGTCTCAATACCTGGGCTCATAGGCACAGCATGGGCCGACCCTGCCCACACGATGCCACCGTCGGGCAATTTGAGGTATTCGCAGCGATCGCTGTCCGTCCATTCTTGCACAGAATTGGCGAGGCGATCGGGATGATCAACGAAGAAAAACCCGACGATCCGGCGGCTGTCGATTAATCGAACAAGATAAGCGGGCATGGCAATCCCAAAATTGGAATATTGCCGAATTTTCCCGGTCCTGCCAAGCCCCCCTCCGGCGACGAGAGCTCAGTCCTATCCTCCCGCCCGAGCGGTCCTATCGGTCATTCACGAGCCGCTCCTTGAGCATGAAACAAGCCGTTATCCAGAGCCCAGGAACAATCTTTCCTGTTTTTCCCATGATCTCGACCGAACGGTTGATGTTTTCCGCATTGCAGAATGGGCGCGTTGACGCGATTCACCACAAGCGTGATTTTGATTTGACCGTCGTCAGCGAAACCGCAGACTGGACGAACCGGGAATTTGCATCACCCTCCCGGGGCTGGAGCAGCGCCGTCTGCCAACTAATTTCAAGGCGGGCGGCGCTGGAATTAAGACACGTCAAGTGCTGGCCGGCAGCCGCAGCGTGGATACGAGCGATTTTTTACGACCGACATAACCACCCCGATATTTCAGACCCGATCCATAGGTGTTTGCTTTTGTACTCCTCCATAGAATTGATCGTCGCCTCTCATGTGGAGTTGAAGAACCGTCGGGCGCTCGAAGAACTGCGAGGGCACCGGCATCATCTGCTTGAGCAGCTGCGCATGGTGTCTGGCATCGATCCGGCCCGTGCCATCGAGCAGGTCGAGGAGGACATCCGCGTGATTGACGAAGGACTGGAGCAACTGAGACCGCCGCCGGGAACGCTGCCGGACAATGAGTGGCGCTGATCAGATCCGCGCCTGAGATACCACGCTACCGTTCCGCGGCGGCACATGGTCCGGACCGCGCATATTGGGACTGCTTCCCCCAACTCCCCGATGGAACCGCAACCAAATATTGACATTGGCATTCACCGCAGAGCCGGGCCAGCTTCATATTAGCAGCAAGGAATACCGCTCCGCCCCCACCGGACCTCAAGCCCCGCAGCGCCGGTTCGATTCGTTTGAACGAATGAACGTCGCCTAACCCCTTGGTCGCATTCTAAACAAACGACCTGGGGGCGAACCTGCGAAAAAAAACTGCGGCTATCTGTCCTCGCGCGCGCCCGGTTCAATCAGTCCGCGCCAAGCGCCCGTATAGACCTGTCGCGCCCTGAGGTTGCACCGCAGCAATTTACATCATTCACAAATAACTTCAATAAGTTATGCGACATTTTGGCAACCACCCGATGCGCTGCATCGGCTCGTTTCCTGATCAAGGGAAGACGGCAAAGTGAGGCTGCCCCGTGGGGGCCATCCTGCTCGCGCAAGTCGACACCAAGTCGATTGCTGCAAGCTGTGACTGAAATGTCATAGGTGGGACCGTAGCGTTTTGCTAATTCTTCCTAGGCAATAATATTTGTTAAAAGTCTTTTATGGTGGGGACCATGAAGCCGGCACATTTGGCCTTCGTAACAATCATCCTGGCTGCCGCCCCCGCGCAAGCCGAGCAATTCTCGATCAACGACGCCTTGCGTCAGGCAATGCAGACGAACCCGGGGGTGGGCGAGGCATCTGCGAACCGTCGTGCAACCGAGAGCGAGCTCCGCCAGACCCAGAGCACCCTCTTACCGCAAGTGCGCATCGATGCCAGCTACGGACCGGAAAAGTTCGACCAGTCGCCGGGCTTCGTAGCTCCAAGCATCGCGGTTCCAACGACCGGATCCGGACCATGGCGGAACGGGAGCCAGGAATCGGTCGTCGTCCGACAGCTCCTTTTTGACGGTTTCACCTCCATCCACGAAGTGTGGCGCCAGAACGCGCGGGTGAATGCGGCCGCAGCACGTGTCAAAGAGCGAACCGAACTGATCGCTCTCGATGCCGCCGAAGCTTACGTGGATGTCGTGCGCTATATGCGCCTGGTCAGCCTCGCTGAGCAGAATGTCGCCAATCATGACAAGATCTTCTCCAACGTGAACTCCCGCTTTTCGGGCGGGCGCGCCGGTGAAGGCGACCTCGAGCAGTCGAGGGAGCGCGTCGAGAACGCCCGGGCAGCCTTGGCGGAGTTTCGCCGCAGCCTTGAGGACGCGCGGGCGAAGTATCGCAAAGTGGTGGGCGTAGAGCCGTACAATCTGCGGTTCCCTGGCCCGTTGCACGGGCTTCCGGCCACCCGGGATGAAGCGCTCGCGATCACGCTGCGGTTCAACTCCACGATTAATGCGGCGCAATCCGATGTCGATGCCGCCAAACACGCCTTCAAGTCCACGGA
This sequence comes from Bradyrhizobium sp. CCBAU 53340, assembly GCF_015291645.1. NCBI lineage: Bacteria > Pseudomonadati > Pseudomonadota > Alphaproteobacteria > Hyphomicrobiales > Nitrobacteraceae > Bradyrhizobium > Bradyrhizobium sp. CCBAU 53340. The sequence goes on from NZ_CP030055.1 coordinate 5,339,604, forward strand.
CGGCCTGTTTGCCCCGAAATTCTATCTTGAGGGTCGGGCGACGCATTACGACAACTCCTTCCCCTATGTTGCGGCCGCTGGCTCGCCCGCGGTCACCCATGAGGACTACAGCGGCAAAGTGGTGATGTCCTGGGACATCTTCCGCGGCGGACAGGACGCCTGGAATCGCTCGGAAAAGGCCGAACGGTTTACCGAGGCGACTGCACGGCATGCCCGTTTGCAGCGGGATGCCTATGAGTCGATCGACAAGGCTTGGAACGCCCGCACGGTGACGCAGACGCGGATTTCGGCATTGACCGGCCAGTTGGAGGCCGATCGGAAGACCATCGCCGCCTTCCAGAAGGAGTATGAGCTGGGCCAGCGCTCCCTCATCGATCTTCTGAACGCCCAGAACCAGTTCTTCAACGCGCAGGTATCGCTGACATCGGCCCGTGCAGTCGTCGTGTTTGCCGACTACCAGCTGCTCGCCGCGACGGGGACCCTGATCGAATACCTGAAGGCTCCTCCTCCTGTCGACGCGGCCCCGACCGACCTGAACCTGTTCGGCCTTCCCGACTACAAGGCGCCCACGTTCCGCTGGACGCTGCCCCAGAGCGGTTCGGAGCCGCTGCGGGTTGCGGTCCCGGCGCCGACCGCAGCGCCCGTTCGCTTGTCCTATGCTCCGAATGCTGCCGCCACATCAGCTTTCGGCGAGCGCTTCTCGGGCGAGCCTGCGGACGCGTCAGCCAAGGTCCCCGGCGTGTCAGCCTGGTTTGCTCAGCGCGAAAGCTCCACCGGACCGATCGTCCTGGAGAGTTCGACCAGTCAGCGTAGCTCATACGCCCAAGCCGAGAAGCCCCATTGGCTACTGACGGCATTTTCGCCGACTTCGAAATAATCCAGTCGAACGACTGACTTACAAAGCCCGCACAACCGTGCGGGCTTTGTTATTTTGGCCGACCCCGATAACGCACGGATAGCCTTTCGAACCCGCGACCATTAATCCTTAATCGCGACGGCCCAAATAAGTAAATGAATTAACTAAAGATTTATCGTATCCTTCAACGACTTTACGAAGCTCGCTTTCATCGTTTTTCAGTCAAGGCATATCAGCTTGTTGTTTCATCGAGCAAAAAAGTCTTTCGCCCAGGATGCACGGCCGACCAAGAGCGGCGAAGAGCATACGCCATCGGGAGGGGACGAGAAGGTCGAAGCGAAAGAACGCGATCCGTTGGTGGACTCGCTCATCTTTCTGGCTGGACATCACGGCAGAGCTGTAACCCGCGAAGGATTGCTCGGCGGCTTGCCTATCGTGGACGGACGCCTAACCGTGTCTCTTTATGACCGGGCGGCGCGGCGCGCGGGCCTCGAGACAGAGGCTACAAAACGCAGATTGACGGACATCCCGGCCCTCGTTCTTCCCGCCGTCCTGATCATGAAGAACGGAACGACGCTGATCCTGCTGGGCGTCGACGAGGACAAGCACCTCGCCAGAGTGATCGATCCAAGCGAACGACCGCATGTTCCGCGGATGTCGGCTTTGAATGCCATTGCTGCTGAGTATACGGGCTACGCGTTTCTCGCCCGCGCAGCCGCCGAGTCGGATGCGCGAGCTGTTGCGGCTGGTAGCCTGCCCCGGCAGCACTGGTTCTGGTCCGTCGTAAAGGCGCATTGGCGCAACTACGGACACATCGCGCTGGCAGCGCTGCTCATCAACATTCTGGCCCTGGCGATGCCGCTCTTCACGATGAGCGTCTATGACCGGGTCATCCCGAACGGGGCCATCCCCTCGTTGATTGCCCTTTCCATCGGCATGGGCCTGGCCATCGTGTTTGATCTGATCCTGCGGATGGTCAGGAGCAAGATGATCGACGTGACCGGCAAGACCATCGACGTCGTCCTCGCAGCCAACATTTTCGAGCATGTTATGGCCGTGAAGATGTCGCAGCGGCCGACCTCGGTCGGCATCATTGCCAACCAGCTCCGCGACTTCGATTCCGTTCGCGAGTTCTTCACCTCCGGGAGCGTGGTCTCGGCAACCGATTTGCTGTTCGCCGTCCTGTTTGTTGCCGTTCTTTTCGTTGTCGCCGGACCTCTGGCTTGGGTCCCGCTGCTGATGCTGCCGGTGATGATCGCAATCGGCATCGTGCTGCAACGCCCCCTCAATCGGGCGATGAAGCGCTTGCAGGCGGAATCGGCGGCCCGTCACGGGGTGCTCGTCGAATCGCTCGCCGGGCTCGAAACCGTGCGCGCGTCTGGCGGCGAGGCACGGATGCAGACGGCTTGGGAGCGTTCGGTTGCCGCGACGGCGCGATCCGGTGAGGCCGTGTACTTCTGGTCATCCCTGGCATTGACCGCTGCCAACTCGGCCCAGATGTTGACCAGCCTGCTCTTGATCGTCATCGGCGTCTTCCTGATCCAGAACGGCACGCTGACGGTCGGTGCGCTGGTCGCCGCCAACATGCTGGCCGGCCGGGTCCTGTCGCCGATTGCGGGCATTGCATCCGTGATTACCCGTGGCACGCAGACTTTCTCGGCGCTCAAATCCATCGATCGGATCATGACCCTGGAACGGGAGCGTTCACCCGAACGGACCTATGTCGCCAGAAAGATCGAACAAGGCACCATCAACTTCGACAACGTCTCGTTCACCTACCCCAATGCTCCCGGAAAGGCGCTGGACAAGGTCACGTTCAGGATTCAGAGCGGCGAGCGCGTTGGAATCATCGGTCGGGTGGGTTCAGGGAAGACCACCGTCGGGCGCCTGTTGCTTTCTTTTTACGAGGCGCAGGACGGCCGCATCCTGGTCGACGGCGTCGACTCGCGCCAATACGATCCCGCTGACCTGCGCGCCGGCATCGGCTTTGCGATGCAGGATACAGATCTGTTCTTTGGCAAGCTGCGCGACAACATCACCTTGGGCTATCCGGCCGCGACGGACGAAGAAGTGCTTTCGGCAGCGCGTCTGGCCGGCGTCGAAAGCTTCATCGCGGGTCATCCCATGGGCTACGACATGCCCATCGCCGAGGGCGGACGCAGCCTCTCGGGAGGGCAAAAGCAGGCCATCGGCCTGGCGCGCGTCTTGATCCGCAAACCCAGGATTCTTTTTCTGGACGAGCCGACCGCCCATTTCGACGTCCGCAGCGAGAGCGAATTCCTCGAGCGGCTCAAGAAGCTCGACGATGCTCAGATGACGATCATCATCTCCACTCACCGGCTCTCGCTCCTGAGCATGGTTGACCGGCTGCTGCTGTTCGACAACGGCCGGCTGGTCGCCGATGGACCGCGCGACCAGGTCTTGAGCCTGCTGCAAGGCAAGAGCCCGTCCGCCGAGACCGTCGCCCCTCCCAGGGTTGTTCAACCCGTTCCGGCCGCGCAGAAATCCAATGTCAGCTGATTTCACTTACGCCAACGATATCCGCGCAGCCGTCAAACTGAAGACGCCGCGAACCTCGCGAATGTTGCTGTGGGCGTTCTGCGCGCTGTTCGCCACATTCCTGGTCTGGGCTCATTTTGCCGTGCTCGAAGAAGTCAAGCGCGGCAACGGCAAAGTCGTCCCCTCGCGGCAGATGCAGGTCGTCCAATCCCTGGAAGGCGGGATCGTCGGTGACATCCTCGTCCAGGAGGGAGCAGTGGTGCAGCAGGGGCAGTCCCTGATGCGCATCGACGATACCAAGTTTGCCTCGGAGTTTGGCGAGATACGCGAGAGGCGCGCCTCGATGGCGGCCCGTTTGGCGCGCCTCGAGGCCGAAGTGAACGGCCGTAGCGAGATTGTTTTTCCCGATCAGATCGAGGGCGTTGTCCCCGCTGCCGTGACGACGGAAAGGAGCGTGTTCAAGACCCGCGCTCTGAAAGTGGCGCAGGACGTCGACGTGCTGAATCAACAGATCGCGAGGCTGACCCAAACATCAGCCCTGCTCGATCGCGAGCTCACCCTGACGCGCAAGCTCTATGAGCAGAAAGTCGTTCCCGAGATCGAAATGCTTCGGCTGGAGCGTCAATCGGCAGAAGCGAAAGGCCAGATTGCAGAGGCCAAGGCAAAGATCGCGACCACGATCTCGACCTTCCGGGCGCAGGCTGACGAAGATCTCGCCAAGGCGCGGGCCGACCTTGCCGTCCTGGACGAGAACATCAAGTCCGCCCAGGACAGGGTGCGCCGGACTGATCTGCGTTCGCCGGTTCGTGGCATCGTCAACAAGCTGAACGTCACCACGATCGGCGCCGTCGTTCAGCCTGGTGCAAACCTCATGGACATCGTCCCGCTCGATGACACCCTGCTGGTCGAAGGCAAGATAAGGCCGCAGGATATTGCCTTCATCCGCCCGGGCCAGGATGCCGTCGTCAAGATCTCCGCCTACGATTCCTCTGTCTACGGCCATCTCGCTGGCAAGGTCGAGCGGATCAGCGCCGACACGATCCTCGACGACAAGGGCGAATCGGCGCAGCGACCGGAGACCTACTATCGCGTGATGGTTCGAACCGACAAGAACCACCTCGGCACCGAGGAAAGCCCGCTTCCGATCATTCCAGGCATGATCACGACGGTCGAGATCCTGACCGGCAAGAAGAGCGTCCTAGATTACATCATGAAGCCGGCGCGCACGCTGCGGGATGAGGCTCTGCGCGAGCACTAGACCGAAGCCGCACTCCGCCTTGCTTAATGCGTCCTTAACGCGCGATGCCAAGCTTTAGCATTGCTGGAGCGGCGCGGTTCACCGCGTCGGCTCATTCCCGGACCAGCCTGTCCGGTTTTAACCCGACTTAAGCGCGCCCACGCGCACGCTCGCTCCCGATAAACAGGTCGGGATGGCGATCAGGCGCGCAAAGACGCCGGTGACGTCCCGAAATATGGGGACCGTCAATGAAGTCGCGTTTGGAACTGCGGCGGCAAGGCGTTGTGGCGCTCGCGGCGGCCATGCTGGTTTCGCTCACCGCTGCTACGACCTCGGTCGCGTTTGCGGCCGATACCGGGCCGGTTGAGCCGACTGAAATCGCGCCATCCGGCGCGGATACGATCCAGGCTCCTGCGACGTTCTTCACGATCAACGCGGTGCTGGCCAAGCTGGACCGTGCGCGTGGCCGCGGGCCGAATGCGCTGCGCCTAGCGGCACTGACGCCCCCCTCCTCCACGGCCACGGATGCCCTACCTGAGGCCCCTGTGGCGGGCGCGACGCTCGGCAATGAACCTTTCGGCCTGTTCACGTTCCGGGCACCCGACAGCGTCATCTGGCGCAAATGGCGCACGGTTGAAGACGAGATCGTCAGGGACCAAGCCGTGCTCGAACGCTGCCGGTCTGACGCTGGAAGCTGCCCATCTTACGCGGCACAGTTCCTCAGACTCATCGGTGCGGTCAAAGCCAAGTCCGGACGTGCCCGGCTCGAGGAGGTCAATCTCGGCGTCAACACCGCGATCCGCTACGTCAGCGATCTCGTCCAGCATCGGGAGCTCGACCGCTGGAGCTCGCCGCTGGCGAGCTTTGCGACCGGCAAGGGCGATTGCGAGGATTACGCGATCGCCAAATACGCCGCCTTGCGCGAAGCGGGTGTCCCGGACGCCGACATGCGCCTGCTCCTCGTTCGCGACCGCACGGTCCGGCAAGACCACGCGGTGCTTGCGGCCCGGCTCGACGGCCGCTGGCTGATCCTGGACAACCGCTGGGCGGGCCTGCGCGACGACAACGGCGAATTGAACTTCACACCCCTGTTCGCGATCAATCATGAGGGGGTGCATCTGTTCGCGAAGCCCTATGCGAAGGCGGAGCCGGTTGAGGGTGATGCGGAAGCAGCGCCGGCGGCGGCAGGCGACATCGGCTCGGAATGGGATGGAACGGATCGGGCGAACGGAAGCGGATCTGCGCTGAACGCGCTTCCGCTGCTCCTGTAGGGCGGACGGGCTAGCTTCAGCCCGGGCCTGCGGCGGACGGGTGCGCTTGACTGAGCGCGCTCGCCCCCCTCGCCAACGGCCCCTCGGCAAGAATCTGAAAAACAACCCCATGCAAAGTGACAGTATCATCATACCGTCACGCTGTTTGGCTCCTGAAATGCCAAGTCCCTGCTATTTTGTAAGTGACTTTCACGCCGCTAGAGCGTTTCACATTTTGACTGAACCATAGCCGGCGCTGGCGAAGTAGTTGGCGCATTCGCGAGGTTGGATGTCTTGGACGAGGTGGCCGATGTGTCGCCAAGTGTCCTCGATGGAGCGCTTCTGAGCTTGCCGCATCCAGTGTTTGATCTTGGAGAAGGCTTGTTCGATCGGATTGAGGTCGGGTGAGTATGGCGGCAGGTACCAGAGTCTGGCGCCAGCAGCCTTGATCATCTGCCTGATGGCTTTCGACTTGTGGCTTCCGAGATTGTCGAGAATGACGATATCGCCTTCGCGCAGGGTTGGCAGGAGAAGGTGCTTCACATAAGCGCGGAAGCATTCGCCGTTGATCGGACCGTCGAAGACGCAGGGTGCCGTGAGTTGGTCATGGCGGAGTGCGCCGAGGAATGTGAGGGTACGCCAGTGGCCGTGCGGGGCGAAGCCGCGCAGGCGTGCGCCTTTGGGGCCCCAGCCCCGCAAAGGGGTCATGTTGGTCTTGATCCAGGTCTCATCGATGAAGACGAGCCGGCTCGGATCGAGCCCGGCCTGCCAGGATCGCCAACGCAAGCGCCTACGGGAGGCGTCGGCGCGAGCTTGTTCGAGGGCGAACAGTGTTTTTTTTGAACCGCAGCCCTTCCCGGCGCAGGAATAGCCAGACCGCATTGTGTGAGACCTTGACCCCGCGGGCTGCCAGTTCCGCCTTCAGACCATGCAGCGTCAGGTGCGGCCTCTCGGTGATCCGTTCGACGATGAAGGCGCGGTGCGGATCAAGCACAGGCTTGCGGTGACCACCCATCTTGCCAGGCGCTACCGAGCCGGTCGTTCTATAGCGCTGTGACCACTTCACAACTGACGAGACCGCAACACCAAACCGTTCCGCCACAGATCGGCAGCTCTCACCTTTGGCAACAGCGGATACCGCGCGCTTACGCAAATCGTTGGAAATTGGTCGGACCATCAGATGCTGGCCTCCAGCCCAGCCAGCATCTTGAATCATATTCGCCCCAGATCCGGAATCCCTTCCGATTCAATAAATCCGTGAACCGCTCTAGCCACGGGCGAGCCCGCTTCCACCACCGGCGTCCAAACCGGGACGCGTCGACAGTCTCTGTCGCGCGAAAAAGCCGGCCGCCACGGCAACCGGCTTTTCCAGTTCGATACGTTCGTCTAGTGGACGACGTGAATATTCGTCGGGTTAATCGCAGCCACAAGATTCAAGATCGCCAAGGCGTGCTCGTTAGCCGTAGTGCCGTCGGACGAGTAGTAGAGCGTGTGGTTCGTCGTATCGAACAAGAATCGCTCAGAACTGTCGGTGAAAGTATTGCTCAAGCTATTCTGGACTTGAGTCGTATTGAACACCTCCCCGAACGTGACGCCCGTGAAGCTGCTCGCAGAAACCGCAATGGAGTCAGTTGTGGCGCTAAATCCGTTCACGGTGTCTCCCGTACCGACGCCAGTCCCACCACCATCGGTGACGTGATTAAATTCAATCGTGTTGTTCGTCCCGCTGAGATTGATCGTATCCGCGCCCGGGCCGCTCAGGACGACCTCGTTTCCGGACGCCGACAACGTGTAGGTGCCTGAAGTGTTGGTCGTCCCCTGCAGCGACACGCTCAAGTTGGACGAGGCTATTGCGGTGTCACCATCGCCATCCGTGATGGTGGGGGCGAAGGTCAGCGTGGTGTCGTTAATGACCGTTGTCTCTTTGAAGGTCACCGTCGTCAGGTTGAGCTTGGTGTCGTTACCGATCGACCCGTCGTGGCCTGCGTAGTTCACGACCTCCACCTGATCGAACGCGCCAAACGTCCCCGACGAACCAATGACGGTTTGGAAGTCGCCGCTGCCCGGAGTTCCGAAGGCTTGCGCCCAATGCGCGGCATCAATCTGGATCGTTTGGCCATCGTTGAGAACGACGTCCTCTATCGCAAAGGGTGTCGAACTACCGGCCTTGAAGAGCATGATCTCAAAGTGCTCGTTGGACGCGTTGTTGCCTTTGCCAATCCCGATATCCAGGAGGTTCTGGCTTTGGGCGAACTCAAAGTTGATTAGCTGGTCGGTTTGGAAGTTGCCGTTATCGAGGCCGAATCCCAAATTATCCGCGTGTACCGTGTGGTTCTGCGGATCCGGAGCCGTTGCATCGGTGGTACTCCAGCCATCAATGATTGCGTCCTGGCCGGCCGGCACTGTTGTCGGAACGCTGCTGGCATTCTTTATCCAGGTCACATTCCCATCCAAAAGCTCCACATACGTACCTTCGCCGGAATTGCCCTTTGACGTGAAATTAGTCGTGACGATCGACGACAGTGCAGTCGTCGAGGTCAGATGGAAATCGTAAGTCCCATCTGCGGACATAGACAACGTGAAGAATTCGTTGTTGCCTAGCCCAGCTTGAGCATCGGCCTGCGTTCCATACGCAACCATTTCTGCAGTGTGAGTGCTGGAATTGTAATCCACGTACTCGTAGAACGTATAGGAACTCGTCGCCATCGCCACTTTGACGGAGAAGATTTCCTCGCCGGCTGCGTTGTGAGTGCCGGTATCGGTCACGGTGTAGGTCTCGCCGGTGGGCGCTGTGCCCATTGCGATATTGACCGCTGCAGTAAGGTTCGGGCCATCGGCGCCGAACGCGGGCTGCCAAGTGCCTTGGACATCGGTATTATCGATGCTGGGCAAGAGAGCGTTCTGGATTCCATTGATTAGCGGAACGTCGTCGACCACCGAGATCGTCAGCCCGCCGGTCGCGCCGACCGTGTCGCCGTCCGAATCCGTCGCCTGGATCACCGATCCGAAGGCGATCGCCAGATTGTCCGCCGCCGTCTCACCGAGGCCCGGTGCGTTGTCGACATGGCTCAGCAGCGTGAAGGTGTAGGCACCCGTGGTCTCGTTCAGCGTCAGCGTGAACACCGGCGTCGCACCCGCCGTCGCCGTCAGCGTCTCCACGCCGGCCGACGTCGTAACCGCGTAGCTCAGCGCCACGCCGCCCGAGGTCAGGTTCTCGGCCGTCAGGCTGGCAAGGCTCGCCGTAAACGAATACGTCAGCGGCGCATCCGCTCCCGACAGGAACAGCGTCGAGACATTGCCGCTCGCAATCGTCATCGACACGTTGCCGCCGTCGCCCGCCGCGATACCCAAGGGCAGGCCGTCCTCGTCGACCGTCCCGGTCAGCTGCACATTGGTTGCAACCGGAACGTCGTCGACCACCGAGATCGTCAGCCCGCCGGTCGCGCCGACCGTGTCGCCGTCCGAATCCGTCGCCTGGATCACCGATCCGAAGGCGATCGCCAGATTGTCCGCCGCCGTCTCACCGAGGCCCGGTGCGTTGTCGACATGGCTCAGCAGCGTGAAGGTGTAGGCACCCGTGGTCTCGTTCAGCGTCAGCGTGAACACCGGCGTCGCACCCGCCGTCGCCGTCAGCGTCTCCACGCCGGCCGACGTCGTAACCGCGTAGCTCAGCGCCACGCCGCCCGAGGTCAGGTTCTCGGCCGTCAGGCTGGCAAGGCTCGCCGTAAACGAATACGTCAGCGGCGCATCCGCTCCCGACAGGAACAGCGTCGAGACATTGCCGCTCGCAATCGTCATCGACACGTTGCCGCCGTCGCCCGCCGCGATACCCAAGGGCAGGCCGTCCTCGTCGACCGTCCCGGTCAGCTGCACATTGGTTGCAACCGGAACGTCGTCGACCACCGAGATCGTCAGCCCGCCGGTCGCGCCGACCGTGTCGCCGTCCGAATCCGTCGCCTGGATCACCGATCCGAAGGCGATCGCCAGATTGTCCGCCGCCGTCTCACCGAGGCCCGGTGCGTTGTCGACATGGCTCAGCAGCGTGAAGGTGTAGGCACCCGTGGTCTCGTTCAGCGTCAGCGTGAACACCGGCGTCGCACCCGCCGTCGCCGTCAGCGTCTCCACGCCGGCCGACGTCGTAACCGCGTAGCTCAGCGCCACGCCGCCCGAGGTCAGGTTCTCGGCCGTCAGGCTGGCAAGGCTCGCCGTAAACGAATACGTCAGCGGCGCATCCGCTCCCGACAGGAACAGCGTCGAGACATTGCCGCTCGCAATCGTCATCGACACGTTGCCGCCGTCGCCCGCCGCGATACCCAAGGGCAGGCCGTCCTCGTCGACCGTCCCGGTCAGCTGCACGTTGGTTGCAACCGGAACGTCGTCGACCACCGAGATCGTCAGCCCGCCGGTCGCGCCGACCGTGTCGCCGTCCGAATCCGTCGCCTGGATCACCGATCCGAAGGCGATCGCCAGATTGTCCGCCGCCGTCTCACCGAGGCCCGGTGCGTTGTCGACATGGCTCAGCAGCGTGAAGGTGTAGGCACCCGTGGTCTCGTTCAGCGTCAGCGTGAACACCGGCGTCGCACCCGCCGTCGCCGTCAGCGTCTCCACGCCGGCCGACGTCGTAACCGCGTAGCTCAGCGCCACGCCGCCCGAGGTCAGGTTCTCGGCCGTCAGGCTGGCAAGGCTCGCCGTAAACGAATACGTCAGCGGCGCATCCGCTCCCGACAGGAACAGCGTCGAGACATTGCCGCTCGCAATCGTCATCGACACGTTGCCGCCGTCGCCCGCCGCGATACCCAAGGGCAGGCCGTCCTCGTCGACCGTCCCGGTCAGCTGCACGTTGGTTGCAACCGGAACGTCGTCGACCACCGAGATCGTCAGCCCGCCGGTCGCGCCGACCGTGTCGCCGTCCGAATCCGTCGCCTGGATCACCGATCCGAAGGCGATCGCCAGATTGTCCGCCGCCGTCTCACCGAGGCCCGGTGCGTTGTCGACATGGCTCAGCAGCGTGAAGGTGTAGGCACCCGTGGTCTCGTTCAGCGTCAGCGTGAACACCGGCGTCGCACCCGCCGTCGCCGTCAGCGTCTCCACGCCGGCCGACGTCGTAACCGCGTAGCTCAGCGCCACGCCGCCCGAGGTCAGGTTCTCGGCCGTCAGGCTGGCAAGGCTCGCCGTAAACGAATACGTCAGCGGCGCATCCGCTCCCGACAGGAACAGCGTCGAGACATTGCCGCTCGCAATCGTCATCGACACGTTGCCGCCGTCGCCCGCCGCGATACCCAAGGGCAGGCCGTCCTCGTCGACCGTCCCGGTCAGCTGCACATTGGTTGCAACCGGAACGTCGTCGACCACCGAGATCGTCAGCCCGCCGGTCGCGCCGACCGTGTCGCCGTCCGAATCCGTCGCCTGGATCACCGATCCGAAGGCGATCGCCAGATTGTCCGCCGCCGTCTCACCGAGGCCCGGTGCGTTGTCGACATGGCTCAGCAGCGTGAAGGTGTAGGCACCCGTGGTCTCGTTCAGCGTCAGCGTGAACACCGGCGTCGCACCCGCCGTCGCCGTCAGCGTCTCCACGCCGGCCGACGTCGTAACCGCGTAGCTCAGCGCCACGCCGCCCGAGGTCAGGTTCTCGGCCGTCAGGCTGGCAAGGCTCGCCGTAAACGAATACGTCAGCGGCGCATCCGCTCCCGACAGGAACAGCGTCGAGACATTGCCGCTCGCAATCGTCATCGACACGTTGCCGCCGTCGCCCGCCGCGATACCCAAGGGCAGGCCGTCCTCGTCGACCGTCCCGGTCAGCTGCACGTTGGTTGCAACCGGAACGTCGTCGACCACCGAGATCGTCAGCCCGCCGGTCGCGCCGACCGTGTCGCCGTCCGAATCCGTCGCCTGGATCACCGATCCGAAGGCGATCGCCAGATTGTCCGCCGCCGTCTCACCGAGGCCCGGTGCGTTGTCGACATGGCTCAGCAGCGTGAAGGTGTAGGCACCCGTGGTCTCGTTCAGCGTCAGCGTGAACACCGGCGTCGCACCCGCCGTCGCCGTCAGCGTCTCCACGCCGGCCGACGTCGTAACCGCGTAGCTCAGCGCCACGCCGCCCGAGGTCAGGTTCTCGGCCGTCAGGCTGGCAAGGCTCGCCGTAAACGAATACGTCAGCGGCGCATCCGCTCCCGACAGGAACAGCGTCGAGACATTGCCGCTCGCAATCGTCATCGACACGTTGCCGCCGTCGCCCGCCGCGATACCCAAGGGCAGGCCGTCCTCGTCGACCGTCCCGGTCAGCTGCACGTTGGTTGCAACCGGAACGTCGTCGACCACCGAGATCGTCAGCCCGCCGGTCGCGCCGACCGTGTCGCCGTCCGAATCCGTCGCCTGGATCACCGATCCGAAGGCGATCGCCAGATTGTCCGCCGCCGTCTCACCGAGGCCCGGTGCGTTGTCGACATGGCTCAGCAGCGTGAAGGTGTAGGCACCCGTGGTCTCGTTCAGCGTCAGCGTGAACACCGGCGTCGCACCCGCCGTCGCCGTCAGCGTCTCCACGCCGGCCGACGTCGTAACCGCGTAGCTCAGCGCCACGCCGCCCGAGGTCAGGTTCTCGGCCGTCAGGCTGGCAAGGCTCGCCGTAAACGAATACGTCAGCGGCGCATCCGCTCCCGACAGGAACAGCGTCGAGACATTGCCGCTCGCAATCGTCATCGACACGTTGCCGCCGTCGCCCGCCGCGATACCCAAGGGCAGGCCGTCCTCGTCGACCGTCCCGGTCAGCTGCACATTGGTTGCAACCGGAACGTCGTCGACCACCGAGATCGTCAGCCCGCCGGTCGCGCCGACCGTGTCGCCGTCCGAATCCGTCGCCTGGATCACCGATCCGAAGGCGATCGCCAGATTGTCCGCCGCCGTCTCACCGAGGCCCGGTGCGTTGTCGACATGGCTCAGCAGCGTGAAGGTGTAGGCACCCGTGGTCTCGTTCAGCGTCAGCGTGAACACCGGCGTCGCACCCGCCGTCGCCGTCAGCGTCTCCACGCCGGCCGACGTCGTAACCGCGTAGCTCAGCGCCACGCCGCCCGAGGTCAGGTTCTCGGCCGTCAGGCTGGCAAGGCTCGCCGTAAACGAATACGTCAGCGGCGCATCCGCTCCCGACAGGAACAGCGTCGAGACATTGCCGCTCGCAATCGTCATCGACACGTTGCCGCCGTCGCCCGCCGCGATACCCAAGGGCAGGCCGTCCTCGTCGACCGTCCCGGTCAGCTGCACATTGGTTGCAACCGGAACGTCGTCGACCACCGAGATCGTCAGCCCGCCGGTCGCGCCGACCGTGTCGCCGTCCGAATCCGTCGCCTGGATCACCGATCCGAAGGCGATCGCCAGATTGTCCGCCGCCGTCTCACCGAGGCCCGGTGCGTTGTCGACATGGCTCAGCAGCGTGAAGGTGTAGGCACCCGTGGTCTCGTTCAGCGTCAGCGTGAACACCGGCGTCGCACCCGCCGTCGCCGTCAGCGTCTCCACGCCGGCCGACGTCGTAACCGCGTAGCTCAGCGCCACGCCGCCCGAGGTCAGGTTCTCGGCCGTCAGGCTGGCAAGGCTCGCCGTAAACGAATACGTCAGCGGCGCATCCGCTCCCGACAGGAACAGCGTCGAGACATTGCCGCTCGCAATCGTCATCGACACGTTGCCGCCGTCGCCCGCCGCGATACCCAAGGGCAGGCCGTCCTCGTCGACCGTCCCGGTCAGCTGCACATTGGTTGCAACCGGAACGTCGTCGACCACCGAGATCGTCAGCCCGCCGGTCGCGCCGACCGTGTCGCCGTCCGAATCCGTCGCCTGGATCACCGATCCGAAGGCGATCGCCAGATTGTCCGCCGCCGTCTCACCGAGGCCCGGTGCGTTGTCGACATGGCTCAGCAGCGTGAAGGTGTAGGCACCCGTGGTCTCGTTCAGCGTCAGCGTGAACACCGGCGTCGCACCCGCCGTCGCCGTCAGCGTCTCCACGCCGGCCGACGTCGTAACCGCGTAGCTCAGCGCCACGCCGCCCGAGGTCAGGTTCTCGGCCGTCAGGCTGGCAAGGCTCGCCGTAAACGAATACGTCAGCGGCGCATCCGCTCCCGACAGGAACAGCGTCGAGACATTGCCGCTCGCAATCGTCATCGACACGTTGCCGCCGTCGCCCGCCGCGATACCCAAGGGCAGGCCGTCCTCGTCGACCGTCCCGGTCAGCTGCACGTTGGTTGCAACCGGAACGTCGTCGACCACCGAGATCGTCAGCCCGCCGGTCGCGCCGACCGTGTCGCCGTCCGAATCCGTCGCCTGGATCACCGATCCGAAGGCGATCGCCAGATTGTCCGCCGCCGTCTCACCGAGGCCCGGTGCGTTGTCGACATGGCTCAGCAGCGTGAAGGTGTAGGCACCCGTGGTCTCGTTCAGCGTCAGCGTGAACACCGGCGTCGCACCCGCCGTCGCCGTCAGCGTCTCCACGCCGGCCGACGTCGTAACCGCGTAGCTCAGCGCCACGCCGCCCGAGGTCAGGTTCTCGGCCGTCAGGCTGGCAAGGCTCGCCGTAAACGAATACGTCAGCGGCGCATCCGCTCCCGACAGGAACAGCGTCGAGACATTGCCGCTCGCAATCGTCATCGACACGTTGCCGCCGTCGCCCGCCGCGATACCCAAGGGCAGGCCGTCCTCGTCGACCGTCCCGGTCAGCTGCACGTTGGTTGCAACCGGAACGTCGTCGACCACCGAGATCGTCAGCCCGCCGGTCGCGCCGACCGTGTCGCCGTCCGAATCCGTCGCCTGGATCACCGATCCGAAGGCGATCGCCAGATTGTCCGCCGCCGTCTCACCGAGGCCCGGTGCGTTGTCGACATGGCTCAGCAGCGTGAAGGTGTAGGCACCCGTGGTCTCGTTCAGCGTCAGCGTGAACACCGGCGTCGCACCCGCCGTCGCCGTCAGCGTCTCCACGCCGGCCGACGTCGTAACCGCGTAGCTCAGCGCCACGCCGCCCGAGGTCAGGTTCTCGGCCGTCAGGCTGGCAAGGCTCGCCGTAAACGAATACGTCAGCGGCGCATCCGCTCCCGACAGGAACAGCGTCGAGACATTGCCGCTCGCAATCGTCATCGACACGTTGCCGCCGTCGCCCGCCGCGATACCCAAGGGCAGGCCGTCCTCGTCGACCGTCCCGGTCAGCTGCACATTGGTTGCAACCGGAACGTCGTCGACCACCGAGATCGTCAGCCCGCCGGTCGCGCCGACCGTGTCGCCGTCCGAATCCGTCGCCTGGATCACCGATCCGAAGGCGATCGCCAGATTGTCCGCCGCCGTCTCACCGAGGCCCGGTGCGTTGTCGACATGGCTCAGCAGCGTGAAGGTGTAGGCACCCGTGGTCTCGTTCAGCGTCAGCGTGAACACCGGCGTCGCACCCGCCGTCGCCGTCAGCGTCTCCACGCCGGCCGACGTCGTAACCGCGTAGCTCAGCGCCACGCCGCCCGAGGTCAGGTTCTCGGCCGTCAGGCTGGCAAGGCTCGCCGTAAACGAATACGTCAGCGGCGCATCCGCTCCCGACAGGAACAGCGTCGAGACATTGCCGCTCGCAATCGTCATCGACACGTTGCCGCCGTCGCCCGCCGCGATACCCAAGGGCAGGCCGTCCTCGTCGACCGTCCCGGTCAGCTGCACATTGGTTGCAACCGGAACGTCGTCGACCACCGAGATCGTCAGCCCGCCGGTCGCGCCGACCGTGTCGCCGTCCGAATCCGTCGCCTGGATCACCGATCCGAAGGCGATCGCCAGATTGTCCGCCGCCGTCTCACCGAGGCCCGGTGCGTTGTCGACATGGCTCAGCAGCGTGAAGGTGTAGGCACCCGTGGTCTCGTTCAGCGTCAGCGTGAACACCGGCGTCGCACCCGCCGTCGCCGTCAGCGTCTCCACGCCGGCCGACGTCGTAACCGCGTAGCTCAGCGCCACGCCGCCCGAGGTCAGGTTCTCGGCCGTCAGGCTGGCAAGGCTCGCCGTAAACGAATACGTCAGCGGCGCATCCGCTCCCGACAGGAACAGCGTCGAGACATTGCCGCTCGCAATCGTCATCGACACGTTGCCGCCGTCGCCCGCCGCGATACCCAAGGGCAGGCCGTCCTCGTCGACCGTCCCGGTCAGCTGCACATTGGTTGCAACCGGAACGTCGTCGACCACCGAGATCGTCAGCCCGCCGGTCGCGCCGACCGTGTCGCCGTCCGAATCCGTCGCCTGGATCACCGATCCGAAGGCGATCGCCAGATTGTCCGCCGCCGTCTCACCGAGGCCCGGTGCGTTGTCGACATGGCTCAGCAGCGTGAAGGTGTAGGCACCCGTGGTCTCGTTCAGCGTCAGCGTGAACACCGGCGTCGCACCCGCCGTCGCCGTCAGCGTCTCCACGCCGGCCGACGTCGTAACCGCGTAGCTCAGCGCCACGCCGCCCGAGGTCAGGTTCTCGGCCGTCAGGCTGGCAAGGCTCGCCGTAAACGAATACGTCAGCGGCGCATCCGCTCCCGACAGGAACAGCGTCGAGACATTGCCGCTCGCAATCGTCATCGACACGTTGCCGCCGTCGCCCGCCGCGATACCCAAGGGCAGGCCGTCCTCGTCGACCGTCCCGGTCAGCTGCACGTTGGTTGCAACCGGAACGTCGTCGACCACCGAGATCGTCAGCCCGCCGGTCGCGCCGACCGTGTCGCCGTCCGAATCCGTCGCCTGGATCACCGATCCGAAGGCGATCGCCAGATTGTCCGCCGCCGTCTCACCGAGGCCCGGTGCGTTGTCGACATGGCTCAGCAGCGTGAAGGTGTAGGCACCCGTGGTCTCGTTCAGCGTCAGCGTGAACACCGGCGTCGCACCCGCCGTCGCCGTCAGCGTCTCCACGCCGGCCGACGTCGTAACCGCGTAGCTCAGCGCCACGCCGCCCGAGGTCAGGTTCTCGGCCGTCAGGCTGGCAAGGCTCGCCGTAAACGAATACGTCAGCGGCGCATCCGCTCCCGACAGGAACAGCGTCGAGACATTGCCGCTCGCAATCGTCATCGACACGTTGCCGCCGTCGCCCGCCGCGATACCCAAGGGCAGGCCGTCCTCGTCGACCGTCCCGGTCAGCTGCACGTTGGTTGCAACCGGACCATCATCCAGGAACGTCACCTGCTTGCCGAGGTCAATGCCCGTGCTCGCCGTGTCACCATCATTGTCGGTGATCGTCGCCGTCAGAGTCACCGCACCGCTGGCGATGCTGATGCCTTCATTACCGTCCGGATTGGTCCCGTCGGGCTCCTTCACGGCACGGTCGTCCGTGAAGGTCACGAAGCCATTGCTGTCGACCGACAGCGTGAACACCAGAAGGCCGGTCGACGCGGTGTGGCCTTCAACCGTCGTGCCGTTCATCACCAGCACGACATTTTCGCCGGTCTGCGAGTCCACGAGGCCTGTCGACTTGGTCGTGTCGATCGACAACGCGTAGCTGACCGGATGCTGCGGATCCGCCACGCCGTCCGCGCCGGTCACCGCCTGGAAAATACCGCCGAACCACGCGGTCGCGGAGTTGTCGCCGTTGTGGATCGAACCGTCGATGCCGTTGGTTACGGCTGTCAGATTGCTCTCGTCGACGACCAGATTCGGAATTGTCCGCTCTTCACCATCCAGGACGACCTGGATCGACGGACCATCGTCCTGCAACGTCAGATGCGGGCCGACGTCAACGCTGGCGCTCGCGCTCTGGTTGCTGTTGTCAGTCACGGTGGCGGTCAAGGAGATGAGTCCGGCGGGCACATGCGTGCCCTCGCTCACGTCGCCGGGCTCGCCCGTCCCTTCGTGCACCGAGCGCAGATCCGTCAGCGTCAGCTTGCCACTGCCATCCACAGACACCGTGAAATCCTGCGGGCCATTGGCCGCCGCAGCCGCATCCTTGCCCTCGCGGCCGACCACTACCCCGTTCTCCACGAACAGGAAGACGTGGTTGCCGGTCTGCGAATCGATCAAGGCGCTGTCGACACCGGGAGCACTAATGGACAGCGCAAAGGTCAGCGACTGCTCGCCGCCCGGCACGTTGAGCGTGACGGGCAAAACCCCTGAAGTCACCGTTGTCCCCGCGGGCCCAGTCCCAGAGCTGTCGATGCCGTTCGTCGCAGCGGTCAGGAAGCTCTCGTCCACGATCAATTCGGGCAGCGCGCCCAGAGAGATCGTCGGGGCCGGCGGGGTTGTCGGCTGCGTGACGAAGCCGGTGGGGAAGTCAACCTGGAACGTCGGCAGCTCTTCCTGCGGGGCCAACGTGTTGGTCGGCACCGGCGGCAGAGGATCGATCGTAAACGGACTGAAGTTCGCGCCGCTCGCCTGCGCGTTGTTTTGCCCGAGCTCATCGCCGGCGGCCGGCAGAACGGCAGAAGCCGCGGAGGGATCATTGATGATCGGGAAGGCGCTGGCAAACTCGGCGACGCTGAGATCGCGCCCCGGCGCGACCTCGATGGTGAGATTGCCGAGCTGATCGTGCCGGGAGTCGAAGAACGGCTCGACCGTCACGGTGGAGTGATTGTCGAACAGAATGATCAGCTTCTCGCCGACATGGACGAGGGTGATCTTCTCATTCGAAATAGCCGAAAAATCGACCTGGACTTTCTGGTCGTATCCCAAGTTCAAAACCACCGCCTGATCGGCGAATGGCTTGGTCAGCTTGAAGATGCGCGGCGGAGATGCGTTGTTCGAATGTCCGGCACCAGTAAACTGGGCAACCCGAAACTGCTCGTTCATGAAATCTCTCCGCCGAAAGGACGTGAAGTGAAAATTGCAGATAAATTTACGTCGAAGTCTATCTTTAAGCTATTGTTAACCCCATCGAGGGTCAAGAAAACTATTTGGTTAATCAATACTTTCGATCAGGATGTGGTAAAGAGATCGCGCGGCCGTGACATGTCGCAAACTGGGGCAGATTGCCCGTCGTTTGGACGCATGTCGCTCCAGGCCTTGCGGCGACAGCTGGAGCAAAAGATGAGGATTTTACCAGTAAGCGCCGTGCTGGCGGGACTTCTCGGATTACAGTGCGCCGCTGCTCAAAACCCGCAGGCGCCGGACGCACAGACCGTCGAACGCACGATCAAGGCGCTGCCGAACAAGGACACGCAAATCGGCCTTTACATTAATGTTAGGCCCGATTGCACGTCCGGCCCCCTGCCCACCATCCGATTGGCGACCTCGCCGACGTCGGGAAAGGTCATCGTGAAATCCGGTAAGGTGAAGGCAACCAACTACAAGGCCTGCCTGGCGCTGGAAGTGCCGGCTTACGTTGCCTTCTACAAGTCCCCCCCGGATTTTACGGGCGACGATCAGCTGACCATCGAGGTCAAGTATGCCGGTGGACGGACCGAGATCCAAAAGATCACGATCAGTGTCGTGGGGCCTGGCGGTCAGAAAATCTAGCGACAGGCCAAAGCCCAGGACCGACGGCAATATTGCCACGTCGGCAGGCCTTGAATTTACTCCACCCGCGTGACCTCGCATTCGCTGCGAGAATTAGGTCCAACCACGCCGATATTGACGTTCTTGAACTCGTAGCTTGCATGCGCAGGAACAGGCTGGTTGGCCCAGACCAAAACCGTCGTGGCGCGCTCCCGATCTCCATCCATCCAGCAAGTCAGCTCGACGCTGTCGATCTTTTTCTCGGTGCCATTGGAGAGCACAAAACTCGCAATTCCGTAATTGTCGGCCCGCCGCGTCGCTTGGAATGAATCGATCTTGACGAGTTCGCTCAAATCCGTGCGCGCCGCGGGCGGTTGCGCGCCCTGGGCCGCCGCAGCGCCAACCATGGAATAGAGCCCTGCAAGGCAGAGAATCTCGGCCAATAACCTCATCACGATCCTCGTCCCATCCGAGACGATATTTCCGCGCTTTCGGGATCGGCGCAAGTACCAAGGGTCATTGCGGCGCGATAGCTCGCGCCTGCCTTCCGGCAGAGCGACGTCAGTGAGAGAGCGTCTTCGCAGCCGAAGGCTGCGCCGGGTCTGCCCCGCAATCGCCGATCCGATGTGCCACAACCAGCTCGACCCTTGGCAGCTGGCCTTCGCTGAGCTCGTTTTGCTCGGTGTAGGACTCGTCACTATGAACTGTGATCACCGTGCTGACGGGACCCATGAAATCGCAACGGTTCGCGAAAGTGTATTGATTGTTCTTCTTTTCGGGCCTCGCAGAGACGCAATTGCCGACCGAAGGGGACGAGAATGTCGCTTTCATCGAGACGGTCGGGTCGACGCATGCAGTCACCTCCCGCTCGAGCAAACGCTGCTTCGACTTGCGGTGGGCGACCATATCGAGCGTACGAACGAAGTGCCAAAGGCCTTTGCGGAAGGTCGGCCCCGCGAACTCATCGGCCTTGGCCACACTCGTGATCGAGGACATCAGAAGCGCCGCAGCGGCGCAGCGAACGAAAGGGGATGCAACAATTGAACGGCGGCCTGTGCTCATTGTCTCCATACCTGCGCTTGCTCCCCGGCAGAATAGCCGCACAGTCGAAATCATTGCCGCAGGTTCACGCGCCTCCGTAAAGCAAACATTAACAATACGGCAGACCCGTTAAACTACGGCATTCCCGCATGCCTGGTCGGCAGCGCATCGAATCGCGTGTGACTAACCCCGCTCCCCGCGCGACTTCTTGTCACGGGGGCGGACGGCTGGTCAACCACGCGCCATTACGGAGAGGCCATCAGGGGGGTAAAAGGCAGTTATGGGTTCATTAATTCTGGCCACCGCGGCATTTGAGTAACAGTGGTAGGGTCTGCCTTTGCGCAGGATCACCCCGTGAATTTACGGAGCTCAAAATACACCAGCACTCTCTCGAGACGGCACCGCATCCTCACGCGACTAGATCGTGGGCGAGATAGGTGATCGAAGTCCCCTTGAGCTGGTCTGAAGCGAAATGGAAGTTTTCGGCGGAGTAATTTCCGACAAGCGCCAGCTCCGCGGTCTGCTGCCCGTCCGAAACCGTTAACACCCCGCCGGTCCGAGCAGCATTTTCCTGGTAGCTGATCGAGGCGGAGCCGAATTGAACATTTTCTAGATCAATCAAATCGTTGCCGTCAAAGCCGACAATCGTGCCATCGAAGTGGAAGGCGTCGCCCAGTTTGAGCGTGCCGCCGCCTGAGCCAAACATCACATTGACATTGGCGGCGCCCTCAAGGTCGATCGTCGCAATGCCATTGATGCTAGCAGTGCCGTTTCCGCTCACCGCGCCTTGGACCGTGAGCGATGCCCCATTCGCAAAAAGGACACCTGAGTTTTCGACCGAACCTGCGACCGTCAGGCCACCGCTCCCCGAAGCTTCCAGAACACCCGTATTGAAGACCCAATTTGCACCGGTATTGATCGTTAGCGCGTGAGTACCGGTAGCGTTGATTATACCGGCATTTGTCAGGGAAAGATCGCCATTGCCAAGATGTCCGGCTCCCGAAATCGTGTTGTCCTCGTTGTCGAGTGCGGCGTTAGCGCTCGTTTCCGAGATAACATTGGCATCATTATCAGACAGCACGATCTGACCACCGCCATGCAGCGTCAGGCCATTTCCGGTAAGCTGCAGAAGCGTCTGATCGCCGGTCGAATTCAAGGCGATGGTCCCGACATTGTCGATGGACCCGCTCAGCGGCATGGTGGCGCCATCACCGATCGTCAGGGTTCCCGTGTTGCCGAAGGTCGGGTTTTGATCAAAGACGAAGTCGGCCTGGGTCAAATCCGCCGCATGAACGCCCTGCAGTTCGATCGTCTGCCCGTCTGGGAGTGCAATTAGCGCGTTCCCAGTGGCGTCGTCGGTCAGATGCGCCTGAATGTCGGTAAAGCTTGCAAAATTGCCGTACCCGATCAGATCAATCTGATCCTGAGCGACATCGAAGTCATAAATTGTATCGTGACCGATCGACTGCGCGAGTACGAAGACGTCACTTCCCGGCGTGCCGGTCAGCGTATCATCGCTGGAAAGAGCAAAGATCGGAGAACCCGGCGCATAGGCCTCAACGTTGTCAGCAACGACCGCAAACTCAGTGCTACCGTCGGCCGTTTTCCAGGTCTCAGTGACGGTCAACAGAGTGGCGCCCGTGTAGCCGATTGAAGTGGTAATAGTCAGCGCGGTGAGGTTGTCTGTCTCGACAGTCCACGTGCCATCACCGTGGTTAATCCCATCGCTGATGCTCCAATCGGACGGAACCCCTGCGAGGGTCAGGTAGATCGGTCCGCTCGCTTGACCATCGGAGGGATCCGTCAGCGCCAAATGGATCGGGTCTCCCGCGATCCCGGCGGGCGCAACCGCAAACGAGGAATTATTCGACAGCGTGGCGGACTTGGACGCTGACAGATTCGCAGCATCGTAGGCCGTGATCGTGACAGTGTCCTTGTTGTTGATCGGGGGAGTCGAACTCGTCGTGATCGTGTAGATTCCGCCACTGTAAGTCACAGAAGCAAGCAAACCGGAGAATGACCACGTGCTGCCGTCGAACGTCGCAGAGCCGAGCAGCGTTCCGTTTTCAGCAAGCTCGAACTTTGTAATGCCTCCCTGACCTATGACATTGGCGTCGGCATCAGTCACCGCGGCCTGGAACGTCCAAATGGTCCCAGGACCGGTCTTGTCTCCTGTGAACGCGAACTGGCCGCCGATAATGTCGGAAAACACAGGAGGAGGAGTCAGCTGCACCAGACTTCCGTAGTATCCATCATGGCTGTAGCCGTCGCTCGTTATCAGCCATCCTTGGTGCGTATAGTCACCCGAAAGGCGGATTTGAACCGAGGTGCCCAATGTGTTGTCGATGAACGTGACAGTGCTGACGTTCAGGCTCGCACTGTATGAAACCGTCGTTGACATATGGGTAGGTGAGAACGGCAGGTCCCTCAGGTCGATGAGATCGTCGAGGCTCAAAATCGTTCCAATAGAAGAGCCGGCGAGCAGGCCCAAGAACTGGTCGGCGTCATCGAGGATCAGCGTGCCGCTGCCACCTCCGAACAACACCGTGTTCGTGAACGAAACCGAGCCGCCAATCTCGAGATTGGCCAGCGCGGCAAGGTTCACCGCACCCGTGCCAACGATATTCCCGGCGATATCAACTGTATTGATGGCATAGATCGTGCCGTAGTCCGCAATCGTGCCGCCAAAGATGGATGATAAGTCGAGCGTAAGGCTCCCGCCTAGGTCGACCTTTACCGTGCCATCAGTGTTGGTCACGGTCGAGGCATTGTCGATCAGCAGCGAACCGCCCGCCAGGACCTCCAGCAGCGCGTTCGACGTCACGGTCTCATGACGAAGCTCGTTGCTGCCATTGCTGACCTTGATCACGCCGTCGTTCTGCAGAATGCCGTCGTTCAGCAGCGTCTGACCCGTCAGGTCGAGCTCGCCCGCGGCCTGCCCATTGCCGACAGCCGTCGTCGTTACCGTCCCGCCTGTCACCGTCGCCTGGTTCAGCGTCAGCAGTCCGCCCGCATCCACCGTGGTCTGCGTGTTGGCTACCGACGTCACGCTGTCGATCAGCAGCGAACCGCCCGCCAGGACCTCCAGCAGCGCGTTCGACGTCACGGTCTCATGACGAAGCTCGTTGCTGCCATTGCTGACCTTGATCACGCCGTCGTTCTGCAGGACGCCGTCCTTCACCAGCGTCTGGCCAGTCAGGTCGAGCTCGCCCGCGGCCTGCCCATTGCCGGCAGCCACCGTCGCTACCGTCCCGCCCGTCACCGTCGCCTGGTTCAGCGTCAGCAGGCCGCCCGCATCCACCGTGGTCTGCGTGTTGGCCACCGACGTCACGCTGTCGATCAGCAACGAACCACCCGACAGAACCTCCAGCAGCGCGTTCGACGTCACGTTCTCATGACGAAGCTCATTGCTGCCATTGCTGACCTTGATCACGCCGCCGTTCTGCAGGACGCCGTCCTTCACCAGCGTCTGGCCAGTCAGGTCGAGCTCGCCCGCGACCTGCCCATTGCCGACAGCCGTCGTCGTTACCGTCCCGCCTGTCACCGTCGCCTGGTTCAGCGTCAGCAGTCCGCCCGCATCCACCGTGGTCTGCGTGTTGGCTACCGACGTCACGCTGTCGATCAGCAGCGACCCGCCCGCCAGGACCTCCAGCAGCGCGTTCGACGTCACGTTCTCATGACGAAGCTCGTTGCTGCCATTGCTGACCTTGATCACGCCGCCGTTCTGCAGGACGCCGTCCTTCACCAGCGTCTGGCCAGTCAGGTCGAGCTCGCCCGCGGCCTGCTCATTGCCGGCAGCCACCGTCGCTACCGTCCCGCCGGTGACCGTGGTCCCGCCCAGCGTCAGCGTCTGGCTGGCCTCCACCGTCAGCTGCGTGTTGCTCAGAACGTCGCCGAGGATCGTGCTGCTGCCGATGATGTCGAGCAGCCCGCCATTGAGCAGCGAACCGCCCGACAGCGTCACACCGCTGAACTTCAGCGTGCTGTCGCCGTCCACCTTCACCGTGCCGTTGTCGGCGATGAAGGCCCCGGTCACGGTCGTGCCATCCATGGTCAGGATTTGACCGGGGTCCACCGTCACCTGGCCGCCATTGACCGCCGCGCCGTTGATCGCGCCGGAGCCGGTCACGTGGATCAGGTTGGCGTTCGTCACCGTCCCGCCGGTGACCGTGGTCCCGCCCAGCGTCAGCGTCTGGCTGGCCTCCACCGTCAGCTGCGTGTTGCTCAGAACGTCGCCGAGGATCGTGCTGCTGCCGATGATGTCGAGCAGCCCGCCATTGAGCAGCGAACCGCCCGACAGCGTCACACCGCTGAACTTCAGCGTGCTGTCGCCGTCCACCTTCACCGTGCCGTTGTCGGCGATGAAGGCCCCGGTCACGGTCGTGCCATCCAGGGTCAGGATCTGACCGGGGTCCACCGTCACCTGGCCGCCATTGACCGCCGCGCCGTTGATCGCGCCGGAGCCGGTCACGTGGATCAGGTTGGCGTTCGTCACCGTCCCGCCAGTGACCGTGGTCCCACCCAGCGTCAGCGTCTGGCTGGCCTCCACCGTCAGCTGCGTGTTGCTCAGAACGTCGCCGAGGATCGTGCTGCTGCCGATGATGTCGAGCAGCCCGCCATTGAGCAGCGAACCGCCCGACAGCGTCACACCGCTGAACTTCAGCGTGCTGTCGCCGTCCACCTTCACCGTGCCGTTGTCGGCGATGAAGGCCCCGGTCACGGTCGTGCCATCCATGGTCAGGATCTGACCGGGGTCCACCGTCACCTGGCCGCCATTGACCGCCGCGCCGTTGATCGCGCCGGAGCCGGTCACGTGGATCAGGTTGGCGTTCGTCACCGTCCCGCCAGTGACCGTGGTCCCGCCCAGCGTCAGCGTCTGGCTGGCCTCCACCGTCAGCTGCGTGTTGCTCAGAACGTCGCCGAGGATCGTGCTGCTGCCGATGATGTCGAGCAGCCCGCCATTGAGCAGCGAACCGCCCGACAGCGTCACACCGCTGAACTTCAGCGTGCTGTCGCCGTCCACCTTCACCGTGCCGTTGTCGGCGATGAAGGCCCCGGTCACGGTCGTGCCATCCAGGGTCAGGATCTGACCGGGGTCCACCGTCACCTGGCCGCCATTGACCGCCGCGCCGTTGATCGCGCCGGAGCCGGTCACGTGGATCAGGTTGGCGTTCGTCACCGTCCCGCCGGTGACCGTGGTCCCACCCAGCGTCAGCGTCTG
Organism: Bradyrhizobium sp. CCBAU 53340; assembly: GCF_015291645.1. NCBI lineage: Bacteria > Pseudomonadati > Pseudomonadota > Alphaproteobacteria > Hyphomicrobiales > Nitrobacteraceae > Bradyrhizobium > Bradyrhizobium sp. CCBAU 53340. Next base: position 5,365,106 of record NZ_CP030055.1, read on the forward strand.
GCTGGCCTCCACCGTCAGCTGCGTGTTGCTCAGAACGTCGCCGAGGATCGTGCTGCTGCCGATGATGTCGAGCAGCCCGCCATTGAGCAGCGAACCGCCCGACAGCGTCACACCGCTGAACTTCAGCGTGCTGTCGCCGTCCACCTTCACCGTGCCGTTGTCGGCGATGAAGGCCCCGGTCACGGTCGTGCCATCCAGGGTCAGGATCTGACCGGGGTCCACCGTCACCTGGCCGCCATTGACCGCCGCGCCGTTGATCGCGCCGGAGCCGGTCACGTGGATCAGGTTGGCGTTCGTCACCGTCCCGCCGGTGACCGTGGTCCCGCCCAGCGTCAGCGTCTGGCTGGCCTCCACCGTCAGCTGCGTGTTGCTCAGAACGTCGCCGAGGATCGTGCTGCTGCCGATGATGTCGAGCAGCCCGCCATTGAGCAGCGAACCGCCCGACAGCGTCACACCGCTGAACTTCAGCGTGCTGTCGCCGTCCACCTTCACCGTGCCGTTGTCGGCGATGAAGGCCCCGGTCACGGTCGTGCCATCCAGGGTCAGGATCTGACCGGGGTCCACCGTCACCTGGCCGCCATTGACCGTCGCGCCGTTGATCGCGCCGGAGCCGGTCACGTGGATCAGGTTGGCGTTCGTCACCGTCCCGCCGGTGACCGTGGTCCCGCCCAGCGTCAGCGTCTGGCTGGCCTCCACCGTCAGCTGCGTGTTGCTCAGAACGTCGCCGAGGATCGTGCTGCTGCCGATGATGTCGAGCAGCCCGCCATTGAGCAGCGAACCGCCCGACAGCGTCACACCGCTGAACTTCAGCGTGCTGTCGCCGTCCACCTTCACCGTGCCGTTGTCGGCGATGAAGGCCCCGGTCACGGTCGTGCCATCCAGGGTCAGGATCTGACCGGGGTCCACCGTCACCTGGCCGCCATTGACCGCCGCGCCGTTGATCGCGCCGGAGCCGGTCACGTGGATCAGGTTGGCGTTCGTCACCGTCCCGCCGGTGACCGTGGTCCCGCCCAGCGTCAGCGTCTGGCTGGCCTCCACCGTCAGCTGCGTGTTGCTCAGAACGTCGCCGAGGATCGTGCTGCTGCCGATGATGTCGAGCAGCCCGCCATTGAGCAGCGAACCGCCCGACAGCGTCACACCGCTGAACTTCAGCGTGCTGTCGCCGTCCACCTTCACCGTGCCGTTGTCGGCGATGAAGGCCCCGGTCACGGTCGTGCCATCCAGGGTCAGGATCTGACCGGGGTCCACCGTCACCTGGCCGCCATTGACCGTCGCGCCGTTGATCGCGCCGGAGCCGGTCACGTGGATCAGGTTGGCGTTCGTCACCGTCCCGCCGGTGACCGTGGTCCCGCCCAGCGTCAGCGTCTGGCTGGCCTCCACCGTCAGCTGCGTGTTGCTCAGAACGTCGCCGAGGATCGTGCTGCTGCCGATGATGTCGAGCAGCCCGCCATTGAGCAGCGAACCGCCCGACAGCGTCACACCGCTGAACTTCAGCGTGCTGTCGCCGTCCACCTTCACCGTGCCGTTGTCGGCGATGAAGGCCCCGGTCACGGTCGTGCCATCCAGGGTCAGGATCTGACCGGGGTCCACCGTCACCTGGCCGCCATTGACCGCCGCGCCGTTGATCGCGCCGGAGCCGGTCACGTGGATCAGGTTGGCGTTCGTCACCGTCCCGCCGGTGACCGTGGTCCCACCCAGCGTCAGCGTCTGGCTGGCCTCCACCGTCAGCTGCGTGTTGCTCAGAACGTCGCCGAGGATCGTGCTGCTGCCGATGATGTCGAGCAGCCCGCCATTGAGCAGCGAACCGCCCGACAGCGTCACACCGCTGAACTTCAGCGTGCTGTCGCCGTCCACCTTCACCGTGCCGTTGTCGGCGATGAAGGCCCCGGTCACGGTCGTGCCATCCAGGGTCAGGATCTGACCGGGGTCCACCGTCACCTGGCCGCCATTGACCGCCGCGCCGTTGATCGCGCCGGAGCCGGTCACGTGGATCAGGTTGGCGTTCGTCACCGTCCCGCCGGTGACCGTGGTCCCGCCCAGCGTCAGCGTCTGGCTGGCCTCCACCGTCAGCTGCGTGTTGCTCAGAACGTCGCCGAGGATCGTGCTGCTGCCGATGATGTCGAGCAGCCCGCCATTGAGCAGCGAACCGCCCGACAGCGTCACACCGCTGAACTTCAGCGTGCTGTCGCCGTCCACCTTCACCGTGCCGTTGTCGGCGATGAAGGCCCCGGTCACGGTCGTGCCATCCAGGGTCAGGATCTGACCGGGGTCCACCGTCACCTGGCCGCCATTGACCGTCGCGCCGTTGATCGCGCCGGAGCCGGTCACGTGGATCAGGTTGGCGTTCGTCACCGTCCCGCCGGTGACCGTGGTCCCGCCCAGCGTCAGCGTCTGGCTGGCCTCCACCGTCAGCTGCGTGTTGCTCAGAACGTCGCCGAGGATCGTGCTGCTGCCGATGATGTCGAGCAGCCCGCCATTGAGCAGCGAACCGCCCGACAGCGTCACACCGCTGAACTTCAGCGTGCTGTCGCCGTCCACCTTCACCGTGCCGTTGTCGGCGATGAAGGCCCCGGTCACGGTCGTGCCATCCAGGGTCAGGATCTGACCGGGGTCCACCGTCACCTGGCCGCCATTGACCGCCGCGCCGTTGATCGCGCCGGAGCCGGTCACGTGGATCAGGTTGGCGTTCGTCACCGTCCCGCCGGTGACCGTGGTCCCGCCCAGCGTCAGCGTCTGGCTGGCCTCCACCGTCAGCTGCGTGTTGCTCAGAACGTCGCCGAGGATCGTGCTGCTGCCGATGATGTCGAGCAGCCCGCCATTGAGCAGCGAACCGCCCGACAGCGTCACACCGCTGAACTTCAGCGTGCTGTCGCCGTCCACCTTCACCGTGCCGTTGTCGGCGATGAAGGCCCCGGTCACGGTCGTGCCATCCAGGGTCAGGATCTGACCGGGGTCCACCGTCACCTGGCCGCCATTGACCGTCGCGCCGTTGATCGCGCCGGAGCCGGTCACGTGGATCAGGTTGGCGTTCGTCACCGTCCCGCCGGTGACCGTGGTCCCGCCCAGCGTCAGCGTCTGGCTGGCCTCCACCGTCAGCTGCGTGTTGCTCAGAACGTCGCCGAGGATCGTGCTGCTGCCGATGATGTCGAGCAGCCCGCCATTGAGCAGCGAACCGCCCGACAGCGTCACACCGCTGAACTTCAGCGTGCTGTCGCCGTCCACCTTCACCGTGCCGTTGTCGGCGATGAAGGCCCCGGTCACGGTCGTGCCATCCAGGGTCAGGATCTGACCGGGGTCCACCGTCACCTGGCCGCCATTGACCGCCGCGCCGTTGATCGCGCCGGAGCCGGTCACGTGGATCAGGTTGGCGTTCGTCACCGTCCCGCCGGTGACCGTGGTCCCACCCAGCGTCAGCGTCTGGCTGGCCTCCACCGTCAGCTGCGTGTTGCTCAGAACGTCGCCGAGGATCGTGCTGCTGCCGATGATGTCGAGCAGCCCGCCATTGAGCAGCGAACCGCCCGACAGCGTCACACGATCGAGCGCGAGTTGTCCCGCAACGACAACGGTTCCGGTATTTGTGACGTTTTCCTTCGACAAGAGGTTGCCTGGCCCGGCAACATTCAGGACGCCCTGAACGAGCAAAGAACCATCTTCGAGCGCGGCTGACCCCTGCAGATTGAGAGCTCCGGCATCGACGACGAGCCCGCCAGAGATCATTGCGTCTTGCAGCAGCAAGCTTGCACTCGGTTCGACCGATAAGGTACCGCCCGTGTTCGCAACAGCGACCGCTACGTTGAGAGTGCCGCCAAGGACGTCGATTTTCGCGGTATTGAAGACTCGCGCCGCATCGAGAAAGTCCCCGCCGTCGCCGACCGTCACGACGCCCGCATTGTTCAGGACGCTCTGATTGAACAGTTCAAGTTGACCACCAACGATTACAGTGCCGGCGTTGGTCAGTACCGCGTCCGCCAGGAGCGTGACATCGAAACCGACACTAAGGTTGCTATTATTTAGAAGCTGCCAGCCGGTCGTCCCACTGTCGTTCACCGTCACGGCTCGCGCGATTGCGTCAGACGTAATCGTGACGGTGCCTGGGGAAACGTCCTTTGCCGCAATTGACGCTTCATCCGTAGCCGTCGGAACGAGACCCGACTCCCAATTCGCGCCGACGCTCCACAGTCCGCCACCTGGATGGATCCATGGTACTCCCGACGGCGAGGTGACCGTAATCACCAGCGGTTCGAGAGCGACGACATTGCCGAGCGGCCAGTTGGTATCGACCTCCACCATGTAGGTGAGCTCAAGGGTCTGGCCGGCTCTCAAGAAGTCGAAAGACTTGTCAAGAGCACTGTAGGTCCAGCTCGCTGTACCGCTGTTTGTGTTTCCCGGATTTGGCTCGAGCGCCAGCGGCACTTCAACCGCAGCAATGGCTGCCAGCTGCTTAGCCGTCAGAGTAGCTGTGATGTCGTTTCCATTGCGGTCGAGAACCTTGAAAGAATCGAACGACACCTTGACGGTCGGTCGATCGACGACATTGAAGTCCGCGAAGCTTATGGTGCCCGAGATCTTATCGATCTTGCTCCCCGACCGCACCTCGAAGCCTGCATCACCGGCGAGCGCGACGGCGGGCGGATTTCCGAAGTGGTAGAACAGACCCGAAAGCCCGTCGCTTCCCGCCGCGAGCGTGATCGCGTTGGAGAGATTCACTGGTCCAGAGGCAGCCCCCTGCAGGGTGAACTGGGCCGGTGTAAACTGAGGCGGGACGAGCGCATCCGTGAAATGATCAAAGGTTTTGGTGTTTGCGTCGGTGAATTTCAGGGTGAAAACGTCGTTGATCAGGCGCTGCAACTCATCCGAAAGTGGACCTGCGTTTCCAACGTTGACCGCCCCGCCGCTGATCGTCACCTGCTGCCCGGCTTCATTGACGACCGCGAGCGGAAGGAGCGTCGTTTTGTCGTACAGAATGTAGGATCCTGTCGTGCCGTCGGGCTCGACTAGAACTTGGAAGCTCGCCTCGGGCACCGGTTCCGGATTCGGGGTCTGGGATGCACTCGGAACAACATAGCTGACCTTGGTCAGCACCGCCGTCCCCCGAATGCCAAGGGTTGCGACGGGTGTGTCGATCCTCATGTCACCATGCTTGGCGGTCTGGCCGGCGACGAAACTGACCGTTCCCGCCACGATGCTGAAGAGGGTGGTGTTGTTCGACCCGTTCGGGTCGTAGACCATTTCGTTGAGGACCATCCTCGCGTTCGAGGACAGGCCGAATACCGTGCCATCGATGAACGTGATGCCGATACTTGAATCGGCGCCCGTCATGACGACGTCGCCTTTTTCAATATTGTCGCCGGCATTCAGGATGATCGAAACGCCATTTCGCGTCGCGGTCGCGTTGCCAGAAAGCTTTGTGACATGTCCGATCAGCGTGCCGCCAGGCGCTGACGTCCCGGCCTGGCTGTACTGCGGCGATGCTGCGAGCGCTCTGACGATATCGGCCGTCAGGTGAGCTCCATCTGGAGAAGCCAGCGGTGCCCGCTGCTCGCTCTTGAAGTAATCGTGTGCAACAAAAACGCGATCATCTTTCGAGATCGAGAGGTCGAGTCCCGAACGCTTGAATGTGCCATTAAACAGCAGGTCCGGATCGGCGACGATGATTGCGCCGTGCGGGACGTGATGAGGATGCGCAGACATCGTCTGCGCATTGAGGCCAGCCGAAGCACCGGCGTTGAATTCAAATCTGCCCGCGTAGGTCAAATTGGCTTCCCTGCCGGGGTTCGTTAAAATTTAATTTCGAGATTAATAGTTCCCTTTATACGTTCTTAAACCGCTGGCTACAAACGCGGTTTTTTTTAGCTCAAAGGTTAACTCCGCTTAGCGCAGAAGCCAGCGCGTGACAGCTTTGTGACAGCTCTGAAGCGAATGGAATCATTGCGGTTTTTGACGAGGCTTTGCAGCAAGGACTGAGTTTGCGGCCGCGCTTGGCGATGCTGTGGTCCCGAGAATTGCGAATCAATTCGCGTGTAAGGAGCAATATTATTTCGCGCAACCGCGTTCCGCGTCAGAATATCGCAGTGCGTAAACGACAGAGCGAGACATCGTTTAGAGCTGGGACGCTCGGGCGCTCTTGCTGGGAAGGAGAAAGAGATCGAGAATCAGCGCCCAACAGGCAGGCCTGGCGCTAGCTCTGTCGAGCCACTCGCGGCGACACGGATGTTCGCAAATCCTCATGCGCCGCGCAGGCGGCGCAGCTAATTGACGTTCGATGCCATTTTTGCTCTTTTAGGCAAATATTTCTCGCCTTTGGGGGCTGCAATGCAGAACAGGTTCAATATTCTTCTATCGGCAGCTTTTGTTGTGGGACTGGCGGGCGCCAGCAGCCCAGCCAGCGCGGCCGATTTGGGCCTCGTGACGTCGGCTCCCGTCGGAAACTGCAGCAAACTGGTATTTGTCTGCGAAAATGGCAGGCAATACCCGCTTTGCCCGATCGCAGTTTCGGTTGCCGGTGAGGTCGTGACAGCATCTCTGCACACCGGCCGACATGGCGGCGCGCACGTTCGGCTGGTTCCGATGGGCGTCGGCTATCGCTATGCAGGCCGCGGCGTCTGGCTCGACGGCTTCCGCGAAAATGCCCTGCTAAACTTCGGCAAGCACAGCCAGATCGCCTGTACCCTCGCCCACTGAGGCGAGGGGCCGAGCGAACCGCTCGATCACCCCTTGGTGCGTAGCACCACGCCCTGCGACCGCGGGTACATATACGCCTTGGGCTGCACATAGACCGGGCAGTAATTATTCCATTGATACTGCTGCCAATTCCACTTCCAGCAGCCCGCTTCAATCTGCGGTTCGGGACCGAAATCCAGACGGTACGGCTCGTCCCCGAAGGGATAAGGGCCGCAGTGCGCGGCGCTGGAAGCGAACACGATCGTCAGGGAAATGGCGGTGGTGGCCAGCAATTTTGGCATGTTGCCCTCGATATTCACGAGCGAATGCGCGACAGTGCCAAAGTAGGGGTTTCCAATCAAGGGCGCAGAGGGCGAATAGTTGAGCGCCGTCGGGTCGCCTGCTTGTTCCGCCTGGTTTGACGTCCCGCCTGATCTTCGTGGTCGCCGTGCAAGCCAATCTCGCTATTCTTGTTGCACTTGCCAGTCGTCCGAACGGACGGATAACGTTTGCCGAGCTCGACCGGCAACTCCAAACGAACGAGAACGGAAAAACCGAAGAGCAGATCGAGCGGGAGATCTCAGCGGGAATCGAGCTGATCGAGGCCGGCCTCGCCGTCGTCGACGGCGACAGCCTGGAGATCACCAAGGCCGGCCGCTCCGTCATTGAGGCCCTCCCCGATCGCTCGTTGGTCGAGCCAAATCCGCTGGAGATCATCGATCCCCTCACCGACGCCGAGGTGCGTTCGAGAATCTTCAACCTTGGGCTTCGCCAGGACGCTGGAACCCACGCCGCCGAGGGCTCAGAACCTCCCAACGTAGATGGAGAGGGCGAGGCATCGAGGCATTCGCCGGATTCGGTCCCCGCGGACCTGGATGCGGGTGTCGTTCCTCATGAGCCGGTCACCCCGCCGGCCATAGCAGTTCCGCCATCGGCCTCACCCGGGCACCTCCCCTCACGCGACACAGACCCCCCACCAGATGATGGCCATCGGCGGGCTCGGATATTCGACACAATTGCGCAGCGGATCCATCGCCTGGGCGCTCTCTGGCGGCGGCACGTCGAGGACGATCTGCCGAGAGCGCGGACGATCAGCCCCGGAGCCAACGTCAATGGAATCACCATCGCGCTCATCAGCTTGTTGGTCATCATCATCTGCGCCGGTGCCGCAATCGCGCTGCGCCAGATCAGCGCTCTGCAGACGGAAATCTCATCTCTCCAACGCGAGCTGTCGCCACTGAAGGAGAAGCTTTCGCGCTTCGATCAGGCAGAGAAAACCAGGCAGGCCGAGGAAAAAGCGCGAGAAGACCGCAGCAAACGGACAGCAGACAATCCGCCGCCGCAAGCGCCTCTCTCGCTGTCACGTGAGGAGATCCAGCTCATTCGCGATTATATCAAACCCGCACCTGTCATCGGCCCCTCCACCGCTCCGGCGGTTGGCGACCCGATCGCCGGGGCGACGATCCCCTTCCCTTCACCCGTTTTGGAAAAGGTGCCCAAATTGCTGGGCGCGAGATTCGCCATCCGCAATGGGGCCATCCTTATCGTCAGAAGGGACAGCCGGCAGATCGACGCCGTGCTTGGGCCGAACTGACCTCTCTGGCCGGCCAAGTCAGCGCCCAGTAAAGCAAGTTCAGGCTTTCGGACCTCCAGGAGTTTGGCGCCAGGCGCGCTCCAATCCGCTACCGTTGGCTTAGAAGAGCGGCTACATTTATCTCCACCTGCACCTTTCACACTGGGCCTGGGAGGAGAATTGCGATGCAAAATACTTCACACATGCTGGCCGCTGCCGCGCTTCTTGGGATCGGCGCCCTCATGACATCCGGACCCGCTCTCGCCGACGGAAGTCGGAACGGAACGGGCGGACTTCCGACCGTCGAAACCGTGTGGGGGATCGGATACGGCCAGGGCTCACCATCTTATTGGCCGCTCAGTGCCGTGGCCGAAGACAGCGGCACTTTCCGCTACGAATATCCCGCTCCAGCTGGTCACGACGTGCGAGCGATCGCCGTCGAGCTCACAAGTTCAGGCTTTCGGCACCGGCGGGTCGCCGGCCCTGGACTTTTCTATTACCATGGCGAGCTTCCCCGGCCCTATCACATGAACCCATACTGGTGAGGTCGCGACCGGCAATCCGGGCCGTCGGGCGCTGACGAATATCGCACGTCAATCGCTGGGACCATCCAGCGGTCTTTTCGTGACGCGTCCGCGCTTCCTGATCCATCCCCTGATTTCGTCATAAGCCTCGAGCAACGGCGGCGTCAGCGAGAAAAAGACGCCAAGCGCGATTGCGATGATGACGTGCCGTAGCGAGCCGCCGTCGTCATGGCTTTCCTTCGGCCCGGCGGCCATGCCCGCGACGACCGGCGCGGCTGCGTGCGTCCCGCTGACGATACCGCGCTTGCGTGACTTGCGTGGCGGGATCATCACGACGACAAAAAGAACGTTGATGAGCAACCAAATGGCAAGAAGAGTTAAGATCGTCCTCATTTCCGAAATCCAGAATATAGCCCATTAAAAATCAGCATCCGAAGATTAAATACGCTCAGGCGTCAATCACACTTGTCCAGGCTATTTCCTGATGCAAGCCTAAATCTTGGTCGGCATGGATTAAAAATCAACTGCTCGAAACCACGGTTGGTGCGGAGGCAGAATGACCATGCGGCGAATCGGCGTCGCAACGATGGCAAATCTTAGTCTACGAATTCCACGCCGATCCGAAATTCGCTCGACCAGACAACACGACAGTTTCTGATGATGCGATCTTTCTCCATCATCAGCTTGAAATGAGGTCTGACAAAAGGTCTGTCTGGAACCTCGATGGCGGCACCCAGATCCGACAGGCTGACGACGCGGCATTGCATGCTGGAGCCGTCGCCGGCGATGTAGGCGACCTCGTCAACTGTCGCACGTTGCTGCTTACGGCGCTCCTCCATAGACGGCTCAACCCTTGCTCAAGCTCTCACCGCGCAGCAAGGGAACGCCAATCTGGTCACCGTTGATCCCCTTGCGAAATTACGCCCCCCGGCGACCGGCCGAACACGCAGCGCTGAAATTGCGTGTCGTCTCGACACTACAGGACAAAGACTCAGGAAAGACTAATGGACCGGTCAGACTTCGGCAAATCGAAACCAAATGACTGACCGGACCGCCCGCAATACTTCTTGAGTTTACTGATTTTATGGTCGTAAATCCGCCCCCGGAAATCGTAAGTCCAGCTTAAATCTGTTTTATGTTCCCGGTATTCGTGCGGATGTTCGAGCCGGGTTCCACAGTGCTAGGGTTCCATCGCGAGCGACGGAACCCTTGCCAGCCCCGGGTATAACGGCGCCGCAAACGACCTTGGCCCGCCTCCATGAAGCTTTTTTTGCCGGAGGCGGGCTTCCTTTCCAAAGCCTCCCCAAACTGAAAGGGGTCGCTCAAAGAGCGACCCCTTGCCGGTTGAAATGGTGTCCGTAATCAAATGCCAGCCCCGGCATCAACAATCCTACCGGTACCGAAGTGCCATGTGGATTCCGTTCGACTACGGTGAACGATACTGCCATAATTTTAGCAGGTCCCCGGGGCCTGCCGCCCAATGTAGCCGCCAGTTCGGAAAAACGAGGGCTCAGCGCACGGACGTGGAAGCAGGCGCCACGGCGGACGGCGCCGGCTTCGGTTTTGCGGCGGCCGGCTGAGCCGCGGCCGGCGGCGACGAGGTGGCTGGTGCGGGTTTCGGTGCGGCTGGAGTTGCCGCCCTCGGCACTGGCGGGAGTTTCTTGGGTGCCGCGTTCTGCTCGAGACGGATCAGTTGCTCCCTCACCGCTCTGATCTGCTCAGAAGCATTCGCATTGTCGCGCTCCGCCGCTTCCTGACCAGCCTTCACTTGATCGGAAAGCCTGGCCACGGCGCGGCCCAATTGGTCCTGGCTCGCCTTGAACTGCTCGCCGAAGCTTGCGCTATCGCGGATCATCTGCTCGCGACCACGCTTGAGCTGCTCAATCTCTCCTCTCAGACTTACGAGATCGCGCGACATCGACTGCAGCAATGGCGCCAAGTCGGGGGGTAGAGACGCCGATGCCGCTGCGGTCGGAGACGAGTTTTGTGAGTTCGCCTTCGCGCCATCGCGGGAAGCCCCCAGCCAGACAATTACTGCGACACCGAATCCGGCGGCCAACACGATCCCCGCAAGCACAAACATGCCCCAGCGCGGCAGCGAAGGCCGATTGTGCGTAACAGGCGAGCGAACCGGATTGACGCCCAGCGTCTGCCGACCGGACCGAAGGCTCGCAGGCTCCAGCTTCGACGGCTGTCCCGCTACCGCCGTATTGTAGTGCTCCGAAGCTCTGCCTGGGCTTTCGATCTCATGGGATACGATGCGTGCTTCAGAGGGCCGGTTTTGGGAAATGCCGGCTTCGCGAGAACTCAGCTTTCCGAAGCTCCCCTTCAGCACGTCAGTGCCAGGAGCAGCACCGTCAGAAGTCCCTGCGACCCGTTCGCTGGCCGTCTCCTCGTCATGAGGCTCAGGGTCAAAATAAGTGGCGGGCGATGGCGGCTCGTTGAGTATGCCCGCAATGGTATCGCTCAACGTCTGCAATCTGTCGGTACTCATTCGCTACCTTCGACCAAATCCGAACCACGAGCGATCCGTCTCGTTGCGACCATCGCGCGATCGTCATTTCTGCGTTCCTGGTTGTCAAGATCGGTGGGCGGACCCGAAGATCGAGCATTGGGGGTCGCGTATGACTTGTGGGCGACGAGTTAGATCCACAGTCCGCTCACCGCGGCCGTCGTCAGCGCGGCCGCTCCCTCACGCTGGGGGCGGAGGCTTTCCCACGATGAACGGGCTATTTCAAACCACGCGATGGGCCGCCGTCTTGTACTGCATCAACCTATGGCTGTTCTGACTTCTTGCCGACGATCCACCTCACGATTGGCCACCCCACCAAGAAAGCTGATGCGACGACTCCAGCCATTCTTATGAATAGGGTGCCGTAATCCTGATCTAAGAAAAATGGACGTCGGTCATAGAAGATGAACACGAGTATGACGCTGAGCGCGCAGCAAAGGGCCGTTAGTAACCGAGAAACTTGTCCTTCCAGATAGCTGAGGCGCTTGTCGAGTTTGCCGTTATCCACCGTTCGCCCCCCATGGTTTTCGGCTTTCATGCCTAGCCATTTCAGATGTCCGCCGTTTTGGTCCGTCGGCGAGATGGTAGTCGAAAAACCCTACTTTTCCCGTCCCGTAATCTTACGGATTAACTGTACCCCTACAAGCTGAAACCATCGGCCGATTCGTAAGTTCAAGATGGCTTGGCTTCTGCCGATCCAAAAAAACGATCTTTCCCCGGCCGCCAGTTTGCGGCCGGGACAGGCAAGCTTATCAAGGCAGAATGAGATGACAGCTGAGGCGAACTGATCGCAGACGGCAGCGTGGTTTTGCATCGTAAGCCGACCGCGGCGGCAGCCAATAATCATTGGATGCCGTGAAGGATGCTAGGCCGACATAGTCACCCATCTAAACGTAACCACCTCGTGGCGTTTCGGACGACTGGCATCTCCGTCGTGCCTCCAACGTCCCCGGCGTGGCTTGGAGAGCTGAGGCCCTCTGCGGAGTCGGCGCCCACTTCCCCGCTGGCCAAGGTTGCGGTACGCTAGTTCATTTGTGAGGCATTGAATGAACCGCTCAGTCTGGGCAATTGCTGTCCTGAGTTTTATCGCCGGTATGCTCACCGTTATCGTACTTGTCGAGATTGTGAGATCGAAGCACACCCGAGCCGGAGTGGCATGGATTAACGGCGAGCGACCGGTCATCACAGAGACATCTTTCTGGATTGCGTCGCCCTCTCGACGTTGGTGGCCTTAACGACGGCGGGGTAAACCAATGCAAGATTCGCGGCCGGAGTTGCGGGCGCTAACGGGACTTCGCGGCTTAGCCGCCATTGCTGTCGCTCTTGCACATTTTCAGAACTCCATTCCCGCCTACTCCGGCGCCCCGTTCATGTGGCACAACGCCGTCGATTTGTTCTTTTGCCTTAGCGGCTTCACCCTATCCTACGTCTACAATCGGGAGAAGTTTAGGTTTTCGAGTTACCTCACGGCTCGCATCGCTCGAATCTACCCACTATATCTAGTCTGCTTGATCGCAACCGGCGCTCTTTACGTCTGGCCCTTTGTCATCGATCCGATCAGCTACCCTATCCGAACCGGGGCCTCAGATTTCACATTGCAGCTGGCAATGTTGAATGCGTGGCCGGTGATCGGCTCGGGCGTCCATTGGGACACCCCGGCGTGGTCCCTATCTATCGAATGGTTCTGCTACTTGCTGTTGTTCCCTAATCTGCTCTTCCAGAAAGCGCTACCGTCAACATCGACCAGGCTGCTCTGCATTGTTGTCGCGACATCCGCTTCCTTCTTCTTGTTCACGTTCTTCTATGATGATCGCTTGGTCATTCCGCAGCTCCACGTTGCAAAAAGCCCGTGGAGTGAGTGGATTGCGCTGGCTCGTGGGACGTTGGGATTCACAGCCGGGTGGACCGCGTTTGCAAGTTTCCAGAAGCGTGACGGCCTTTATGTGGCCTCCACAAGATTTGCTATATTGATCTGGTGTGGAATCGCATTCGTTGTGGTACTGGCGTATCGTGGACTGGCCAATTCACACGCGCTGATAGTGGTCTATCCTTTCGTCGTACTTGCAGCAACCGACCCGACTTCGATCATGTCGCGGTTGCTCGGCTCGAGGCCATTGCATTTCCTGGGCGTGATTTCGTACTCGATCTACATGACCCATTTTGTCATTTTCCTCGGCGCGGTGGACTTGTTCGGCGAGCCTGCCGCCTGGTCATTCGCCGTTTATGCCATGCTGGCTGCGGCGACAGCTGCCGTGCCCGTTGGCACCTATTTTGCGATTGAGATGCCGGCCCGCAACGCCCTTCGTGGCTTTCAATTCCGTCACGTTCCAATTTGAGCAAGGTCCAGCCAATTAGCGCTGGTCGCCCCAGATACCGCCGATCGACGAAAGGCCTCGTCGCTTTCGGCAAAGATGAAACTCCAACGAATCACGGCGACGACGATATGCGGACGCGCACGCAGGTGGTTGTGCTTGCTCGGGACGTGCAGGATCTTGGTAATTTGCAGACGCAGCCAGGAGGAAGCGCCTCGATCCCAACGCGCGCACGGCCTGGACCGATGACTATGCCAAAGTCCTCGGTGCCGTTATCCACCGGAAGTTCAGACGCTGATCAGGCCTCGGTTGCCGCGACCGTCCGGCAGAGCCGCAGCCACCTGCCCAAGGCTCCAATTTCCTTTCCGACGGCCCGGAAATAAAGCAAGTGCGTGATCGCAAAGGACAGCAGGCAAGCCCCAAGAATGGTAGCCATGACGTACAGGCCGGCACCGGTTGGGACCGCGATCGGTCCAAGCGACGCTTGCGCCGTGGTCGGCACGCCCGACTGCCAGGCGAAGAGCAGAAATCCCGCATAGCCTGCGCTCAGGTGCGTTGCGACAGTGAATGCGGGCCTGGCCTTGGCTGCGAGCCCGAGGCAGGCCAGCAGAAACAGCGGCAGCGCGACGCCGAAGAACTGAAACCCGTCGATCCCCACAATCCCACTTAGCAAAGCGTGGCTGCGTTGAAAAATGCCGAAGATCCGGAGATTGACGAACCAGAGCAGTTCAGAGCTCGGCGCATATTGGAGCGCCTGCACCGCTAGTTCGGCGCCAAGGGTCGCCGCGAACAGCACGCACGGACCCAGGAATTGCAGCTTGAAGAGGCGATTCATGAAACAAGCCATACGTATGAAAACGGCTGGCTTATCTTAGTTCCAAAGCATTTAACTTGTCTTAACGCGCCCCTGCACCAGAGCCGCCAAGCATAAAATCAGCATTAAAATCAAGCTACTGCGAAGGTTCTCAAGGCTGATTATTTGGCGGCCGTTCGATGAACTTCCGGCTACCGTTGAGAAGTTCAAGGTTGTTGGCGATGACCGGGTTACCCGGATCGAGCGAATAAGCCCTTTCGAACTTTCGCCGCGCGCCATTCAGATTGCCGCGCAGCATGAGGGAATAACCCTGGTCATTCAGGATCTGCACAGTTTCGCCGCCAAGCCGGATCGCCTGCGCATAGGCCTGATCGGCAAGATCGAAGCGACGCAACTTGTCATAGCTTGCTGCGAGTCCGACCCAGGCTGTTACATCCCTCGGTGCCTTCTCGACTGCGTCCTTGAAATAGCGCTGAGAGATGCCGTAATTGCCGCGGTTGTATTGCTCAAGTCCCATCCGCACCGGCTCGTCGGAAGGATAGTATTTGACGTCGGTCGGCTCCTGCACAGGATCTCCGCCAGGAGGATCAACCGGCGCGACAATCGCGGCCTCCCGGGTCGTATAGTCGCAGGCCGCGAGACCCACCGCCAGCCAGCAGCAGGCGAGCGCCGGAATGAGACGCCGCAATCGTCGTCCCATGCTCGAGCTCCAGCGAATTCCCTGCGTCATTCGACAAACCATCGTAAAACTACCTGCGAAAAAAGACGGCGCGACCAGCAGTTCAGGACCATAACCCAACGTCAGAGCCTCACGTCCAAATTCTCTGCCCCGGCAAACGTGCGCAGCTGAGCCGCTGAACTCTCAGCTGGTTACTTGCCCACCCCAACCGCAACCGATCCTCCGGTCCCCGCTCCCAATCCGGTTGTATTAACGTTCTGAATTGTGGTGACGGGCGGCGGCTGGCCCATCGCTTTGGTCGGATCGCCCATGTCGGGAAGCTGATCCAGCGGGCGTGATTGAGTGCCATAGCGCGTAATCGCACCGCCTGTGCGCCGCGCATCGTACGCGATCCGGCGATCACCGACATATGCCGGCCATGGGTGGATCGTGTGCGTGGCGGCGTTGACCTCCTTGGCATTGCCGGCACTCATCGTGATGGTGTCGGAACGCTGGACGTAACGGTCCATCTCGTCATGACCGTAGACGCCGTAGCAGCCCCCGAGCAGGAAGGGTGCGAGCAGTGCCAGATACCTGATAGTCATCCCCCGCCTCCTCTAGTTCAGCGTTTTCACGACCGGTTGGTTTGCACCAACGGCCGGTGGCGGAACAGGCACGATTGCATTGGGCGCGATGATGTGGCCGTAAGGCCCTTTCACATCGCCGCCGGAATTGACGTAGTCGTCGTAGCGCTTGCGAACTTCCATCTGGCCGTTGAGGAAGAAGTCGACGTCGTTGGCCGGCAGGCGCGAGTCGAGCGGCGACGCCAGTTGCTGGCCGGGCGCCGCCGGTGCAACGAGGCGCGGCGTCACGATGATGACCAGATCGGTTTCTTCCTGCTGGTACGACTTGCTGCCGAACAAGGCTCCAAGGACGGGCACCGAGCCAATCCACGGCAATTGCGAAACGTCCTGCCGATTGCGGGTCTGCAACAGGCCTGCGATCGCAAAGCTCTGGCCGTCGCGCAACTCGACCGTGGTGCGCGCGTCGCGGCGGGTCAGTGACGGAACGGTGGTACCCTGGATCGAAATCGCATTGGCGAAATCGAGCTCGCTGACCGAGGGCTCGACGCGAAGGTTGATCACGCCCCGCGAGAGCACGGTTGGTACAAAGGCCAGCTCGACGCCGAACTTCTTGTACTCGATCGTGACAGTGGGAAAACCGCTCGTCGTATTGCTTGGAATCGGCACCGGAAACTCGCCGCCGGCCAGGAAACGCGCGGCATCGCCGGAGAGCGTGGTCAGGTTTGGCTCCGCCAGCCGACGCGCCAAGCCCTTCGTCTCCAGTGCGTTGATCAGCAAATCTACCGAGCCGCCATTGCTGGTCCTGACAAGGCTGGTCAGCAAGCTTCCGAACGGGGCTGGCGATACGCCCCCGGCTGAGCCAATGAGCGTCCCCAAGGTTCCAAGCACAGGAAGGCTACCCGTGGGTGGAGAGCCGACGGCCCCTCCGCCGGCACCCAAGACGCTATTGTTGGTATTGATACCGCCGATGGGCGTTCTGCCCACCGCTGTGGTGCTGCCTAGCCCCGTATTCGCTACATTCGTACCATTGGCGTTGGCCGCATAAAGATTCACCCCGAGGTCGCGGCCAGCCTGCCGATTGACCTCAAGGAAGCGCACCTCGAGCATCACCTGCTGCGGTGCTGCAACGCTCATGGCGTTGACGACGATGCCGCCCTCGGGAACGCTGCCCTTGGCGATCGTCAGCGCCCGCTCCGCGGCGACCGCATCGGAAGCCGTTCCGCTCAGCACCACCTGGCCTTGGGATGCTGAAACGCGAATGCCGCGGGTCCCTGTGCCGGACTGGATGTTCTGCTGCAAATTGCCAATGTCGACGGTCACCTCGACATCGAGAATGCCGATCTGCTTCATCGAGCTGTCGAACAGGATGACGTTGGTGGTGCCGGTCTTCTTGCCCTGGACATAGATGAGGTGGTCGGTCAGCGACTTCACGTCCACGATGTCAGGCGAGCCCGCGACGATTGACGAAAATGCCGTATCGACCCTGAAGGTGCGCGACTTGTTGACGGTCACCCTGACCCGCTGGACGTCGTTCATCTCGCTGACGAACACGCCGCCGGAGGAGCCCCGGCGGTCTGCCGCCCTCGCGCGATCAGCGAGGGAGAAAAAGGCAAGCACAGCCCCCAGAGCCACCAGGCTAAAGGCGAAAAGACCACGTTCCGCGCTACCCCACACGCGACCGCCACTCATTTCGAATCCCTCCACCGCGGATATCGCGGCTACATCCCGTAATTTACGGCTCCAGGCGTTTTGGCCAATTTCCTTCGCTCATCACCCGCAGAGCTTACAACGCGTCCAATTACAAATAGTTACTTGCAAATTCCGATTCCTGGCGCGCTGGAGCGAACCCCACCCGGCCCGGCCAGCCGCCAGCCGCAGAACGCGGCCCGGAGATAATCCCCCGCCGCACGCATCGTTTGCAAGGAAAGACCGTCATCGGGTTGTGGCAGCCCCAGAGAAAACTCCCCGATGTTGCCAGCGCGCACCACTTTGGCTGCCTGCCGACCGTCGGTGGGGGCGGATTGCCGACGTTAGCAGCCCAAGCTGGCAATCAGATCAAGTCTGAGTGGGGACTGACTCCCGTGATTCTTGCTTCACGGCGCTCCCGCAGAACCCCGGCAGAAGCACTCTCAGTTTGGTAACGGAATCAGGGTGGAGGCGCTCGGGTTATTGAATGATGAGCCCCATATCGTTGGAAACATCATGCTGAAACCTTGCAGCGATGCCGTGACTGTAACTGCAGAGGCTCCCGTCACCGTAGTCACTGTAGGTGTGAGACCGCCAGCATACAGGAATGGGACAAGAGCTCGCTTCTGCGCGTCGGTCGTGTAGTCACCACTGCAGGTGACGGTTGTTGTTCTCTTGAGTGCGGCATCTGTATAGCAGGCGTTGATCATGGCGGCTCGCGCACCAGCACCCGCCAGCGAGCGCAATGACTGCATCGCGATTGCGTAACGCCCGAGATCGAAGATGGCGTAGATCAACGTGAAAATCGCGGCGGCGACGACGCAAAACTCAATCGCCGCGACGCCACGCTGATCGAGCCTTCTCATCACTGCACCAAAAGCACGGTTTGGACGCCAGGCTCTGCTCCCGAACCAGGACTACCTGAAGAGGTAGGACAGTTAGAGTTATCCAGCACTGTATTGCCGGTGAAAGACACAGCGTAAGCTATGACCTGGTAGCAACCGGTACTGGGGGCACTTGACGTGCTGTTGCCTCCGTACGTGACGGGAGTATTCGGTATATAGACCGTGCCGTTGAAATAGCTATTGGAAGTGCCACTGATGTTGACGCCTTGCTTCGTATAGGCCTCACCATCATAGATGAGGAGCTTGGCCATAAGAGCCTTCACCGATGCCGACAATACCGGCGGTCCGGTCGGCGCGCTCATCGCCGTAAGCTGGATCGTCGGGGTACCGGTAATGGTGAGTGTTGCTCCTGCGAAAAATATCAGGGTCGCCGTGCCTGTTATGGTCGGATTGTTATTGATTTTGACGTTTCCCGAAAAATAGTACGTGCCGTTCAACGGGGAACTGAACGTCGGATTGTTGGTGCTATTATAACAGGTGCATGTCTCATATGGCAGAGGTGTTGAGTTATTGTTCTTGTTCGGAAAATCTGACGTCTTCAACGCGGACAGCGCCGTGTTCACTGCACTTAATGGATCAGGGATGGGTTGCTGATAGGTTTGCACGCCGGTGCATTGGCTTCCTCCCGTCTGGGAGCAGCCGCCGACCGTGTAGCTCGGTGCATTCACCGAAATCCCCGAATTGCCGATGAAGCCGATCGCATTTGCTGCTGTGCTGTTCGACGAAATGCCGCAGGTTGGCGACGATACGGTAGCACTACCCTGGAACGTGACGGCGTCTTTCAGAGCCAACACACATGGAGGTTTTTCTAATCCATTAGCGACACTGGCGACCGCCGTCGCAGCAACGTTGATCGTCGAAAAACCAAGCAACCTGGCGAGATATGCCGGCTGCTGCTGACTAACGGTCGCCTGGACGAATGTGCCCGCGGTCCCGTTCCACGACGCCAGCGAAGCGACCTCCACGCTCTGTGAGATTCCGCTCGGAAGGCTCGTCGAACATTTGGAACCAGGATAGGACGTGTCGCCCGAATTGCAGAACGCGTTCTGGGCTGCACCCTGCTTGCCGCGGTAGTCGAACGGCTGCGAGTTATTGCAGCTTACGCCAGCCTGACCAGAAGCCTCGCATGCAAGCCGCAAGGCGCCCGCATAGGCGGCCGCATCAGCCGCCCCCTGGACGCGTTGCTTGGTAACGTACCAGGACGCTGCCTCGCCACCAAGTGCCATAAATCCGACCGCCGGCACCAGGGCGATGGAGGTTGCGAATGCGACTGAACCTCGACGGCTACGGAACAGCTTGCGCATGGGACACCTATTGAAACCGCTCTGAGTAAGTCAGTGTGAACGTACAGCCACTGGTCGTGCCGCCCGTGCACAACAGCGACTTCAACACGATCGGCGACAATGTGACCGTTGTCGTGTACACAAAATACTTCGGCTGGGTGGGGTCAGAGTTAGCTGAACTGCAGGCGGCATTGCTCTCCCCGCAAATGAGCTGAATGCTGGGAATCGGATAACGGGTGTCGGCCTTGGCCAGCGCGGCCGACGACCAACTGGACGCATTCGTAACGTCCGGTGGCGGGGAATACAGAATGGATTGCCCGAAGTTACGCAATGCTTGCCGCGCGGATATAAACTTGAAGCCGGCGACGGCAATGTCGGCAAGCGGCAGAAGCACAATCAACATCAAAAAAAGCCAGACGGCCGGGACCTCAAGCGCGACGGCGCCGCGCTGATCCGCGAGGAAAGAGGTTTTGCGGCTCATGACAGACCTCGACGCGACCGAAAGGCTGGTGCTCCAAACGCAACCATGCTCCTGGCTTTCGTCCGCATGCGAATTCACCTCAACGCATGAATGAGGTTCAGCATTGGCCCTCCGCCCAGGATGACGAACATGGCCGGAAGCAGGAACAGCACCATCGGAAGGGTCAGCTTGGCGCCCAGCTTGTGGGCTCGTTCTTCGAGCTTGGTGATGCGTTCCCGGCGCAGGTCGGCAGCGATGGCGCGCAGGGCCTGGCTCAACGGCGTTCCGTATTGCAGGCTCTGGCTGATCATGGTGCCGAAGCGGCGAAGTCCCTCCGACCTCGCTCCCAGCTTCTCGAATGCGTCGAAGCGATTTGGCAGGACGCGGAGATCATCGAGCAGATCGGTCAGGACGCCGGCCATGGGGGGATTGGTCTGCTGGATTTCAGCCGCCACGCGTTGCAGCGCGCTCTCAAGGCCCATTCCCGCCTCGCTGCATACGACCAGCAAATCGATGGCATCCGGCATGCCGAGCCGAATGGCAGCGTCAAAACGCCGCTTCAGCACCAGCATGATCAATCGCGGCCCCATGATTCCGAGCACCACGCCAATAAGCGTGAAAACCAGCAAATTCGCGCCCGTTAGCTGCGCAAAAAGGAAGGCAGCAATCGGGATAGCGAACATGCAGAAGATTTTGACGCCGATCCAGATCGACAGGGTCCGATGATGATTGAAACCAGCCGCTTGAAGGACCGTTCGCAGTTCCTCGATGTTTTCCTCGGCATAAAACCGTCGATAGCGGGCGCCTAGCGATGAAAACCAGCCGACAATGTCCTTGGAGCGCGCCGTCTGGTCAGGGATACCAAGCACCGCGTTCGACACACGTGCGTCCAATGCACGAATGTGCATTTCGCGTATGAGCAACAGGAAGGTCGCAGTCGCAGCTGCGATGGCGAGAGCGACCAGGCCGAGACTTGCGGTCATAGCGCTGTATCCCTTCTGATCATCCAACGGATCACGAAGTGCCCGATAACCACCGAGGTGACCGCGTAGGCCAGCATCACATTTCCGGCCGGATCGCGGAACAGGATATCGATCGTTTCGGGATTGAGCGAGTAAATCACGCCACCGACAATGAACGGCGCGAGTGAAAGTGCGCGTGACGAAAAGATCACCTCTGCGGCGAGAGCCTTCGCGCGAGCAGCGAGCGCGACACGCTGCCGCACGGTATCTCCGAGGATCTGCAGGGTTTCGGCCAAACTGCCGCCTGACTTCAACTGCACCGCAAGCGTCACTGCGAAGATGCCGTACTCCGCCACTTGCGTTCGCCGATAGATGCCTTCAATGACGTCCGCTGGCGGTCTGCCCAGATTCAGTTCGCTGCATGCGATCGCAAACTGCCCGGCTGTCGGTTGTGGCATATCGCGAGCGATGGTTCGGAATGCTTCGTGCACGGGCAGCCCCGATCGAACCGTACTCGTGACGAGCTGGACCGTGTCAGGCAGTTGCCGGAACAGTCTGTCGGTAAAGCTACGCTGCTGCCACCCGAACAGGCCTCGCACCACCATGATGGCTATGAATGCAGCCACGATGGACACCTTGAGCGTGGAAAATTGCAGCGGGTTTACGGCAAACCAGAATGCCGCGGCTGCGATGAAACCGGCAAGCAGCACATAGGCCGGGCGCCAAGCGTAAGGGATCTCGAGCCGGTAATTGACTAGGCGGTGCAAAAACTGCGAGCGGGATCCGGTCTCCGCACGACGAATTGACGGCAGGCCGGCCGACTGCGAGGCGGGCAGAGCTATCGCCAGTTGACGATCAATGCGTCGCTGTCGGGCATCGAGCACCAACGTCGTGCACGACGCGCACACGAGCAGCCCGAGGACAATGACGATCACATAAATCGGTATCATATTCGCCCCATGGCGTCGGCCCAGGCTCGCTCGAGTCCATAATAGACGAGACGGCCTTTGAATTTCGGGACTGCGTTGGTGGACTTGTAGGTGCCCTGGATCCTGCCGTGAACGTCTTCCTCCTTGTACTCAAACAGGGCAATGTCGTTGGTGGTGATCACCTCGCCTTCCAGGCCGACCACCTCGCTGATCTGAACAATGCGGCGCTGTCCGTCCCGCATGCGTTCGACCTGAACGATGATGTCCAACGCCGCGACGATCTGGGTTCTGATCGCCCGCGACGGCAGATTGACCTGCCCCATCTGCACCATGTTTTCGACGCGTGTCAGGGCGTCGCGAGTGCTATTGGCATGCACCGTGGAGATCGAACCGTCATGGCCGGTGTTCATTGCCTGCAGCATGTCAAATGCCTCGGCGCCGCGCACCTCGCCCACCACGATCCGGTCCGGACGCATGCGCAGCGCATTCCACAGCAGATCGCGTTGCGTCACCTGCCCGGTGCCTTCGAGGCTGGGAGGCCGCGTCTCTAGGCTGATGACGTGCGGCTGTTGAAGCTGCAACTCCGCCGCATCCTCGATGGTGACAACGCGCTCGCCGTGGTCAATGAACTGGCTCATGGCGTTCAGCATCGTCGTCTTGCCAGAGCCGGTGCCGCCGGAGACCAAGACGTTGAGACGGCAGCGGGAAGCGACCTCGAGCAATTGCCCAATGCCTGCGCTCATCGATCCGTTCGCGATCATCCCGGCGATGTTCAGCCGGCGGCTCGGGAATTTTCGGATCGAGATGCACGGACTATGGATCGCCAGTGGCGGAAGAATTATGTTGACGCGGCTGCCATCCGGCAAGCGGCAGTCCACCATCGGACTGGACTCGTCGACGCGCCGCCCGACCTGCGCGGCGATCTTCTGCGCCACAGATGCGATGTGATCGTTGTCGCGGAATCGCACCGCAATCCGCTCAAGCTTGCCGGCTCGCTCCACATAGATGTTGCTCGGTCCGTTGACCATCACATCGCTGATAGATTCATCCTGCAGGAGCGGACGGAGCGGTCCGTAGCCGGTCATGTCGTCCGCAATCTCGTCCGCTAGCAGAAGCTGCTCGCGACCGGACAGTTCGAGACGGTCCTGGTTGGCGATGCCGTGGATGATTTCCTCGATCTGCCGCCGTAGAACGTCGCGCGAAACCGTCGCCGCTGCCGATGGCTCGATCTGCTCGATGACGCGTTCGCGTAGCGATGCCGACATCACCGGATGATGCTGAGCCGGAGGTTCGACTTGCCCCGGCGTCAAGCCTGGCGCCGATGCAGGCAAGCTTGGTGGCGATTCAGGCACTGACATCAATGAAGGCAAACGATCCGCCGGGTCGTCTGCGCGCCTCCCGAATTTCTTCATAACCCAAGCAGCCTCCGCAAGCGTCCCTTCGGCTGGGCGCCGACCCCTGTGATCTCCCGCACGATCGGAGCAAGGTAACGTCGCAATCCCCTGACGTGCTTGAGAGCCGGAATTCCGAGATTAACCGCTTGGGTCATCCCCTTTCCGAGATCGGGAATCACCATGTCCGGCTCCGCGCCCAGGGCTTTGACGATCGTTGCCCTGGGAAGGCCCCCGGGCCGATCGGCACGATTGAGCAAAGTAAAGACCCGATCCTTGCCAGCGATGTTGGTGACAGCGTTGCGGAGCGCGTGGGCGTTGCGAAGTCCGGTCACTTCGGCCTCCAGCAGCACGAGAACGTGACGCGATAGCATGAGTACCGGATGCATCGACGGTCCAAACGGGACCGGTACGTCGACCACAATGTAGTTGAACCGTTGACGGAGCAGTCCTAACACATGTCGCACGCCCGCTTCGGTGATGTCGAGCTGTGCATCCAGATCCTCATCGGCAGATATCAGGCAAACCCGCTCGTTGACATCAATTGCCGCGCGCTCGAGGAACAATGTGTCCGCCCGCATCGGGTTTTCCAGGGCAATCCGGAGCCCCGGCCCGGGCTGAACGCCCAACATGACTGCCGTTTCACCATTCTGCAGATGAAGGTCAAGCAAAGCGACCTTGGCCTTGGTGGCCTCGGCGAGTTGCAGTGCGAGATTGATGGCGATGCTGGTTGCTCCGGCGCCTCCCTGTGCCCCGCAGATCGATATCACATGCCCACCACGATCAGCTTGACTGCTCGGCACGTCGCCCAGCAGCTTCGGGCGCAGCATGTCGAGCACCATGTCACGCGTGAGCGGCTTCGGAAGGTACTCCGTCACGCCGATTTCCATCAGTTCGCGGTAGAAAATGATTTCCCTGCTCTCACCGATCAGAGACACCCGGACGTCGGGTGGACAGACGCTTGCCAACCTCTCCAGTTCGGTAAACGGATCATCGATACCACTGATGTCGACCACCAACGCAAACAGCTCAGTATCGGTTTCGAGCATGCGTATCGCATTGCGGATCGTTCCGCGCCTGATCACCAAGTTGCTGCCATCGAGGCCTTTGCGCAGAGCCGCGGCGCTCAACTCGTCATCGACGAAACAGACAACCCGGTCGCGCGCGACGACGGATACAGCTTCAGGCACGCCTACCATTGTCATGTTCATCATCTTTTCTCCTGCAACTTGCCGGAGTAGCCGGCCGCCGCCGTCGTTGTCGTCTCGCGGGAAAGCTCCGGCGACCCATCGCAGCTGACGTCCGTGAGGCCGCTGTCTGGGCCTTCTCTCCTGACGGAGAACTCCTTACGCTCACCGCCAGAATGAATGACCACCTCCGTCGTGTGGCCGGCAATTGCATTTTGGCGGGCGAGCTCGGGCGATACATCGCAGCTCGACATGGCGCCGCTGTCTGCCTTGTCCCATTCGTCGACAGCTGCGCGCACAGAAAGTGAGAGCGTTCCGAGCTGCTTTGCGACGGTGATCTTCTTGACCTGGTCAGGCCCAAGCTCCAATGACACGGTTTGCGCCTGTTTGCCTGTCACGCTGCTGATGCCGCGCCCGCCCTGCACGATCTCCTGATCAATAGCGATAACCCGAACGTTGCGCAAAACGGTTTCGCTCAGAGCACGGCGCGCCGGATTTCCCTTCTCAAACACCTGGGTCAACAAGACATCCACGTGGTCACCCGGCCTGATCAGGCCAGAGACGCCGGACTCCTCGTCGACCTTGATGCTAATAGCACGACTGTCCGGTGCCAGGACGCTGGCGAGAAACCCCCGATCCTTCGGACGCAAGATGTCCTGCAACGTCACGGGACTGCCAGCGTCGACGAACTTACGAACCAGAGCACCGGGAAGTCCAGCCTTGGAGTCGGGCGTCTCAAGGATCGCTCCCGCCGGAACACTTTCCGGCGCAGACGTGCGTATCGCGAAGTCCTCGTCACGGGCCAATGTGCCCCTCGGTAGCGAACGGGCCGCAACGAAATAGCCGACCGTTGCATGCGGCGCAGGTGCGGCCGCCGGCGCGCCCTCCACGATTGCCACGGGGGCCTGTCTCGGCTGATTCATGTTGAAAGCAATCAGTGCGAACGCGGTGGTTGCGAGCAACAGCACTACGATGATCGAAATACGCAAAGCGGATGACATCTCAAAATCCTTTGCTCAAAATCGTCCAGATGCCACCGCAGGCTATGGCAATGCCATACGGCAGCGGTGCGTGCCGCAGATGGCGCCAGCGCTCTATCGCGTAGACCCGGCGAGCGAATGACGCACCGGTGGGAGCCAATCTCGGATATGGTAGGTTGCGCATCACCAGATGCGCGAGGGCGAGAACGCCGCCAGCCAGCGCGGTGACGGTCAGCAACTGGATCACGTCGGGCAGCGGGAGGCCAACTGCCAGGGCAACCAGCAGCTTGACGTCGCCGCCGCCAATCGCTCCTCGTGTGTAGATAGCGAACAGCAGCAGAAACAGGATCGCGGCGACGATTAGCGACTCCGCAAGCTGCATTGGGCTGGCAAATTGGCTCACGATCCCGAACAGCGCCAGCGACAGACAAATCTCGTTTCGGATCAGTCTCGTCGCGACATCGATCGTCGCCACATACAACAATAGCAGAATTTGCAGAACCGAGGCTATGAGAACAATCAAACTCATCACATACACGCCTCAACACAGTAAGAAAATACACGTCCAAAATGGGTTATCGTTGGCTCCAAATGTCTGCGTCAGGCGGCGGTATCAAACTCGAGCTGCGGTGGCTATGGCATTACCTATCGCAGCGAGCGGGCCCGTTAACGCCGCCGAGATATCGTTGCCAGGACCGAACACAGCAGTCACTACAACCACAGCACAAACAACGAAGATCGCATATGCGAAGCACACAGCTTCAATGTCTTCACGCAATACCCAAACCGAAAAGATCCCTCCTTGGCTCGAGGAGCTTTTCAAAAACGAGACGTCTGTTCAATCCACCCCTGTAAAATGAAATCCTGAGTATATGGGCAGCGGATACGGGGGAAGGCGCTGCCCCCCCCCCCTCCAGTAGTAAAATCAGAGGCCAGCCATAGCTGTCGAGATCTTGGTGATCCCGCTGTGCAAAGCAGTCGAGACGCTGGTGTCGGTCTTGAACACAGCAATCACCACGGCGACGATGCAAGCCGCGACGATGATGTACTCGAACGACACCACGCCCTTCTTGTCGGCGACAAGATTCTTCAGAGCTTCCGTGGTTTTAATGTAATGCTTAAGCATAGGAATAAATCCCTTTTTACGATGAATTTACGCGATACCGTTGGCGTGCAAAATCCGGAGCCAACTGCAATTTATTTATAGTATCTCGCCAGTTGCCTGTCATCTGGTAATCGTTCGTTAACCCTACCGACGCAGCAGCTGGCGACTCGCTCGCGGGGCTGCAGCGCAGACAATGGCCGGAATAGCTTGAGATGACTGGAGAATTCACTTACTCGGCAATCGCCTTGATGCCGGTCCGTGCGAATACGGTGTAGGGCTTCCCGAAATACAAGGCGGTTATTGAGGCAAAGACGCGCGGACAGCTGCCAATCCTGTAGCGCACGCGAAATGCGCCAAGCTTCGCACAAGTTCTCGTCAGCTATGCTCAACATTCCGGCACCACCACAATTTCAGGTAGTGGCGAAACGACCCTGACAGTGGTGCTTGGCGCTCGATGCGGCTTGATCGCGGACCGGACGAGGGCGACCTCGCGCTCCACTCTCGGTCCAGCGGTTGATCAAGCAGGCCGACAGTCCAAGTTGACAAGGGCAGAAGCATCCTGTCGATCTTCAATTCGCCGACCAGACCCTGAAACGAACGAACTCGCGAACACCGGGTGAATGCTTGAAATGGTCGCGCTTGGGTCGACCACGATCACCCCGATCGCGACAACGCCGGCTGCGATGGCTGCGCCAAATGCTGTCCGTGCTGCCCGGATGACTTTGCCGCCTTGCGGACCGGTGCCACAAACAGATGCTAACCTAGCGGATCGGTAATCAATAAGGATGTAAATAGTGCAAAAAGTCGGCGCTGCGTCTATGGACAAGATCATGCCGACCAGCGAGCAGCCGCGCAATCCTGAGTGGAGGTCAGCTTGACTTCGCTGTCAGGATCTAGGCAGTGCGAGCCAGAAGACAGATCGCAACGGGATCACGCGTGCCTAAGTCCCGCGACCTCCACTCGCCGATATTTAAAAGCGGGCGCCTTGAGGTGCAGGATCCGGGCGCCCTCTCCGAGCGGTCAATTCAGAGGCCAGCCATCGCAGTGGAAATCTTGGTGATTCCCGCGGCCAGCGCAGTCGAGACGCTGTTGTCAGTCTTGAACACAGCAATCACGACGGCGACGATGCAAGCTGCGACGATGATGTACTCGAAGGACACGACGCCCTCCCTGTCCGCGCGCAGCCGTTCCAAAGCTTCCGCGGTCTTGATGTAAAACTTCGACATGGGAAATCCTTTATACCAGATGAATTTGCAAAGCCGTCGGCACACAATCCGCTGCCAACCGTTAAGTTTTATAGTATTTCGGCTAAAATTGTCAGCACTAACTTTTTCTTAACCTTACTCTGGCAGCCGCTTCCGTATTTGCACGGAGGGCACGCCCGGCGGCTCGCTGGGGCTGGGTTTCGCTCGTATCCTGATTTCTTACCGTCGCGCAGCGCCGACCCGGCAACCGGATAGCTTTTGAGGGATGCAGGACAGCGCCCTACCTTCGGGCATCCGCATTTTTGGGACGCGCGCGCCGAACGTGGACGACGGCCACCTCATCCGCATACACCCGCTCCCATTCTGGCAGTCGATCGAGCAGACCGACAGCTCGGGTTGACGGGAATAGCAGCGTTGCATCGATCTTGTATTCGTCAAGCAATCTGACGAAGTCCGCCATATCCTCAAGCGAAAGATCCCGGTAATAGCGGGTAAGAAAGGCCGCCCCATAAAATTCGGCACGAGAATCGATGAACGTCGGAAAGCCCTGAAAGATAAGATATCCGCAGAGATAGTACTCATTCAGGATGCGATTTGCATTTAACTCCTTGAGCTTTTCGACCGCAACGCGCGGAACATGTGGTGGCGTGTGATGCACGCTCGCGACGATCACGCCAGTCGCGACAACTAGAGCAGCGATAGCTGCGACAAACGCTGACCTTGCTGGTTGTACGTCTTTCCTGCCGTGTTGCGACTGGAGCCACGAAAGGTGCTGGCCTAACGGGCCCGCAATGAAGAATGGCGCAACCAGTGCGAAAACGTCGACGTAGCGTACATGTACAAGGGTCTGCCAAACGACCGCGAGAAGCGCGGCGATCCTGATCGGAGGCAGCTTGAGCCCGCTGTACAGGAGGTAGCCAACGCCAGCAATCAAGCAAACCGTTACGGAGTTTGTTTCGCTGAAGTCCAGCGGTTGCCACTCGTTTATCTTTGAAAGAATCGGTCCCAGTTGAAAAAGGCGTACAGTAACGAGGATCGATTCCGGCCCATACGGCGTGATGCAGGCGGCCCCGAGAGCAAGGCCCCCAAATCGAAGCCATTGCAACGCGATCTTTGCGCGAGCGGATTTGTCTGCGGTCCAACCCGCCTCCAGGGCGAACGGCGCGATCAACGCCAGCCCCATCGTAAAACTGCCGTGAAGGTTCGCCCAGAGCGTAATGAGCGGGACGTACCAGAGTGAAGGCGCTCGTCGTTGTTCACTCGCCTCTACCAGGGCGTTCGCCCACAGCACCATCAACGGGAAGGTCAGGACATGCGGCCGTGCCATCGTGTGTATCGCCGCCATGGCGATTGCAGCCGCCACGATGACCGCGGCCGGCACATTCGGTAATCTTTTCAGTAGCAGGCGGGTAAGCAGAAAAATCGCCACAGACGCCGACAGCGCGGCAAGAATTGCAGGTCCGGGCCACCCGGCCAATTTGAACGCAACGAAATAAATGACTTCTGCCAACCACGCGCTGGTTATCCAGGGCGCGCCGGGCATCGTGAAAGAGAACAAATCAACGTGAGGTACAGCACGATGATCCATGATCCACTGCCCGACCACAATGTGCCAATAGATGTCGGCATCCATTAATAGGCCGAACCTCTTGGTAATGAGGGTCAGGTACGTTGTGGCTGCGAATAAAAGCGGCAACCATGGCCGAAGGTGATCGTTGCGCGCAGGGGACGCGCTCATCTTCGCTTCTGAATCCATCTGAACAGACCGACTATTTGAAACCATGCTTTCCGTCCTGGACGTCAATCAAAGTCAACTTCGATAAATGTGCGCAACCCGATGGCTGCCGCAAAATTGCCCGTCTCGACAACGGCCACAGAGGCGCCCTCACCTCTCCAGCTTGGATTGCCGCCACTGCGTGACCCGTGGGCCTGCTCGGCGCTCGGACCATCCGGGGGCGAGAGCGAGGTTCGGCATTTGCAGAACAAGCGCGGTCTAGGTCAACGCCTGGCAACGCCTCGATCAAGGATCGATCCAACAAAACGGCAAACGCGCGTCGGCCGCAACAAGCAGCTGCGCGCATGGCTAACAGCCCAATCAGCGTGGCAGGCGTCCGGCGTTTCGAGTCATCGAGACAAAGAAAAAGCCTAACGAAGAACTTCCGATAATGTCGTTCGTCGCGAAATCGGAAGTGTGGGCTAAGTTATTGAAAAGATGACGCGAGACGGCACTCGAACCCGTCTCCGCCATGGCGCGAGTGAACGGAGGCGAAGTCGGTAGAGCCTGACAAGTTCTGGCATTTGGAGGGGCGAGCCAACTCCAAAAGTGGTCACACGGGGAACGGCGCCGGAATTCGGGCAGGATGGTTCCGCCCGGCGGCTAACCATCAACACGACTTCCACACCTGCTCAAATTGTTAGGCGACCGTCTTGATGCTACGAGTCCGTGCGGCGCAAAAGGGAGAGCGCAAACTTGGAGTCTCGTCACATCGCGCAAAACGGTCCTGCGCACCATCTGCGCCAAGAGCTCAAGGCGCTGACAGGGCTCCGCGGACTTGCGGCCACGGTCGTCGCCCTGGCGCACTTCCACCCCACACTGCCCTATGACCTCCAGGAATTCTTCCTCTGGCATGATGCCGCCGTCGATCTGTTTTTTTGCCTGAGCGGCTTCACGCTTTCTTACGTCTACACCGGGACGAACTTTCAGTTCTCACGCTACCTGATCGCGCGCATTGCTCGCATTTATCCCCTTTACCTTGTTACGCTAATCATTGTCGGGGCGACCTATACCTGGCCCGTTCTCGTCAACCCAACGACCTATCCTGCCAGCACGTCCCTTACCGACTTTGTGCTGCAGGTGTTGATGCTGAACGCCTGGCCGATCATCGGTACCGGAGTGCATTGGAACATGCAGTCCTGGTCGATATCAATCGAATGGTTTTGCTACATCCTGCTGTTTCCCCTGCTGCTGCGCCTGAAGGCGCCGCGTTCGGAAAACGTCAAACTGCTCTGCGTCATCGCGCTCACTGCCGTTTCCTATGGTCTTTTCGTCAGGTTTTTCGATGAACGGCTGACGAACCCCGAGCTCTATGTCGCCGAGAGCCCTTGGAGCTACTGGGTGAATCTCGTGCGAGGAATTGCCGGCTTCACCACGGGATGGATCGCGTTCTCGAGCTTCGAGCAACGGGACGAGATCCACACGCTCTGCACCAAGTTCTCAGCTCTCATCTGGCTCTGCTTCGGGGCCATTCTGGTCTTGTTATATTTTGGCCTGGCAAATTCGCACGCGCTTGTCTTTCTGTTTCCGTTCGTGGTGCTCGCCGCGACAGATCAGACCTCTGCAACATCGCTCGTACTAGGGTCGAAGGCACTGCATTTTCTCGGCGTCATTTCCTATTCAATCTATTTGATGCACTTCATCGTATTCCTCTTGTTCCGACTTGCTTTCGGTGTGTCTAGGACGTGGTCGATTTGGGTATACGCAGCACTGATCGTTGCGACCTTTGGCATCTCGGTCCTCAGCTATTTTGCCATAGAAAGGCCCGCACGCGACGCAGTCAGATCGCTCCAGCGAAAGCCGACCGATCGCCCTGCGAGGGCGTAAGCACCGATGCCAGCAGACTGCCCGGCACGGGAGTAACTCTCACGCGCCGCCTTTGCGGCGTAAGCCGCTCGGCGCGCGCGACGGCAACATGTGGTCCGATGAACACGGGGCGACGTGCATCCGCGTGCGGCGGCAGGAATTTGTGGGTGCCCTCTTCGCGCGCCATGCTCGATTCCGCTGTATCCATCCGGTGAAAATACATCGAACGGATCCGCTGATCGGCGAAATCTTGAGTCGAAAGAGTCACTTGTGATTCCTTGCTGACCACCTGATTCGCGAGGGGGTGCTCTATGGGGCTGAGGTTAAGGGATCGATCTGCAAAAGGCCATTTGCGATCCTTAAGGTGAATGTTGGATTGGTCGAGAGAGTAGTGGACGCGAGTTTAGGGACGCGCGGTTCGGCGACAGATTCCGCAAACTGCCACGCAGATTGGAAGCGCCATGGGACAAAGCATTGCTCGTCTGCCGATTGGGCGAATACCAAGGCAGCCTATCGCTTCTTCTCTAATGAGCGGGTCAGCGAAGTGGACATTCTGGCGGGCGACTTCCAATCGACACGTGATCGTCCCGCCGCCGCTGAAGGTCTCTTTCTTATGCTGCACGACACAACCGGGTTTAGCTATGAACGCGAGAGTCCTATGCTTGGGTGGGCAAGTTCGCGCTGATCAAGCATCAGCGCTATGCCCACGCCAAGCAGTTCAAGCGCGCCAACTGAGCCTTGAGGACGGTCCGAGCCTATCTCGGCCGCATCATCCGCGACATCACCCGCAAGATCGAAGGTCTCGGCAAACCGAAAAGGCTGACGAGAGACCACCGGCATCGCCCGGATTGGCCGGCTAGCAAAGCAATGGCTCTAGGGGGATCGTTAAATGGCTGTCGCCTTCCTCAATGCGTCAGCTCGAACTTCCGGATTTCGTTCATCCGGGCCAGGCAGTATTCGCGGTACAGCTCGTTCAGAAATGCCCACATGATCAATCCCCATCGCTTGAAACAGTGGAGAGGCTAGTCCTGCAAAGTTTCGCCGCGATGTCGGCAATTCGGAAATTTGGTTTCCGGACGATTTCTCGCGGAGGAATTTACGTCAGCGCTTCTGCCGCTTACCTCGCCGGAAGCGCAGCCACGTCCAGAGGCGGCCGAAGCTGGTTCATCCCCGGCCTCCGGCGTCCTTGACTGCCTCGGCCAGGAGAAAGCGGAGATGCGGCTTTGGCAGCGCGCGGCCCTCGTAGGCGGATAGCGCTTTCGCGTGCTCACGCGTCTGCCTGGCCTCGACGATCAGGAGGCAGCGCTTGAGCTCCTCGCTGCAGCGTTTTGCCTGTGCGCGCATTTCGCTTTTGTCGACGGGAGGGCTGGAGAATGTGGCGAGACTGCTCCATGCCGCCGTCAGCGACTCCTTGAGCAACTCAATCTTGCGATCCAGATCGTCCAACCGCTGCTCCGTCAATTGATTTACGGGCACACGTTTCGAACGGAACTAGGCCCGATTCGCCCACGCCGGGGAAGTCCGTACGGGCACGGGCCGCCGGGTCTCAACTATCAGCGGCCGCTCCCGGCCAACGAGCCGGTCGTCTCGGCGGCACTGAAGCCCGACAGGCAATCGCGGCAGATGACGAGCTTTTCAGCCAATTGCCTGTCCCGTTCGCCTTCGATTTCGTCGTGAACGGCCCACCAGGCGCTGGAGTACGGACGCAGCGCCGTCAGCGCCCGCTCCCTTTCGGAAATGCGATCCAATGACGCCTGAGGCGCAGTGACTGGGCGATGCATCTTTGACTTGGTTTGATTGGGATTTCGCCCGAGGCCATCCCAGGCAACCGGCCTCGTCGAGGTTGCGCGGACCGGTTCGAACGTCGCGCAGCCCGCGCCCCAGATCGACAGCGTCAACGCGATGGCATACCGGGCGCAATTCACCTTCCACGTCTTTCGAAAACCCGTGGGCATGATGCTCGACGCAGTCCTTTGCTAGCCGAATTTACATCTGCTGATCACAACGCCGGCCGATCCGAAGACGACTAGGCGCACCCTGTCATGACGAGCCAGGCCACGCGCAAATGGCGGTTCGAAGCCGCCCAGCAAGGCTGAGCGCTTATGGTTAACACCCAGTAAATGAAGTTAATGCCCGCCGTAAACGTTCCGCTGCCGGGGCCTTGCCGCCGCGGTCCGGCGGCCTTGGCTCCCAATGCGCCCGGCGGGCGATCAATCAGTCTGCGATTCCGTCGAGATCGGCCGACATCGTCAGCTTTGGCCAGACTTGCGAGGAGATCTTCTTGGCAACGTCGACATGAGGCGCACGAGGCGATTCACGCGGCGAATGCTTTCGGCGAAGCGCGCGGCGGGAGTACGTCGTCGAATATGGAAAACGAGTTTTCGAAGCCGACCCAGCATGACGTCCTTCTCAAGGTGAAACGCAACCGCCCATGCACGTCAACAAAAACGGCGACGGATATACCGGGGCGGCCGACCAACCATCGACTAGCGTGGCAACCGTGACGATCTGACGTAGCGTGTCAGAACAGGCGCGCTATGCGCAGTCGCCAGGATCCGGACGCTGACGGCCTGCCGCTTGCCGGACCTCTGATCGGGAGCCAGGTTGTAGCTCACCCGGGCGCCGGCCTCGGGCGTGAGCCCGGGAGAGCATGATTTGAGATGAAAGAAAATGTCGGTGCCGCCGGAATCCGGCCTGATGAAGCCGAACGCCCGGTCGCCGTGATAGGTCTTGATGGTACCTTCCAGCATCTTGCACCCTTTTCAGCTCGCTAGGCGCGTGGTTCGGGAAATCGCTGCGGAATGGGCTAACCGGGTTTTCTCACCGGGTCGATATTTGTCAGCCAACACCAGGAAAACGAACCCGGCACTTGAGTCCGGCGGGAATCGCATGGTTCGGATTGGGAAGTTCGAGCCGCACCCCGATCGTGCCGCTGGCCGCATCGAAGACTTGGTCCACCACGGTTACCACCGCATTGTACTTGCCACCCACAGGATCCTCCGGGTAAACCTCGGCCATTATACCGGCTCGAATCCTGCCAAACTGGCTGAGCGGCACATAAACTTCAACGTTGAGCGGATCGATTTGCGCGATCGTAATCAGGTGCCCCTGGTCGAACGCATACTCTCCCGGACCAAGGGAGCGCGCCACCACGACACCGTCGATCGGACTCCGAACAATACGTTGATTGAAGATTTCGCGAGCACGTACGGCCTCCGTTTGCGCCAGCTGAAGATTGACCTTCGCTTCGTCGAGTTCACTCTCGGAGACCCGGGCAAGAGTTTCAGCCTCATCGGCGGCCGAGAACGCTACCGTATCGTTCTTGCGTAACGCCCTCATGCGCTCTTCCTTGCGCCTTTGGTACTCGACCTTCGCCTGGCTCGATCGCACTGAAGCTTCATTGCCAGCCCGCGCCTCAGCCAGCAAGACGGCGGCGGCTTCAACACCCGACTCAAGCCTCGCGATCACATCGCCTTTCTTGACCATCGCGCCGCGATCCACCAGCATTTCGCTGATCAACCCGGGCACCTGAGTCCCCAATTTCAGCGTCATCTTCGGTTGGATCAGGCAAAGAAAACCATCCTGGTCCTGTGCGTGCGCGGGCACAACGATACCAAGTGCCACGACCAGCGTGGATAACGCGCGCGCCCGCCGGCGCATGATCCGGCACGGCTCATTGAGATTTGTGAGCCGATCGCTCCTTCCAAGTTGCTTCAACATTGCCGATCCTCAACTGTTGCCTGCTCGCTCAAGGTAGTCTTCACCGTTTCCGGCATGCGCTGCGGCGACGGCCGTTACTCTGCCCTTCCCGAAAACGCCAGCACCCGCTCCAATCGTCGATCCTGCGCGAGATTCTGTAGCCTGATGTATGCGCCACGTCGTTCAGCGCGAAACTGGGCCAGACCACGCAGCCCCTGGTAAAGCGCAGCCGATGCTCTTGCAGCGCGCATCACGACGCGCGCGACCAGCGCAGTCTCGGTTGGGGCATAAACCACATAGATTTCGTCATCGAGTGAGACGATCGCTTCACAACTACCGGGATCCCCCTGACGCGCGCAGCGGCCGAAAAATTGACGATCGATGCGCCGAGACTCGTGGTATTCAGTCAGGATGACGTGCAAGCCGCCACGTTCGGCAACGCCGGGACCCAGCCGGATGTCGGTGCCGCGACCTGCCATGTTTGTTGCCACCGTCACCCGGTTGGGCTGCCCCGCGAGTGCGACGACATCGGCCTCGAACTGGTCCTGCTTGGCATTCAGTAGTGCATGTTCGATGCCCCTCTCGGTCAGCACCGCGCTGATCTCTTCCGATGCCTTCACTGAGCGCGTCCCAATCAGCACGGGCCGGCCAGCCTTGATGGCAAGGCGTTCGACTGAATTGGCCACCGCCCGCCATTTCTCCTCCCTCGTTCGGAACACAAGCGGCTTGACGTATTTCCGCCGCGAGGGTCGATGCAAAGGGATCCGCACGACATCGAGCCCGTAGACCGACCTGATCTCACGCGCCACCTCGCTCGCCGTGCCGGTCATTCCGGCCAACCTGATGTAACGCCGAAACAGCCGCTGATAGGTGAGCCGCGCCAGGGTCTCCCGTGGCAAAGTCAGTTCGCATCGCTCCTTTGCCTCGATCATCTGATGCAGGCCGCCTTCCCATGAACGGTCGGGCATTACGCGGCCGGTCGATTCATCGACGATTTGGACCTTACCCTCGCTGACCACATAATGCTGGTCACGGCGGAACAGGTGTAGCGCGCTGAGCGCCTGCGTAACCAGCTCTTCACGGGCGCGAACCGACGTCCATACACCGCTCGATTTGTGCGCGAGCTCACCGAGCCTCTCGCGGCCGGCGGCCGTTAGCGAAACCCGGCGTTCCACCAGCTCAATCAGATAGTCGCGGCCGCTATCCAGGCCGGCGGCGATTTCCAGCGCGCGGGCGCATTGTTCTTGTGCCTCGCTGGCCCCGGCGGTTGCGGACAAAATAAGCGGGGTGCGCGCTTCATCGATAAAGATGCTGTCAGCTTCGTCCACAATCCCAAAGTAGAGGCCACGCAAGACCAGTTCGCTCTCGCGACTTGCGGAAGCACAAATCTTTTCCAGCGAAAGATGCAGCCGGCTGCCTCGATTCGCCAAGGCGACGCGATCGCGCAGATAATCGAAGGCTAGTTCCTTGTTTGTGCAATAAGTCACCGAATTCGCGTAAGCTTTCCGGCGCACTTCCCGCGTCTGGCCTTGTACGACGACACCAACACTGAGACGCAGATAGCGATAGAGCGGCCCCATCTCCTCCGCGTCACGTTCTGCCAGATAATCATTGACGGTGATGACGTGCACGGGATAACCCGCAAGGGCAACCGTACTGGCTGCGAGCGTTGCCGCGATCGTCTTACCCTCTCCGGTCTCCATTTCAATCAACGTGCCTTGCAGCAACGCCCACCCAGCCATCAGTTGAGCGTCGAAGTGCCGCTTGCCGATCGTGCGCGAAGCGACTTCGCATACAAGAGCAAAGCATTCGGCAACGATCGTCTCGGAAAAGCCTTCCTTCCGCAGCCGCCCGCGCATCCTTCCGGCCCGCGCTACGAGATCCGCGTCGGGCGTTCGCGCAAGCGTGGATTCGTACTGTCGTACCAGCGGAACGATGGATGCCAAACCGCGCGCGGAATTGAAGAGGATCTGACGAGCTGGCCGAACCGTGCAACCCAGCAAAAACTCGGCCGCCTTGTCATGGAAGCTGGGCTCGCGCTCCGATCGCTCAGCGTACGGACGCCCGTCCGCCAGTTCGCCCGCCTCGGTGATCATGATGCCCCTAGACATTTAAGCTCGATAGAAATAGCCGCCGGATGCTTCGATACCATTGCACGGATAGAGGCGTCTTTTGATGTTCAAAGCGCACGAAGACGCGCTGCCCGAACTTCTCGATATCGTTGGGTTGATCAATCGCGATGTCGAACTGGAACATGCGTTGAAGCGCCTTGGGGTTTTTGTTCTCGCGGGGATCGGTTGCTATCTCGCCACCGCCTTCGGCCGCAAGCGCCGCGCTCGGGAGCTGCTCCTCGCCACCCGGGACCTCCCGCAACATCGAGCCCGTCATCACGGCTCCGGGCTGATGAACCAGACGAAGTCGAATATGATTGGTGAGGGCTCTAACGTTATCGACGGCATCCTGGGGCACCACCACGCGCACGATCGGCGAGGTTTTCCCCATCACATAACCCAGCAACTCGCCCTTGTGATAATAGCGTCCGGGCATATCGCCCATCTGTGAGACAGTGAATATGCCATCCGTATTGGCGCGAGCTACCAGGGCATCGGTCCGCTCCTGCGCACGCGCCAGGCGCGCCCGTTCCGCATCAAGCCGATCGTTCACCATCTCGGCTTTGGTCCGGTCCTGGACGAAGTCGGCAGCGTATTCGGCTTCGAGCTCGGCGACCTTGGCGATGCTTTGGCGCAATTGCGCTTCAACGACGGGATCGACGCTTTGCGTGAGGGCTTGCCCTTTGATGACGGCGGCGCCCGGCTGGATCAGGAAATCCTGAAAATATCCGTTCGCACCGGACCGTACCACCGCCTGCTCAGGCAGCCAGACCACGCCTTCGGCATAAGAATGGTATGGCATCGGCACCATGAGAATGAAACCGACAGCAGCGATGAGAAGCGATACTGTGACGGTGATCGCCCGAGATCGATGCTTGTGCAGGCGTGGACTACCTACCAGATGCTTCACGGCCTTGAACACCGGAAACATCGCCATCGCACCCACTGCCCAAATCGCCAAGATCACGCCGACGACGAAGAATCGGCTGGCGATGAACAGTGCGATCGCGATCGTGACCAGCATCCGATAGATCGTGGACGCAAAGCCATAACAGACGAACCACGTCTTTTCGCTGATGCTCGCATCCGGGGGTTCGCTTTCAGACACCCCAAGCAGATAGCGCTCGATCAGATAACCCCAGTAACGCGTCGATCGCGCCGCCAGATTCGGAATCTCGGTCAGGTCCGCCAGGATATAATAGGCGTCGTAGCGCAATAGCGGATTGCCGTTGAACAGCAGCGTGGAAACGCCCGCAATCAACATCACATTGAACAAAACAGCCCGGACGATCCCGGGCTCGATCAGGAGCCAGAAGTAGAAAGCAATCGCCGCAACAAAGAGCTCCACGATGACGCCAGCAGCGCCGACCAGCGCCCGCCGGTACTTCGACTTGAATACACTGGCGGCGGAGGCTTCCACGTAGGGCACCGGCAGCAGGACCAGGAGCACGATCCCCATATCGTGCACTTCGCCGCCGCCTGCCTTGGTTGCTGTCGCATGCCCAAGCTCATGCAGGGCCTTGATAGCCGGGAAAACCAGATACAACGCGAACAGATTGTCGACCGCAAGGATCCGGTCGCTGAGGTTATGGCTGAGCTCCGGCCAGTGCGATGGGACCAGGAACAACGCCGGCAGTACCACAACAAGCCACAACAAACCGCCCCAGCGGCTCCAGATCAGTCTAATCAACCATTGACAACGATTCAGAACGGCGTCCGGATCCAACAGCGGTATCCGCAACGCCATCGGATTGGCGTAGGTTCGAAGAAAACGCGCCCGCTCCTCGCGTTCCCCGCGAGCAAACAACTCGGCCACGTCGGGCGTCACATCGCTTTCGAGCAGGTCGGCCGAATGCAATTGACCGAGCAACTGGATAACTTCGTCCTGGGTCGGCGCATCCTCGCCAAGGTGCTTGTTGGCGATTTCCCAAAGTTCGGCAATGCTCCGTTTGCCGTCCATCAAGGCAATGATCAGCCGCGCCGAAGGCGAAAAACGATGAACCCGAGTGGAGGCTGGATCCTGCAGCAAATACCACACTTCGCCGCGATATCGGTGCCGATAGAGACGTGCGTGAGAACGCAGCTTTGGCTTTCGTGCTGCAACCCTGTACCACCAGTTGCTCAAAAGCGGGACGTTCATGTGCTTCCCGTCAAGGCAG
Organism: Bradyrhizobium sp. CCBAU 53340; assembly: GCF_015291645.1. Lineage (NCBI taxonomy): Bacteria > Pseudomonadati > Pseudomonadota > Alphaproteobacteria > Hyphomicrobiales > Nitrobacteraceae > Bradyrhizobium > Bradyrhizobium sp. CCBAU 53340. Next base: position 5,404,385 of record NZ_CP030055.1, read on the forward strand.
CCATTTCCAGATCGACAGGCGTATCCAATCGAACAGGGTATGCCCCCAGATCCAGATCAGCTTTCGCTGCCCGATAGCGACCTTACCCAATCCTTCCATGCCCGGACGTACCCGGTCCGACGCATTGACAAGCTGTGCCTCGACCCGGAAGTAGTTCCGCCCTTCCTGGGTCGTCGACACCGGCGTAATTTGCGTCAGGGTGAAATCCATCAATTGATCCGGAATCCCGGAAAGGGTCAGCTCGCCGTGTTGGCCAACCGCAACATGGGCAATGTCGCGTTCCTCCACCTGAAGAATGACCCGGTAGGCATCGAGTGGAGCGACCTGAAACAGCACCTTCCCCTGCTCGACCGGCGTCCCCAGCAGTTGATTGAGGTCACCGCTGACGATGATCCCATCAAACGGCGCCACCAGCTTGGTCCGTGCGATCTTGTCGTTTGTCAGCGTCAGCTCGGCCTCGACCTGATCGAGCTGTGCCGCGATGATCATCATCGCCGCTCTATCCTGCGTGGCAAGCGCTTGTCTGTGCTTGCGCAGCGATTGCTCGCGCTCGGCAGTCAGTCGTGATTGCTCGAGTTTCAGATCACGATCGTCCAGTTGCGCGAGCAATTGTCCGCTTCGCACGGTGTCGCCTGCCCGGACGTATGTCTGCAAGATGAACCCGTCAAATGGCGCGGCCGCCACGCGTTGCACGGCACCTTCGATCACGGTCTTGGCCGTAACCCGGTAGAGCCCGCTAGCGATACTGAAAACGAGTACCGTTCCCATGATGACAAGCGCAATCAGCTTTGCGCCGGGGTGGCGGGGCCCGAACAGCACTTGCGCACTCTCTCCGAAGGCAATGCGCCCGCGGTACCAGAGGCTACGTTCGCCGTCGCGCTTCAGCCTCAGGATCGGTCCGAGCAGCCCACCGACGGTTTTGCACAACTCGACTGTTTCAACGTCAAAGACGGCTCCTTCGCCGCGCTCGAACGTCACCACGCCGATGGCATGCCCATCATCAAGCAGCGGCACGGAGCATACCGCAATATCCCCGAACTCGCGCGCGAGTTCAGCGTGGGCGATCGCGGGAACTTCGCGTTCGTCGCGCGGCGGGTGAACAAGGGCGACGTCGAGATCGAGAACTTCGTCCATCGCATCGCCGATCAACCGGCCGAGGTCCATCTTGGCATCGAAGGTAGCGGTGTGCGAAATCGCGCGCACCTCGGCGCTACCAGCTCTTTCAAGGCCGATGCTGACACGATCACAATTCAGCCGACCTGCCAGTTCATTGGCACAGGCAAGCAGCGACGGCTCCAATTGCCGTTGTCCGATTGCGGTCGCGACGATGTCCATCGCGAGCGCAAGCCGTGCAAGCCGCGCGTCGCGCTCCTCGATCGCGCGCTTCCGAAACTGATCGACCAGCCAGGCGCTCGCCCAGTGCAGCAACCGCAACGCGCGCTGCAGCGCCGCCTCCGAACTGGCGGCAACATCAAGGACGATGACACCGTGCAGCACACCGGAGACCTCGATCGGGTACCCCACAAATGCCGGATGGTCGCGCCTCGCCACCGATCCACCATCCGAGGCGACCACGAGTCCGCGCTTTTCAGTCAGCACCCGTTCTGCCGCAGGGCTGAGATACTGCAGATCGCGACCTTCGTGCGGCCATATCGCTGCAGGGACGTAAGTGCCGTCCGCGTCGGGACCCAACAGCAGCAGCCCGCCGTTCACGCGCTCGATCTGGAGACACAGGATCGCAAGCCAGCTCTTGCAGAATTCGGATGTATCGTTGGCCGACGAAAACCTTGCCCACGCCGCCGATTCTGCCCGGGAGGCATCTTCGGTCAGCGAGTAGATCGGCGCGGTGGTCATAGAGTTGATCTTATCGCTACGAACAGAAAATGCGCAAACAACCGGCGTGCACTGGAGTCCCACCTCCTGCGGGAATACGATCGATAACAGGCCGCCCTACCCAAAGCGGGTTGCACCGCCGGGAGCTCATGTCGCTGCCACTACTCCAGAGCTGCACTCGGCGCTCGAGAACCATTGGCCGCTTTGGCGGTCGACCTTCGAACCCTGGGCTCCTCTGAACTATCCTCACCGGAGATCGATGGAGCCTCTGAATCGGGCGCGGAAGAATCGGGCGCGGAATCGACCTTTTGAGCCCTCGCCATGGCAAGCCGGTCCTTCAAAGCTCCAAAGTTACGCATCGATTGCAAATGCAGATAAATCAGTTCGAGTTCGTCGGTCTTGGCCAATTCGGCCAGTTTGTCGCCAGGCAGCTCCTTGAGCTTCTCACGGTTGATGGCCATGAACCCGCTGAGCGAGTAGCGCTCGCCCGTATTCATTTCGACCTGCGCCTGCATCGGCTCGAGCAGATCGAGTTCAAGAATCTTCTTGCAGAACCGTTCGGTGCGAAGGAATTGGAGTTGATATTCCTGAAGGAACTTCAGGATGTTTTCCACGTAGGCGGTGGGCTTGCCATCGTCGGCGAACAGCCGCTCGCCGCGCCCATCGCCATTGAAGCCCGAAAACATCTCATCGATGCACAGATTGAACCTCTCGCCGTCATCACTCTTGGCGAATACAAACGGATAGCGGCGAACAAAGGCCGGAATGTAGCGGGCATCCCACTTGCCACCGTCTGACAGGTAGAGATTTTCGCCCTCGCGCAAGCCGAGAATGACCGCGGGCATCACGCCTTCCTTGTTACCCGCAAACACGATCGGGTAGTCGGATTGCGCATCGCGAAACTCGATGGCGGTCAGCGGCACTGAGTTTATCTTGCTGCTGAAAGCATAGTTTCGGCCGAATTCAACCGAGGAGTGGCGATGATTGGCAAACATCACCGGAACAACCGTCTCATAAATCAATAGCTGGGTCGTCATTATCACGCACTCCTATTTCAGCATGATTCAAGCGCTAAAGGCTCCGGGACGAACTCGCAGACCTGCGTTCGGATTACGTTGTAGTCCATCCTTTCCCAGATGATTGAGGAAGTCGTCTTGCCAATCCCGTGTTGCGTTAGACGATGCAATCTTGTCCATGAAGCTGATGCGATTGCGATTCCAATCGATCTTCAGCTTCGCATTCCCATCCGACTCAAGATCCGAAGACCCGAGCCCCAGATCGTGCGATGCCGCCGACTTGCCGCCGACATCCGCTGTGAAGGCTGGGCTAGCCGTAGCGCTTGAGAGTATCGTGGGCCACAACGCCGTCAAGCTCGACAGATCGATCGTCTGGGTGGTCGCTGCGATGTTAACCAAGATCGGCTTCGCGGACGGTGCCTCGGTGAACCCGAGCTGCAGTCCCGACTGCTCGACCGCGGGCTGCGTGCTTGCTCCGACCGGAACCCGCCGCTCGCCGGCTTGCAGGGTCATGCCGGTGACGTCCTGACCCTGGTCCTCCGCAAAGCCCATGGCGTTGCCCATTTCGTGCAACAGTGTGGAGAGCAGGTCCATGCGTCCGAACGCCGGGCTGGTCGGGCTCGCCGCAAACACCCCGTTTCCAAGGCGTTGCGAGAACTCGCTGTTGTCGTTGGGCGTCTTGTCGACGAACCAGCCCCACCCGGCGGCGCGGGCGTCGATGACGATGGTTGTGCCGGTTGTCGCTCCCAGCATTCCGTTGGGCAGGTCGCTGACCAGAACGCTGACCCGACTGAGGACGGCCAGACGAGGATCGTCAGCGCCAAGCGCTTTGATCCACATCTGCCTGGCCGCGTCGGCTACCAGATCCAGATCGGCGGCGATTAGATCGGTCGCAACAGGCGACGCCGGGGCCGTACCCGCCGCCACCTGGGGCGTCCCTCCACCCGCATAGGCAATATCGTCGCCGCGAATGAGGATGTTATCGAACGTAGCACTGCCGTTGCGCGCGTAGAGGCCAACGCTTCCGTCGTGCACAAGGTAGTTGTAGTTGAAGCTTAGCACGCTCTTGCCGTTGAGCACGACGTTTACGGTGTTCGTCGTCCCTTCGGTCAGGGCGACCAGCACGGTGTAGTTGGTCCCGGCAGCGATGGTGGCACTGGCCGTAGCGTCGGTAATCCAGACGCCGTTGTCGCGGTGGCCAATGACCACTTGGTTGGTACCTGCAACAATGCCTGCATAGAGGAAGGCATTCGTCGAATTGTAGCCGAACGTCAGGCCGGCCGATGTGCCCGCCGCGCTGGCCTTAACGGTAGCGGAGTACTCGACGTAGGACAGCGGCGCGACAGCCAGCGGACGCACAGTCAAGGCCGCATCATTGGCCGGTGGGGTGCCGGTGTACACGCCGTTGGTACCGCTGGTCGTCGTCCACGTGCCGGTGGCCGGCGTGAAGTTCTGCGCAACGCCGTCCGACAGGTCTTCCAGCACGCTGTAGGTAAAGTTCACCGGCAGTCTTTGAACCGTATACGAAGTATACGCAGCGATTGAGTTGTTCGTGCCGACACCAACCAATCCTGTGTTCAGCGGGGCGTTGAAGACGTACGACACCTTCAACGTGCTTGCGGCCTTACCGCCGTTTGCACTGGTCACAGCGAGGGTTGCCGTGGTTCCGTTGACCGTGAGCAGCAAAGTGTTTTGCGAGTTCACACCCAGCCCAGGCTTGCCGGCCGGAAGTGTTGCAAGATCGGTCCAACCGGCATCTGACCGTTGGCCTATCTTGATCGCGTTGTTGGTGACATCGATGCCCGCATATTTGAAATTGTTGCTTCCCTGATAGTCGAAGATGATGAAACCGTTCTGCTGGGTTCCACCGCTCTGGACTTTCATGACGGACTGAATCTCGAAGAAATTCGCCGGCAACCAGGTGTTCAGGTCGAACAGGCTGATGTTGTCTCCGACTACCTTGCTCGTGCTGTTCTGGTAGGCGCTGTTGAGGACGCTCCAACTGCCGGTATCGGCGAACATGCCGGTAACGGTGTTCGGCGCATAGCTTGCGCTACGCAGAACGTCGCGTTGCGTGCCCGGGGTGTTGCCGGCCTGCGGATCGGTCGGCGCTCCGGTCTGGGCATGCCAGGCCGTATCTTGCTGCAGCACCAGACCAAGCTCACCCGCCGGCTCGCCGTTACGGCCCGGATTGGGGTCATTGTTCTTGGTCGGCACCGGCGGCGTCAAGCCGCCGTTCAGGTCGGAGAACCTCGTCGCATCCACGCCGTCGCTCAGCGATTCCGCGTAGAGGAAGTGATGCAGGAACGGCTGCATGGTGCGGCTGACCGTCGCCATGCCGAACTCGGAGAACGGCACCAGGTAGGAGTTGTACTCGCCGACCCAGTCGATCAAACGGTCGCCGCCAGTGTTGGCGATCAGTACATCCTTGCCGGCTCCGCCGTAGGCCCGATCCTCGTAGGTCGGCGCGGTCTCAGGGATGTTATTCAGACTGCCGTTGGTGGTCAGGTCATCGTCGGCGTTCAGCAAGTCATTGCCCCAGCCGCCATAGGTGTGGTCACGGCCGGTGCCGCCGACGATCCAGTCGTTACCGTTGTCGCCGAAGATGGCGTCATTGCCGTCGTCATGAACCGCCGGGTAGGTAACCGATTGATTCTGGTTACCCGGCGTCGTGCCACCCGATCTCAAGACGCCCTCGGTCTGGTCGAAGTTCAGGAAGAACTCCTTCCCGGTGCCATCCTTGTTAAGCGTCCCGTTACCGTTCAGGAGAATCTTCCGCAGCGGATCATTCTCGTCATAGAGCGCGAATTCGCCCGTCCGGCCTGCGATGTGCGGGTGGGTGAACTTACCGTCCGGATCCGTCGGGTTGAAGCGCAGCGCGTCGCCCGGATTGTAGGGATGGTAGTAGTCAGACTCGGCGATGCCGGCCAGTTCGACGCCATTCTCCGTCTGCGTGTAGGACTGCTTCAGCGACTCGGCGCCCGAAATCGCATCGTCACCCGAGCCGCCATGGATCCAGTCACTGCCCAGGCCGCCGAAGATGATGTCGTCGTTATGCGACTTCGTCTTGCCGTCGCTTGCGGCGCCGTTGTTCTTGGTGCTGGCGTACGAGAAATCGTCGGCAGTCCCGTTGAAGTTCGGGTCGGAACTGAACGGCGTCAGGTCGACGGTCTTCTTCAACGCGCCGCTCACATTGATCGTGTCGATCTGCATGTTGCCGGGCGTGAAGATGAACTCGTTGAGTGCGTTGCCGTTACTGTACTTGGGATCGGAATCGCTCGGAAGCAGCGGCGCGATGCCGTTGAGCGGTTCGCCCTGGCTAGCCGTGTAGCCGGGTGTCCCAACAATGGCGCTCAGGCTGTTGCGGCTGGTGAAGATCCGACCGTCGTCGCCGATGATCCCGTCATCGCCGGTGCCGCCGGAAATCCAGTCGTTGCCGTAGCCGCCGATCAGGTCATCGTTTTGCCCGTCACCATACATCCAGTCGTTGCCCTTGCCGACGTAGATGAAGTCGTCGCCGGACTCGCCGTGGACTTCGTCGGCCGCACCGATGTCGGTAGCCTGGAGCGCTGGCGCGTAGTCGGGGCCGCCCGGCGTGTAGTCCAAGAGGCGCACCGCGCGCACCACGATCTTGGACGTTTCGTCGTAAGCAGTCCCTTCTCCCGTGCTAGTATCGTAGTTGAAGCGCAGGAAGCCGTTGAAGCTCTGCACCAAGGTCGGCATGGCCGTCGTGGTGAGGTCGGCGTTCATCGTGAAGCCGGGGATGGAGACGGTCTTAAGCCCGACAGGCGGCGCCACTTGGTGGTTAATGCCGACGAGCCGGATGATGTCGCCATTGTCGCCGACGATCGCGTCGGAATCGTTGGCGTGGCCGTTGGCGGTCGTCGTAATGTTGCTATTCACATCGATGGTCGCATCGCCGATGGCGTTGCGCGCGATCGCAATGCCTGAGCCGCCGAAGATCAGATCCGAATTGTCCGGGCGCAGCTTCTGGGAGTCCGCAAATATCGGAGCGTTGAGGCTGAAGAGGTCGGAACTGCCGCCGATTAGATCGTCCTGGTTCTGATTCCCGAACAGGATATCGCTGCCGCCATTGCCCTCGATGTAGTCCTGGCCGTCGGTGGACGCATCGAACGACGGTCGCAGGAACAGCGCGTTGTTGGCGTCGCGGAACGGATTGCCGGCGATGTTGGCGCCGACAGAGAGCACACCTACCCGCCCGCCGATCGCAATGGAGAAGCTGACGGTGCCGTTCTGGTTATCGATCAGGGTGTGAGAGACGTATTCGATCGAGCCGTCGCCCTGAGCAACATCGTTGCCCATTTCACCGAAGATCATGTCGTCGGCGGCGCCGCCGGCGATGTAATCGTTCCCGTAGGAGCCGGCAGGCGCCAGCACCGTGTCGTTCCCGTGATCGAACAGGGTGATCAGGTAATCGCCCCAGCTACCGTGGCCGCGTGGATCGGCCTGCGGCGAGCCATCGGCATAATCCTGGCCGGCAGGCAGAGAGTCGGTGCTCAAGCCGGTGCTGTAGATCTTCGTGCCGGAAAGCGTCTCGAACCGTCCGTTGCGGAAGTCGCCGAGATGCGACGTCCGGTTGAGCGAGACGTTGTCGCCGAAGATCAGGTCGCGCCCGGCCTCGCCGTCGATCGAATCGTCGCCCATGCCGCCGATCAGGACGTCATCGCCGCCACCGCCGAAGATCGTGTCGTTGCCACCGTACTGCCGCGACTGGCTGACGATGGTCCGCGACAGCAGCGTCGTCTCGATGCGCTGCGGGGTGAGCGGCACGGGCTTGGTGGTATCGCGCCAGCCGGAGGTGGCCTGGCCGATATCGCCAAGATCACCGAAGACCACGTCATCGTAGTCGCCGAATGCATCGGTTGCAGTCGAACCCGGCGCATCGCCGTAGATCAGGTCGTTGCCGCCATCGGTGACACTATCGAGGACCGTGGTCTTGGTGTTGCCAGCCGTCTGCGCGACGGTCAGCACACGCGTGATGACGTCGACGTTGAAGCCGGAATCGCCATAGATATGGTCGACGCCGCGCTGGCCGAAGATCGTGTCGCTGCCCGATCCGCCGGCGAGGTGATCGCCGGCCTGGGTGCCGATGATCGTGTCGTCGCCCCTGCCGCCATAGGCCGTGATACCGACCGTCGGCAATTGTCCCGCCGGGACATCGGCGAAAACCTTGTGCGCATCGATGACATCGTTGCCCGCGTACCTGTACTCGTTCGCCAGCGGGAAGACGTAGAAGTCCGAGTTCTGGCCCAGCCTGTTACGTTCGACGATGGTGCGCGTCAGCGTTGGCGACGTCGTGCCGCCATTTGTCAGCGTCAGGAAGGCCGGTTTCAGGTCGAACATGAACAGCGTATCAACCTTGGTGCCTTGCCCGGCGATGATCGCCTGCTCGGGCCCCTCCGCGATGACACTGTTCGAGACCTTCAGCGTGATCACGCTGTCCGTCACATGCGCGATCTGGAACACGCGCTTGTTCCCGGGATCTCCCGGCGAACCAGACTTGTCAGGCGTGCCGTAGACCGCAATGTTCATTCCATCCTTGAAGCCGTCAACCAGCCAGCTCCCGCCCAGGTCGGATCGCGTGATAGTGTCGCCGGCCGCATTCTGCGCGAACGTCACCAGATACTGCGAGCCCGCGATTGCGACTGCGCCCACGTCAGCCCCGATGCGCGCGCTTTCGGTGATCGGCGGCGCACCGACGTCTGCCAACGTCGTCGGAATGACGCTGTTCTTGACCTCCAGCGTCAGAGTACTCGCGGTGACGTCCACGAGCGTGAAGTTGACGTTGTTGTAGGTCGTGAGCGAGACCGAAATCGTCTGGCCTTTTGCGAAACCGTCCGTCAACCAGCTCCCGCCGTCGAACCGCGTGATGGTATCGCCGGCGTCGGCGCGGGCAAATGCGACTTGGTAGGTCGCGCCGATCGTGATCAGGCCTTCGGTCACGAAGCCTGGGTCGAACAAGCCCTGGTCGGGCTGCAGCTTGATCGTGGCGCTGTTCCACTCCTTGATGGTATGGGCGCCGTTCGCCGCCGGCAGCGGGAAATCAGCCGTGAGATCGGTCAGGATCAGGGTGTTGAACACCGTCGGATGGGCTGCGTCGGTCTTTGAAATGGTCTTCACGTTGCCGACGGCCTTGCCGTCGATCGTGATCAGGCCATCAACCAGGAAGCCGGAGGCGCCCCAGTCGCCACTCGTGCGCGTGATGACGCCGAACGTGCCTTCCAGGGTCGTGAACGTCGAGAATTGGAGGTCCAGGCCCGCTATCTCTGGGTTGGTCTGGCCCAGCGACGGTGTCCCCATGGTGAACGTCACGTTGTCCATGTGCGGTTGCGGCTTGTTGCTGAACTTGCCGAGCGAGGACGGTTTGTCGGCCTTGCCGTCGTACCAGATGCCGTCCTGCGTGGTGTCGCCGTAGACGACCAGCGGCGCATCGACGTTGACGGTCATTGGCGCCGCGAACGTGGGCAGCCCGATGCTTCCTTTAACGAGTAGCGTGTCGCCGGCCTGTGCGCCAGTGGCAAAGCCCGTCACGAGGAAATTGCCACTGATCCCGATCGTCACCGGCTCGGTGCCGACCGTAGGCACGACGGTGTTGACCGCCGTCAATGTCAGGGTCGAAGCGGAGACGCTCTTGATCGTGAAGTTACCGTTGTTGGTCAGGTTGCCATTGGTGCTGGTCGTGCCCGAGAGCACGATCGTCTCGCCGGCAACGAAGCCGTCAGTGATCCAACTGCCGCTGGCGCGCGTAATCGTGTCACCGCCATCAGCGCGGGCGAAGGTGACGCCGGCATACGACCATTCACCGGTAATGGTGATCTGCTGGCCGACCGCGAAGGCGCTGTCGCCGACATTGTCGGAAGCCCAGCCGTGGCCATCCGACCGGATGATGCGGTTGGTCGTCCCCTGCGGGTCTCCAGCCACAGGTGCTGCGACCGTATTGGTGCCGTTGACGTATTCCGTCGTGCCGTTGACGGTGATCGCATCGCCACCGATGCGGACGATCGCCACTTTATTAATGAGCTTGAGGTCATTAATGAGCTTGAGGTCGCCGCCGGTGAGCTTGAGCGTGGTTTTGGTCGGATCGTCGGTCACGAACCACACACCGGACTGGCCATCGATGGCGACGGCTTGTCCCTTGGCAAAGCCATCGGCGATCCAGCTTCCACCGTCGGTGCGCGTCAGAGACTTTGGCGCGACCGTAAACGGCCCGGACACCACGTTGCGGCTCGTGACCGCCACGGTGCCCGTTACGTTCGTCGCTGGCGTCAGCGCCGGCCCGCCGAGCAACAACGCGCTGCCGTAGCCCGTGCCGGACGGAGTCGTCGCGTTGTCAAATCCCAATATGGTCCGATTGCCGACGACCGTGCCGTTAGACAGCGAGAACGATACCTGCTGACCGGCCGCGAAGCCGAGGTTGTCCCAAGAAAGCCCGTCGCGACGCACGATGCGATCCGACAGGACATCGAAGTTTCCGGTCACCTGCAAGAAATCCGTCACCGAGATGGTGCCGGTGGCGTTGGTGCGGTTGGTCAACGCCGTGCCGTCGGCGCTGAGCAGGACCAGGATGCTGCCGGGCCTAAGCGGCTGATCCTGGATGGCCGTTATCGTGTACGAGCGGGTGTCAGAGCCGCCGGGGATATCGATGCTCAGCATCACCTGCTGGCCGACCGCAAACCCGGCATCTGCCCACGACATGCCATCGGTTCGCACCAACTGACCTGTTCCCGAGGGGCCAGCAACGACGTTGAACGCATTACTGGGCGCAATGCTGGCCGTCATCTGGATCGGCGAATTGCCGCCGCCGTGCACGGTGGTGAGGCCGCCATGCTCGGACACGAAGGCCAATGTACCATCGGGGTTGTGGTCGGGACCCGGGATCAGGGTGCTGTTGATATCGAGCCGATCATTGCCCGAGCCGAGGAAGATATTCAGCGATTCGATCGTGGAGTGACTCGCGTCGGTGCTGAACTGATGCGTAACCGGGTCGACGACGATCGATCCGTAGCTGATGCCACCGGGATATACGCCCGGCTCGCCGAACGGCGCCGGCGCTCCGCCCAAGAGCTTGCTGAAGTCGAGCTTGCCGCCCATCTCGAAGCCGGTGAGGGCCGTCGACGTCAGCGTTCCCGTATCGTTGGCCACCGTGCCGTCGTTATAGATATTGAGCACGTCGATGGACTGCGTCTCTGGCGGCTGCGGCGGGATGTTGAAGAACGGGCCATTGGCCTCGCCCGGCAGCATCACGGCCTGCACCAGCGAGCGGTCGGCTGCGGTGGTACCGCCTTCGACGGCCAGCGGTCCGCGGATGCCGTCGAGCCGGTGCGCGACCTTTGGGAAGGACTTGAAGTTCTCGTGGCCGGGCTGGATGTCGAAATATGGATCGGCGATCAGCGGAACCGTGACCTGCGTGAACCAATTGCCGGTGTCCGGGTTATAGGCCGGGTCGGGCTTGGGCGGGGTCGGCGGCGTGTAAGTCACCCTGAACGCCATCTCGGTGACGGTCACCGTGGTGTTCGTGCCATTGCCTCCCAACGAGCCGCTGTAAAGGCCCGTCGCCGGATGGTCGGTCAGCACCATCATGTCGAGTCGGTCCGGCTTCGTGCCGGTGATGAGATCGATCTTTTCGATCTTGTCACCGCCGATGCCGTGGATCGTGATGATCTGGCCTTCGAAGAAACCGCTGTCGAGCCAGCTCGTGCCGTCCGTGCGGGTCAGCACGTCCAGCATCTTCCTGATGCTGACGTTCTGATACGTTGGTCCGGCGCCCGGGCTGCCGCTAAGCGTCAATTGCGAGTCGCTCACGCCGGTAACGGTCAGCGACGTGCCCAGCGGCGTTCCATCGGCCTGAAGGATTGTGATGACCTGGCCGAGGGCGAAGTTGTCGTTCTTGAAACTGCCGATGTCGTTGCGGGTGATGGTGTTGCCCGACACCGTAATATTGCCGCTAAAGAGCTGGAACGGAACGCTCGCGATGTTGTAATCGACGTTTCCGGTATAGCTCCCCCGTTCGACGACCATATCGATCGCCACGGTCTTGTTGTCGTCGGTGTTGAACGTGCCGAACGCGGTCGGCAGGTCCGGCCCAGAGACGTGCTTGAGGCGGATGGTCTTCGCGGTGACGCTGTCATTTGCCTTGTCGATGGTGTAGTAGCCGCCTGGCAAATTGACATCGACATTGTCGACACCGGCCTGGCCGGTGCCTTCGATTCGGATGCGCTGGCCGGGCAGGAAGCCGTCGCCGATGAAGCTGCCGGTTTCCGAACCGCTGGCGCGGGTGATCAGCACGGTGTCGGCATCGATACTGGTCACCGTGATGTTGCCGGTGAAGAGCTGAACGGGCTGGAATCCACCCGTCGCCTGCAGGCTGATCCGCCCGCCCGTCACGAGGTCGGTCTGGCCGTCCGTCACAACGTCCACATTGACGTCGGCCTTCGGCGGACTCTGCAACCGCATCGTATAGGTGTCGCCCGGCCCCGGGCCATCGAAGGCGGTACCTGCCGTTACCAGGGTCCGGCCGGCGCTTTCCAGCAGGAACACGCCGGGCGATTCGTCGTCGAGCACCTTGGCATAGATCGGCGTGTCGCTGGTAAACGCGGCCGCCTTGTAGGCCACGTTCGTCGTCGACACCAAGTCGTCGAGATTGACAGTCTCGAGTATCTGGCCCGTCTGCGCGAAGGTCGCGAGCGTCAGCAACAGCGGGTCCGTCGTCAGCGTGAGCGTGGTCTCAGTCGCGCTCCTGATGTAATACGTTCCGGCATTGGCGCCGCCGCTCAGGGTTATCTTGTGACCAACGGAGTAGCCGTCGGTCAGCCAGTCCGCTCCGAGGTCGGCCGGATCCAGACGGCTGACCGTGCCGCCGTCCGGAGTATTCGCGAAGGTGAGTTTCAGCGACTGATCGACATAGATCGAATGCACGATCGTGGTGTTGTGCGGATCCTCGACCTGTCCGTCGTTGACGGCGGAGGCCGTCACGATGACGGGCTTGTCCCAATTGCTCGAATCGAAGGTCAGGTAGTAGACGCCCGAACGAATTCCGTCCTGGGTGCGGCCGATGTGGAACCTGCCGTAGGGATCGGAGGATGCGTCGAGCACCATCCGGTTGTCCTGCGGCTTTAGCGCAATAGTTACCGAACCGGTCAGTGGCTGGTTCTCGAGCTCGACAGCGTACAGGTCCGTGACCTGCGTGATCGCATCGCCTTCGAGCACGATCGTGTTGTTGTCGTTCGGATGGTTGCCGTACTTCGCCGGGTAGTGCGCCGGATCGGTCGTCGTCGGATCCAGTTGGGTAATGAGAATTCCGGGCTGATCGTTGTCGTGCACGGTCACTTCGACGTTGCGCACGATGGCGTGGTTGAACGAGGGATCGTCGCTGATGACGGAGTGGCTGGTGACGACCGTGCGCACGCCTTCGGGCCGCTGGTCGTTGACGGCCATCAGATGGACCAGATGCTCGTGCGCCTTGTCCCAATTGGTTTCGTCGAACGTCAGCACGATCGATCGCGCGGGAATGAAAACGGACGTGCCGTTCAGGGTGATAGTCCGGTCATAGGCCGTCGCGACCAGCGGGTTCGACGTCGAGTCGTCCTCGGCCAGCAGCATGCTGTCGCCCGGGTACTGCGGCGGCAGGCCCATCAGCCCGCCAACGCCCAGCTCGTCGTAGATATCTCCAGAGTTCAGCAGCCCGTTCTTCAGATGCTCTTCCTGCGGCGACATCGCAGCCGACACGGTCACGTAGACATGCGTGCCGTGGACCGGCGCATGCTGCAGGTATACGCCGTAAACGTCCTGCACACCGCTTTCGCTGATATCCGTGAAGCCCGGGCTGGCATCCCCGTTCACTTCTTCGTCGATGATGACCTGCCCCTGGTTGGGGCGGGCCACGCTGAGGTCGAGGCCGTCGGCGACCAGACCGTCGTAGGCCGAATCGTTCGACGTGACGCGGTTATTCACCATGCCACTGGTGCCCTCGATGTCTCGCGACTCGACCGGACCGGTCACGTCGCCAGCAACATTGAGCGTGTCATTTCCGAGGCCGCCGATGACGCGCGTGGCGACGCCCGGCTGAGTGCTCAGGATATCGATGATGTCGTCGCCCTCCAGCGCGTCGATCTCCAGCACCTCGATGTTCTGGTAGGTGACGGTCAGGCCCGCGCCGAAGATTCCCTTGTCGGTGACGACGATATGGTCGGCGAATTCGGTCCCGAGAATCACCAGCTTGTCAAAACCGTTGCCGCCGTCGACCGACACCGGCGCGTTGATGTTGTATTCGACCTGATTGGCGCCCGCGCCAGTCCGGATCGCGGTCTCGGCCGCGGTCGAGAAGCCCCGGGTGAGCTTCGGCATCGCGATCTCTTGCACCGGATCGACCCAGACGATGTCACCGGTGACCGGATTAGTCTCGGCCAGCGCAAACGCGCGGACCGTGAACAGGTCGTTGCCGTCGTCGCCTTCGAGCCTGAGCGGCGACTGGTTGCTGTAGACCGTGAACGTGTCGTCGCCCGTACCGCCTTCGGCGAGCAGCGGCGAGGTTGCGCCGGCGCTGAGCCAGCCGCGCGTCGTCGCGACGGTGCCGTAAATACTTTGCGGCGTCAGCGAGTTCACGAGTTGCGGGAACTGATCGTATGGCGTCACCACCGAGCCGCCGAAGGTGTTGCCGAGCGGCGCCGGAGAATGCGTGCTGCCGTCGCGCTGGTAGCCGTAGATCTGGCCGATCTGGAAGCTGTCGTTGTCGGCACCGCCATCAAGCGTGGTGATCGCCGCGTTGTCGTCAACGGCAAAGTAGTCATTGCCGCCCTGGCCGAACACCATCAACTGACCGTTGATCGCGCTGTCGTAGTTGACGCGCTGCACGCTTTGCGACCGGACGTTCGGATCGTTGTTGGGATCCGAGGCTTGCGCTTGGGCGAGATTCGTGACGTGCAGGAGGGCGACGAACGCCGAGTCGTCGGCATAGAGCACCGGCCGGTTCGCCGTCTCCTGGGCGATGCCGGTCGTGCGACGCAGCAGGAAGAAGTCGTCGAAGCCCTTGCCCGTCCCGCGATAGTCGGCGTTGACATCGTTGCTCGCATTGTCGTCACGGCCGTACACGGTGAGGTTGTCCACACCGTCATTTGCCGCACCGGTATCGAGCACGTTGATGACGTAGTTACGGACGTCACCGTGCGTTCCAGTGGTGTTGATCACATAGGTGTCGGAGCCTGACTGCCCGTCGAGCGTCAGCGTGTCGCCGGTCTCGACGCCGGCCTGCGTCTCCTGGACAATCGTCATCGACTGGAGCTCGTTGACGACGAAGAAGTCCTCGCTGTCGCCGCCCTTCGCCACCTTGTTGTTCTTGACCTTGACCGTGTTCACGGGGGTCTCGGCCTTGACGAAGTTCACGGTGTTCAGCGTCAGAGCCGTCGCGGTCACCGCCATGACCGTGAAGCTGCGGTTGTTGGGATCGCCCGCAGTCCCAGTATCGACAGTGACGATATCGCCAATGGCGAAGCCAGCCCAAGTGCCGGTGGCCGCAGTAATGGTATCGCCGGCGTTCGCCACGGTGTCCTTGCTTTGCGTGAAGGTCATCGACGCGTTGACGTTGATGATCTGCGTCGGCGTGTTGCTGCCGAAGGCGCGGGCCATGCCACTCGAATAGGTCGACATCAGGCCGGCCGACTTGACGAAGGCGCCTACATCAAAGCCGCCATCGGGGATGGTCTGGCCCTGACCGTCCGGGATCGCCGACGTCAAGGTGCCGCTTTGGCCACCGAGGAATGTATGGTCGAAATAGATTTGATCGGTATCGGCGTTGCCGAAGATGCGCGTCAGGTTCCCGGTTGCGATCCCATTGTTGAATGCCGCCCCGTGCGCGATGACGCCACGGAGATGCATGACCGTGCCGTATCCGAGATCGCCGGTATCCGTCCTGGCTATGCCGCTCGACATCTCCCCGGACCGGGCGAAATCGCCGTAGATATCGATGTTGTGGGCGGCGAGGATCTGCGAGTTCGGGTCGGTGTTTACGTCGTCCGCAACGCGCAACAGGATCGAGCCGCTGGCCGCGTTGATCAAGCCGTGGGTTATCGTCTCCGGCGCGTTCTCGAGGAACAGCACCGAGCCACTGCCCAGAAGGTTCAAGTCTTCGCCATACACCGTGACGGTGATGCCATCGGTACCGAACTGGGGCACCACTGCGCTTTCGCGCACGGTGAACCGCAAATCGACGGTACCGCCGAATCCGTCCGTGACGCTGCCGCCTGATCCGTCACCGCTCGTCAAGCCGAGCGCCTGGAGCAGCACAACTTGAGCATCGGCGAAGGGATTGGTCGGCACGGGCAGTGACGCGTCGGTCGCGAACGTCTCGGTGAGATAGATGCTGCCGGTCGCGCGGGCGCCGATCCTGCCGTAAGCGTAGGCTTGGGAATCGATCTCCAGATCGTTGCCGCCGTTCGGACTGCCGATATTGCCGCCCTCGGCGAACAGATTGATCGTGTTACCGATCACGTTGGCATCGTCGCCACCCTGCCCGCCATTGCGCGCGTCGACGATCGAGCCGGGATCGGTGGCCAGCGTTACGTTGCCGGTGGTGTCGATTTCGCCGACATTGAGGTCGCTGATTGCCTCGGCGCCAAGCAGGGCCACGGCTTCGCCGCCACGAATAACTTCGGTCAGGAAGATGCCCTGACTGTTGCCGAGACCGGAGGCGGTGTCGAACGCCTTGACGACGCCCAGGTTCACGCTCGGATTCAGCGCGTGCAGCACGTTGTCATTGATTTCGAGGAAGTTGTCGGGCGTCCCGATGCCGCCGGTCCCTTCCTTGCCGCCGATATTGTTGTCGCCGGCGGTCATCGTGATGTTGACGCCGGTGACGTCGGCATCGACGAGATTGCCGTCGAAGGGTCCGCCGACATACACGCCGGCGTCGTTCAACGCGTCGATGATCCGCCGTGGCGAATACAGGGTCACGTCGTTGGCGGTTGACATGATGCGGCCCACCCGCAGATCGCCGGTCTTTTCCTCGATCGTGATGAAGCCGTTGGCCAGCATGTCGATGTGGTGCGAATCCGACGGTGCCGGTAGCGGGAACGGCCCGCCCGTCAGATCGGTGATCGCAAGGATATTGATGACCGGATCGGCCGGCTTCGGCTGGGCTGCCGTGACGATGATGTTGTTGCCGGCCTTCAGGCCGGGATTCGTCGTCGGCGTGAGCGTGTTGTCGCGCAGCCGGAAGTCGTAGGTAGTCGGAATCGTCGACGGCGTATCGCCGAACACGCCGACATCGAGCCCGCCGCCCGGGCCGCCCTGCATAACGAAATAGACAAACTCGGTGAAGAAGGTTCCGTCCTTCCCGTTCGGCGGCACCGTGACGTTGACGCCCTCAAGCGTGCCGGACACGTGTGTCTCCTTGACGCTGGGCTGCAACAGCACGTCGGCGTTGCCGCCCGCGACGATCGAGTCGATATGGATGACGAAGGGATTGGCGGGTGCTAACGGGTCGCGCAACCGGCCGGTCAGGTTCAGGTAGATATTGTTACCCGCCTGAGCATAGAACTGTTCTTCCCGCGGATGCGGTAAGGATAGGAGCGGCAGTGGCGACGGCGGCGCGCTCTGCACGATGTCGACGCTAACGCGCGCCGAAGCCGTCCCGATGCTGCCCAGCGTCGCCTGGATGCCGTGCAGGAAATCGCCCGGCAGGAACGGCCAGAACTGGTTGCCGAGCGTGTTGGTGCGGATGATCGGGCCGTAGTCCGCGGCGAAGATGTTGCCCTTGGTGTTGAGGATGCGAGTTTCGCCGATCGGGTTCTCGATCAGGCTGTGGGTGTCGGCATAGACCGGGCTCGACGTGCTGCCCTGCAGGAAGATATCGCCGGCGCCGAAATTCTTGATGTCGACGAGTGTCGGCGTGAAATCGTGCTGAATGTGGAACTTGAGACCGATGCTGGTGCCGTCCAATTCAACCTTGGGTGGCGTGAGATGACGGTTGATGACGTCGATCTCGTTGATGGTAAGTTTCTTGTCCGATGAATTGGTGATCAGAACCTGCTGGAAGTTCTCACGGAACTCAAAAGTCGGCTCGGTCGTCGTCAGATCGATGTTGCTGCTCGGCGAATTGAAGATGACCTTGCTGCCGCCCTGATCCTGGATATCGTCGACCGAGATATCGCCGCTGACGAGACCGCTGGTCTGTCCGCCGTTGACGCTGACGTTGATCGCCTTCTCGATGTCTCCGCCGGCCCCGACAATCAGCCACGGGCTGGCGCCCTGGTAGATGATGACGTCGCTCGACCACGTAATGTGGTGCTCTTCCGAATGGGCCTGGCTCCCGGTCGCGTTGGCCTCGACGCGCAGTGCGACAAGGTCGGTCTTGCTCGGCGGGCCGGCAATGATCGTCGCGCCGGCATTGCCGGTTACCGTCTCGGTGAGGTGGGTGCTGTTGGTGCTGGTACCGACATTGCCACCGATTCCGATGAAGGCCGAACCGTCGTCGGAAACGCTGACCTTGAAATCATTCTGGTCGGCCTTGATCGTGACGCCGTAGATGCCGTTGATCTGGGTGCCGCCGCCGCCGATCGTGATCGCAGCGGTCGAGGTGCCCTCGACCGTCGGATCTGGGTCCACGTCGCCGAACAGACCACCGCCAAAGGCTTCCGCCAATGCGGAGGCGCTGCTATGCGAGATCAAAGCCTCGATATCGACGCTGTTCGCCATGATGTTGGCGTTCGTCCCGACCTTTCCGGTCGTGTTGCTCTCCAGATCGACCGTTGCGGTGGAGGAGGCAGAACTGATAAAACCGCCGCCGTCGGCGTGCGATTCGTCATTCAGATGGATGTTATTGTCGGCCTTCATCACGAAGTCGCCGACTGCCACGATCTTCGTGTTGTTTCCCACCTCGGTGGCGTTGTTGTTGTGAAGCGTAATGTCGGCCTCGGCGTCGCCGATATTGATGACGCCGCCCGACGCGTTGGCCGCATAGGCCTGCATGTTGGGCAATGAGTTGGTGGTGATCCACACCTTGTCGCCGGAGTTGACGACGGCCGCCAGGATCTTTGCCGACACGTTATACGTCGAGTCGATCGTTGCTGTCGGCTTGCTGACCTCGAGCCCGCCGCCGCTGCCCCCCTTCGCCGAAGCCGACGTCAAGCCGTCACCCGACGGCGGCGAGATCAGCCGCAACGATGTGCCACCTGGGCCAAGCAGTTTCTGTCCGTTGAATTGGTCGCCGATGCCGGTGCCGGGAGCCGTCAAGTCGATCCGCAATTCCTGATCCGGTGAGGCACTGTTCACGCCACCCGCGGTGAGATCGGCGCCTGCCTTGAAGAACAGGTGTATGCCGCCGGTGCTGATCGTCGGCGTTACAGAAACAATGTTGTTTCCAGCTTGATCCGTCGACAACTGGAACGAGCCGGCCTGCTTGTTCTGGAGGTAATACGTCACCCCGTCGGTGAGCCCGCCGATGTTCTCGCGCACGAGCTCCTGATGTCCGGTCGCCACGCTTGGATCGAGACCAACAACTACTTCCGGGAAGTTGGCGGGCGGGTTACTACCTGGATCAGGAACGTTACCGACATTGTTGGGATTCGCCGCCAGCCTGATCAGCCGCGAGTCGCCGATGCTCGGATCGGTATCGTTGGTGATGACGTAATAGAAGGTATCATTGGTCAGGCCGCCGATCACATGACCGTCGGTGTGATAAAATACTCTGTCGCCGGTATGGAAGACGCCACTGCTCGTGAGGTCGCCGACTAGAATCGTGTTGGATCCCGCTGAATACGATATGGAGTTGCCGCTGATGGACGATACGTCCACGGCGCCGCCGTCGAACACGATCGGCGGTGGTGCCTTGTAGGTGATCCCATCACCATTGACCGCTCCCGTGGGCGGGGCGATGTCGATCGTCTTCGTCCCGCCACCGGTGACTTGCGTGTGCGAGTTGGTCACCTGCTGCGCCGCGGCCGTCGCGTCCGCGAGGCTGCTGTAGAGTTCGATCGTGAACGGATCGAGGACGCGGACGAAGTAATCCCCGCCATTCAGGCCGATATTTGCGTTGTTCTCGGCGTCATAGAGCACCGAGTCACCAGTCTTGAAATTGTGCGGCGTCGCGAAGCGGATCACGTCGCGGCTGGAGTCGACACCCCCGGCGTTGGTGAACGGAGCATCCGCGTCAATCAACGTCCCCTTGAACAGATTGCCCAGCACGAAGCTGTCATCGGGATTGCTGCCGGGGCTGAGCAGCGACGTTCCAATCGAATTCCTGATGACGACATTGTAGAGACGGAGCGGATTGCCGCTCTGCAAGAAGCCATTCGCCGTCGAGATCGGGGTATTGAGGACGGGGTCGTAGGTGATCTCGTCGCCGGTTCCGAGCCCGTGTTGCGGGAAGGTAATCTGGTCGGTCGTCGTATCAACGCCGGTAATGAAGTCGTTATACGTGACGCCATTCGAATCCGACCGTCCCTCGGCATCGACGGTGACCGCGCCGCCGGCCGTGATGCTCGCGCCGATGTCGATGTAGGCGCTGACCGTCGGATTGGCGGTAACGTCCGCATGCGCGAAACCGAAATCGGCAACGCCGCCACCGTAATCCTTGGCCGTTGAATCGCCCTCGGCTCGTACCGACTGGGCCTTTACCGTCACGGCGTTCGTGACATTCGCCTTCACGTTCTGGCCGATAAAGGCGCTGATCGTTGGCGTGAGCGACGCCACCGTCTTGGCGCCGCGCCCCTGGATGGCGCCACCACCTGCCACGGTACCAGTGACTGACGCCGCACTGGTGTCACTCGACTCAATGTCGAGAGAACCCGCCTTGGTGATCGTCGTATCGTTGCCGATGAAGGCCGAGGTCGTCGTCGTCAGGCTGACCGTGGAGGTCATCGTCCCGACCGCGAGAATGATGCCGCCCTCACCAACATCGGCTGATGAGGTCGGGTTGGAGGTTGATGTCGCCGTAATGTTCACTGCGCCGGAAACGTCCAGCGTTGCATTCGTGTCGACATAGGCCTTGACGTCCCCGCTGATCGTCGCCTCGGAATCGACGCCTGCGCCGCCGGCCGCCAGGGAAATACTGATGACGTCTGCGCTCGTGGTCGCCTTGCGCTCGATCGTATGGGCCTGGAGCGTCAGGCTGCCGGCGGTCACCTTGCCGCTGTCGGCGACATAGGCCTTGACCGCGCCGCTGATCGTAGACTTCGGCAGCATGGCGGCGAAGCTGAGTAAGCTGCCGCCACCGCCATTCGCCCCGGTCGATGCAATTTCGTCGGCGCTGGCATCGAGCGTGACCGCCCCGGTGCCGGCCAGTGCCTGGCCCGAGGCGTCGATGAATGCCAGCGAGTTACGGCTAACCGAGGCGCTCGGGTTGTCCACGACACCGCTTAGCACGAACGAGATGGCGATACCCTTCGCATTCACCGTCGCATTACTGACGTCACTCGCCTTCAGCGTCACGCCACTGTTGGAGGCGCTGCCATCCACGGTCGTCTTGGGCCCGATATAGGCGCGGGTGTTGCCGTCGATCTCGGCGTTCGGGACCGATACGCCAAACGCCAGCACACCAGCGGTCGCGGCTTCGGCGTCGACGGTGGCCGTCTCGTGCGACGTGGCCTCGACATCGGCCGAGCCTGTGAGCGTCAATGTTGACTGACCCGCCGGACTGGATCCGAATTCATTGCCGATGAACGCGTCGACATTACGCGTGATCGTGGAACTGGCACTCGCGCCGGCGCCGGAGAAACCGCCGATACCCAAAATCTTCGTGGTGGGCTTGCCAGTGCTGGTGTCGTCGGCCTTGACGTTGAGCTTGCCGGTGACGCTGCCACCTGCCCCCATGGAGGCCGAGGTCGCACCGTCGATATCTGCTATCGTAACCTCGAACGACACGCTGATGGTGCCGAGGCTCAGGCCCTTCGCCGTCGAGGTGGAGTTGTTGACTGAGGTCGCGTCGATATCGACCTCCGAGGTGCCCGCCTTGACCTTGCTGCCGCTGCCGACAGAGGCTCTCGTATTGCGGCTGACCGTTGCATTGACCACTGCGCCGGAGGCGGCGATACCACCTGCCGATACCATGACCAGGTTGCCGGTGGCCGCATTGTTCTCGTCAGACGCCGCGACCTTCAGGCCAGGCGTCAGCGCCGCCCCGACCGCGGTGATGTCGGCGTTTGCCCCGACCGAAGCCGAGGTCGTGCCTTCGACTTCCGATTTGCTGAGCATGCCGGACAACGCCATGCCGCCGACCGTTACGCCGATCAGTTCGGAATCGGCGCTCATCTTGGTGACATCAGCCACGACGCTGACTGCGCCGGTCGAAACGATGACGGTACCGTCGCCGATTGCAGCCGTGACATCCGGCTTCACGGTGAGGAAGGCGAACGCCGCGTCCACCGCCAGCCCGCCCACGTCGAAGACGCCGCTGTTCTCGGTGGCGTCAATACTCACATTAGCATGCACGTCGACTGCGCCCACGTCGCCGACCCCGAGGTCACCGATGTGAGCGTTCTTCCCGATATTGGCCAGGACGTTGTGATCGACGGTCAGCATGCTGAACGTTGCGCCGAACGCTCCGATCCCGGCGCCGCCTTGACCGGTCGTCAAGGTGAAATTGCGTGACGCGTCTGCCGCGACGGTCAGCGAGGCAGCATTGTCGACCTCGGCGTCTTCCTGCAGCGTCGCCTGAATTGCACTGCTGTCGCTGACGACCGCTACCGCTGCGCCAAGCGCAACGGCGCCGGCTGCACCGTCCAGTGTCGTCACGTTGACGGTTTCGTTGAAGATCGCGTTGACCGATATGGCGCCGCCAGCCGACATCGTGCCACCCAGCGAGGCTGTGACGTTATCGGCAATGCCCACAACCGAGATCGCCGCGCCAGCACCCACGAATCCCGCGGCCACCTGGCCGGCGATGATCGTGATGTGGTCGATTTCGTTCGCCTTGACGCCGATTGCGCCACCGGCGGTCAGCGACGTTCCGGACTGGACAATCGCCGAGGTTCCCGGCGGCGTGGCGATGACCTTGTTTTCGACGCCGCTGATGCCCCCCTGGGTTGGCGCTCGTTCGCCGATCCCGTGGACGTGACCACCGTTGCCATTGATGGCTTCCTGCGTGCCGGCATGAACACGGCTGCTGCTCGAATTGGCATTGAGCTGAAGGAACTGCTGAGCCCCGCTGCCCGGCGATCCACCAAACGAAATTGCATTCTGATTGTTCAGGGCATCGGCGTAGGTGTTGTAGAAGGCGAACTTGCCTCCCCCGGTATCGCCAACATAATACTGCTGTCCATTAGTCAGATTACCGATGTCGCCGCCACCGCTGCCGTGGAAATACGTCACCAGATCACCGGTCTGGAGGCCGCTCGAAGTTCCCAGATCTACGGTGCTTGTGCCGGTATTGACGGCAGAGGCCGCGTTGAATCCGACGCCGTTCGTGAAGTTGCCAATGCTGCCGCTCGCCGCGCCAGTGCCGCTCTGCGCCTGCGCCGCCGCGTTGCTGTCGGCGCCGTCTTGCGGGCTCGAAAAGTACTGGTCGTCGTTGCCGGAGTTTGTAAACTCGATTCGACCGGCGTTGCTCAGAAGATCTTTCGCATGGTCGCTGGTGTCGAAGAGCTCGATCACTCCGCCAGTCATATTGCGCACGAAGGCATGATCGCCTTCATGCAAAGTACCGAGATCAGTGCCACTGCCGCTGTGATAGACGACCTCGGCCCCGGTCGGGAACGCCTTTTTGTCGTCACCGAAATTGATGTTGCTGTTTACGCCAGTGGTCACGTCACCGGTCTTGAACGGATGAGTGACCGCCTTGGTGGAACTCGAGGTACTGACGAAATATTGATTATCATTGCCTGACGACGTGAAAAGCAACTGACCGGCGCTGGAGCTCGTATCTCTCGCGTGGGCAAAGGTATCGAACAGTTCGATCTTTCCGCTGCCAAGATTACGGACGAAAGCATGTTTGCCATCGGTCAACTGGGCACTCAGATCGGTGCCTCCGCCGTCGTGATAGATCACCTCGGTGCCGGTCGCGAACGCGTCACTGTCGTTGCCGAAATCGATCGTGCTGGCACCGGTATTGACAACGCTTGCCTTGAACTGATGGTGAGCCTGGTCGGCGTACGTAGAATCTATCGTTTGCCCGATTGACCAAACGCTGACCGCGCCGCCGACGCCGACGAATCCTCCGGCACCGCTGACGTCGAAGCCTGTGACGTCCTTAGTATTGACGGCGTTCACTTCGATATCTTGCTTGGCCTTGAGTTGGGCGCCGGTAAGGACCTCGGCCTTGGTGTTGTTATTCAATGTTCCGACGTCGACCGCGCCGGCAACTCCGACGAATCCGCCGGCAACACCGACGATGAAGGTCTGTATGCCGACCTTGTCGCCAGCGTTGACATAGACGCTCTGATCACCGTTGGCCAATCCCTGATGCAGCGTATTGATCAGCGCATTCCCATTGATCCTTGCGTCAGTCTCGACATTGACCAGGGTGACGCCGACTGCGCCCGATACACCGACATAGCCGGCGCCGGCCGCTGCCACGATGTGCAGGATACTTTCACTGGAAGTCGCCTGCACCAGAACGCCATGAGCGTTGAAAGGCGACGGGCTTCCCGAGGTCGTTTCAAAGACTCCCGAAACGATATTGCCGTCCAGCAGGTCGCCGCGTCCACCACTATTACCCAGCGCATCGACTTGCGCCGACGCGCCGATCGTCGCCTCGGTGTCCTTGCCGACAAGCATGACTCCGACCGACCCGCCGATTCCTACCGCGCCGCCAACGCCGAGTGCGCCGGACAGTTCGAAGATATGCGTGTCATCGTTGGCAAATACGTCCACGTCGCCGCCGGCGTAAACATGCGCGGAATCGCCGATTGAGGCCTTGACTTGGTTGTTGATGCTGAGCACGTCGACTGCGCCGCCGACCCCGACACCGCCGGCCGCCACGCCAAAGCCGACCATCACGATGTCTTCCTTGCCGCCGGCAACGACGACGATGTCGCCCTTGGCATTCACGATCGCGCTTGTATCGATATAGGCTTGGGTTGTATCGCCGATGACGTTGACGCCAACGGCGGGCGCCACGCCGACAGCGCCGATGCCGATGCCTCCGGCGATCGCCAGGTGATAGAAATCGTCGCCGGCGCCGACCAAAACCGACTGGTCGAAGGGGTTAGCGGTGCTGGTGTCGAGGTTAACCTTGGCACTGTCCCCGATATAGGCTTTCGTCGTCGCACCGACGACATCGACCCCGGCCGACACTGCGACACCGACTGCGCCGCCGCCGACGGCGAAGGTAAAGGTGCGAATCTCATCCTGATTGGTCGCCGCGACCGCGACTCCGTGGAAATTGCCGCGGGTGTCGAGTGAGGTGAGGCGCGTGCCGCTCAGCGACGGGTCCTTGCTGTTGACGTCGTCGTTGCCGCTCTGGCTGAGATTCATATTCTTTACTTGCGGCGTGTGCACCTCGCCCTGGGAACGAAGCGCCTGGCGCTGGCTCGGACTGGTGAGCTGGTCCTTGCTCAGGGAGTTGGTTTCGATGCCCTGGCCGTTCGGATTGCTTGCGTCGAACGGGGCGTTGGCGGGTCCGGCCGGCGGAATGTTGATCACGCCGGTGTTGACGGTCAGGCCAGAACCATTCTTGCCGTCGCCGGTGACTTTGGCACCGGAGCCAATAAAGGCCTCGGTGTCCTTGCTGAATACATCGACGCCGGCGGCAGCGCCGACGCCGACCTCACCGGCCGCCAATACCGCGACGATTTCGTTGATGTTGCTGACGTCGTTTGCCGAAACGACGACACTGCCGTCCGCATGCACGTTGCCTTCCCCGAACGAGCCCGGCCCGGCGCTCGGATCGTCGCCGATAAAAGCCCGTGTCGTCAGGTCGAAGACGTGCACATCGGCGTTGGCCGCGACACCCACCGTTCCTCCGACGCCAATGCCCGCAGAGACCGAAACCAGGTCTTCGCTGGATTCCGCCTTGACGATGATGTTGCCGGCCACCGTCGCGGTGACGGCTGAATCGATAAAGGCGTTGGTAGTCTTGGTGAAGATACCGACGTCAGCACCGACGCCCACGCCGGCCGTACCGCTGGCGCCCAAGGAACCGGCAACCGAAATGATACCTCCGCTCGGCCCTGTGTCCGATGGATCGGCGTTCGGGCCGGTGAAATCGCTCGCGGTAACGATCAAGTCTCCGCCGCCCGTCACCGTGATGTTCGAGTTGTGCCCGATATCTGCGGTCGTCGTTTCGGTCAGCACTTCCACCGCCGCGGAACCCGCCACGCCGGCGGAGCCGGTGCCGACGGCGACACCGGCGGCGATCGCAATGACGTCCTCGTTCGCCCGCGCCACGACGCTCACCGTGCCGGCGGACGTCACCGTGGTGCTTGTCCCGACATAGGCTTCCGTCGTGGCGCCGTGCACCAGGGTGACGTTCGCCGCACCGATCGCGGAGCCACCGATGCTTAGTCCGATGCCTCCGGCAATCATGGTGGTTTGGAACGCGCTCGTCGCCCTGACCGTCACCCCGCCGCCGTTCGCATGCACGGTCGCAGTATTGCCAATATGGGCGTCGGTCACGGGCTGGATGTCGGCAATCGAGGCCGACAGGGCGATGGCGATCGAGTCGCCGGAGCCGGCCGTTCCGGCGATCGACAGCATCGTTTCGGACGAATCTGCGGTCACGCTAACGGCGCCACCCGCTGTGACGATTGCGCCGTTGTCGATATAGGCCGTCGTCGACTTGTGAAGGATCTCGACATCGAGACCGATACCGAAGCCCGCCGAGCCGCTGATCGATATGCCGAATGCACCGGCAATGCTGGTGATCTCGGTCTCGTTAACCGCCTTCACCGTCACGTTGCCGCTTGGCGTATAGAGGCCACCCTGATTGATCTTGCCGCCGCCGATATGGGCGTCGACATCGAGATGGAAGTCGTTGACGATGAATGAACCGCCGATCGCAGAACCGCCCTTCGATCCGGAACCGGCAACCGCCAGCGACGTCACCACCGGTTTCACCGCATCGGGAATCTTCGGAATGTCGAGTTGGGTCGGCAGCATATGCGTTTCCGCATCGACCGTAATGGCGCCACCGGCATCGGCGTCGCCGCCGATAAACGCCGTCGTCGAGGCGTGCAGCAGAGTTACGTCGACCGTAGCGCCGAAGCCGACGCCATCCTTCGAAAGCGCGGCGGCCGCCGCCAGGGTTTGCGGATCGAGGTTCTCCGTCGCGGTGACGTTGATCGTACCGCTCGACTCCAGATGCGAGCCTGCGGCCGTTGACGCTTCCGTCGTGAAATGATTGACGACGTTGATGCCTACCGATCCGGCGAAGGAGCCGATGGCGTTGTTGCTGGTCGTCGCCGCCGCAGCCACACCCCAGGCAATGAAGTCGTCGGTCTTCCCATTGGGGGTGATCGCCTCGATAGTGACGCTGCCGCCCTTGATCACGGATGCGCCGGTAACGCGCGCCTTGTTGGTGGCGCCTGCCACATTGACCGACACGCCGGCGCCGATCTGGGCGTCAGAGTCTGTCGCAACAGCCGCGCCGACACCCTTGGCGATCGCATGATCGTCCGCCTGCGCCGAAATCTTGACAGCACTCTTTGCGTTGACGCCGGCGCCATGGCTGATCGTGGCGCTATTGTCGGACGTCAGCACGTTCACCGAGACCGCGGCCGCCAATCCAATGCCGGTCGCATCACTGGCGCCACCCTCGGACGAGTTCGAACTCTGGGCGCTGCTGGTGTTGCCGCTGGCCGATGGCAGGGTTTGACCGCTGGTGTTCGAGTTACTCCCATTGACCTGTCCGTCGGCCTGACCGTCGGCATTGCCTCCACTGTCGTTCTTGTCTGCGCCCTTGACGGTCGCAATGGCCTCCGCGTCACTGGTCACGGCGGCCGTCGACATCAAAGTGAACGCCCCGTTCGAGGTAGCGACGCTGCGCGCCAACTCGGCGCTGGCGTTCTCGGTTACGACGGCGACGGAAACGGAAGCGCCGAACGCTACATTCTTGCCCGCTGCTTCAGCGCCGGTCTCCGTCTTGAAGTTGGTGGTCTGCGACGCGGTAATCGAGACATCGCCACTGCCGTGGATGCCGGTGCCGCCGCTGGCGTCGGTGCCGACATAGGCAGCCGTGGTGTCGTGCGCGACGATGACGCCCGCTCCGATACCGACGGCAACGCCGCCGCTCGCCTGCGCGCCGTTCTCACCGTGGGTGACGGCTGAGTCCCCGGCGACCGCCGAGACCGCAAATTTGCCGACCGTCCCCGTCCACGACGTCCCGTCGCTGATTTTGGCGTTGACGTTATTGGTCAGAACGTTGACGCCGACCGACCCGCCGACACCGGCCTTGTCGCCATCCGACTCGCCATGCGGCTTTGCCGTCGCCAGATTTGCTTCGTCGCTCTCCGCCATCACCGACGAATCGCCGCCGCTGGTGATGATGTGTGCGCTGCCGGCGAAGCCCGGCGTCATGCCGACCAACGCGTCGGTATGGTTGTTCACGACATTGACGCCGACCGAAATGCCGACGCCGACCTTGCCGCCGCTTGCGCCCGAGGTGGCGTCGGCGCGAGACGAATGGGTACGGTCGTGCAGTACCTGTTGCCCAGCCGACGCGGATCCGCTTAGCGGAATGGCTTTGCCGCTATAGGCGTCGTCGCGCGACGCCGCGAGCTGGTAGTGACCGCCGGTCAGGTCGATGGCGTAATAAAGCGTGCCGTCGCTCAAGCCGCCGAGCGGAGATGCGGCATTGTACGTTATGGGGTCGCCGGTTCGCAGGGCTGCACTTTCACCCAGATCGAGCACGGTGATGTTGGCGGTGGGGTCGAAATCGACTGCACCAATGAAGGTTGGAATACCCTTGATGTACTTCCAGAGTTGATTGCCCGATGATGACAGGGCGCCGGACGTGAGATCCACCAATCCGTCACCGCCGCCGTCTTCGGCGTGTTCCTTGGTGTCGTAGAACTTGACCGTGCCGTCATCGTTGACATGCACGAAATAGCCAGAGAGTTGCAACGGGTCGAGGCCGAAGCCTCCCAACCCGACATAGTTGACCTGATCGCCGCTCTTGAGGCCGGCATCAAGGCCAACAAAGAGCGTGTCATTGTCGGCGTCGACCACCGGTACAGTTGTCGTGGGCGCATCGATCTCGCGATCGGCCATCACGGCACCGACGTTAAGGCCGCTGCCGCTCACCACGGCATTGTTGCCGATAAAGCCCTGGTTGGTGATGTTGTTAACGTTGACCGCGACGGCGACACCGACCCCGGTCCCGCCGGGGGCGACTGCCGAACCGTCAGCCACCGCATGTCCGTCTACATTCGCTGCCGACTTAACCGTCACCGCTCCGAAGGCGGTAACGTGGCGGTTGTCGGGTATCGACGCGATCGACTTTCCGTTCTCGACATTTACCGCAATCGCGCCCGCAACGCTGACTTGCCCGCTACCACTCGTGGCCGACGGCGAACTCGCACCCTCGGTCCCCTTGGCGGTGCCGCCCTGCTTGCTGACCTGATCGGTTGCCGTCTTGTCGGCGAAACCCTGCTGGGCCTGCTTTTTATCGTCGGCCTTCCCGCCGCCATTGTCTTCGTCTTCGCCGCCCTTGACGCTGGCCTTGGCCGTGCTTTCACTGATCGAAATCGCGCTCGACAGAAACGCCGCCGTGCCCGCGGTGGTCACGAGGTCGCGTCCGGTGCTGGCGAGCGAACTGTCGTTCACGATCGACAATGCCAGCGAGATGCCGACGCCCGTTTTGGTCGATTCGGTATCGCCCGTCGCGGATGTCTGGACGACGTTGCTGAGGGCCGATGTAGCGCTGAAGTTGCCGTCGATGCTCAGCGTTCCGGCCAGCCCGGCGGCGCCAAGCGTCGCATGGGTATCGTCGTCGGCGACCGAGATTGCGATCACCGGCGTGACCGCCAAGGTGCCCGTACTCGCGGAACCGTTCTCTGCCTCGGTCTCCATCTCGTGGTCGGACTTGGCATTGAGCGTCAGGTCATTAGCCCCCGTGAGCGCGACACCGTCATCGATGTAGGCAGCCGTCGTGTCTTCGCCGTAGTTGAATGCGATCGACGCGCCGATCCCGATCTTGCCGGCCTGGCCGCTGCCCGCCGCCGACGGCAATGCCTTGGCGACGTTCTTCACATCGGAAATTGCTTCGATTGTCACATCAGGACCACCCGTCAGGGTGACCTGCGCCAAATTGTCGAGATAGGCCTTGTGGTTGAGAACCGTGACGTTGACGGCAAGCGATCCCGCAAAATTGACATTGTCGGAATCGCCCACGCCCGAGGTGGCCTCGGCGCTGAAAGAGCTTTGCTTGTCATCGAGCGGCAGCACCTGGATAGCGAGCGAATTGCCCGTAACGGCGCTTGTTCCACCGACGTAAGCGAGATCGTCGCGAACGGCCACGTTGATCGCGACCGCCACACCAATGCCGTTCGTCCCGCCCTTGGTGTCCCCGGTAAACTCGGCGTCGGCCGTCGTTTCCATCACGTCGACGGAAGCCGCCTGGATGGCGGCAGCTGCGGTACCGGCGTTGATGGTACCGTCCTGAAGGAAGGCCTTGGTGTCGCCCGTATCCGTGCTGACCGCTACGGCACCGGCGAACGTAATGCTGCCGCCGGAATCGGCGCTGGAGCCGGCCTTGTTGTTGGCGAGGGTGTTTTCGCTGGCATTGCTGCCGCCGTTTGCGGAGGAGCCGCCGATCGACGAATTCGCCGTCGTCGTCAGGTCGCGGTCCGTCGTGGCAGCGACGGTGACCCCGTTGCCACCCACCGTTGCTTGCGTGACCGACGCTTCGGTGTCGCCGAACACCACGGACACCGCCACGGCGGCTCCCGCGGCTCCCGCGCTGCCGTCCGCCAGCGTCGTAGCCTTGAGCTTGCTATTTGCTTGCAGGTTCGTGGCGCCGACACCGGTCGCATTCACGATCGCCCCGTCGGACACGGCGAGCTTCGCCTGGCTGTCGAACACGGTGATTGCCACGGCGGCGTCGTTTTTTGCGTCGCTGTTTGTGGTTGGCGAGGCTGACGCGTCGATCTCGACGTCGGACTTTGCAGTCGCATCGATCTTGCCGCTCGCGGTGAGGTGGGTGTTAACGCCGTGGATCAGCACCTCGGGATCGGCGTTGCCGGCGATGAGGGTAATCTTCAGCGTATTCCCCGTCGACGCGCCGATGAGCTTCCCGTCTACGGTTGAAGCAATTTCTAAATCACCGCTGGTATTGAGCGCCGAACCGCCGCCAATATCGATCTTGGCGGTCGAGAAGCTTGTCACCAGCGAAATGGCATGAAGATTCGCGGCGCCGAGGTTGTCGTTGATCGCGTCCTTGATCTTTCCGGTGATTTTGCCTGCCAGACCCGGATCGTCCGTGTCGCCCCCAATAGAACCGTCCGCGTTCACATTGAGGGCAGAGTGCGCCGTTAACGTCATCTTGTCGGTAGCGTTGAGGGTGGCACCAGACAGCGTGATGGCCGAGTGGGCGTCCGCCAGAAGACCCTGGTTGACAATCGGATCGTTGCCGGCCGTGACCTCGGAATCCAGAGTCAGAATGCCGGTAAAGCTCGCATTCGCGCTGGATTTGATCTCGGAATCAGCCGTGACTTTCAAGCCGAAGCCAACTGCGGCATTAGAGGTCGTATCGAGACTAACGGTATCCCGTGCTAATGGATCCCTCTGGTCACCACCGGTGAAGTTGACGCTCAGCGTGTGGCCACTACCGATGGTCGCATTTGCGCTTGTGAACGAATTGAGATCAAGATGGATGGTATCGCCAACGAAATCCTCGCCAGTGTCGCGCTCGATCGATACGCTATTGTCCGCATTACTGGTTAGCGCTTTGCCCATGACGAGTGTTGCACCGTCATAGAGATTGAGCATCCCTCCCTCGGCCTTGAGCGTAAAATCCGTGCTGAGCCCGCCATAGGTGATATCCGCCGATAACAGCAGGCGCGGCTCGATCGCCTCCAAGGTGAAGCTTTGCCGCCGCGGCTTTGCCGCCGGGCGCGCGGCACCGCCGATCCGCCGCTTTCTGCTGTCCCGTCCCGGCAGGATCTCGCGAATAACCTTGTCGAGGAGGGATTCAAACGCGGAGCGCTTGTGAGCTTCCTTGTTCCAGCGCCAGGCTATACCCATCGGAATGCTCCATCGAAAAAATGGACCGAACGGCGAGCAGCAAGTCGAAGTAACGCGAACGCGCCTCAAGCAGTACGCGCTTGAGGAGAATGTCTAGCGGTGTGTGCCGGGGAGAATTTGAATGCCGGCGCCTTCAACGACACGCGGCATGGGAAGAGCTGAGTGCAAACTCTCAAAGGTGCTAAAATCTTTGATCATCGCAGCGCCTCCTTCGAATGACGATTGGGCGGCTTAAATTCGATTTATGCGTAGTTTAATACGGCTTTAACGACGACGTTATGACACGGCCACAGCCTGGCTACAAGCGCTTTGGCCTCTCGGCCGCCATCGGCAACTCAGCAAGTCGGCGCCGACTTCGAGCGCATGGCGACGGCTTGATCCGCTCAGTAAGCGCGATTGCTCAACAACTTAGGGGGATACAAAGCCTCGGCGAGAGTCGCCCGGATGCGCGACGACACTGCATAGCTGGAAGCTGCAAAACCCACCCAGTACAACGAAAAGAATGTATCCGTTCACGTCGGCGAGCCCCAATCACGTACTCGCTCGACTTTTTCCCGGCGAGACTTTTTTAATCACCGGAAAGTGCGCAGTGAATGTCACTGCACGGCTTGCCAAGGGAGCATCTGGTCGCGCCCTTCGACTGTTACGGCACGATGAAACAGGTAGCGCGGCATCGCTCGGGCCGGCGCTGTGCTCTATCCGGCTTCACCGGCACTCATCCCTGCCCACGCGCGGCTGCCCGGCGCAAAGTCGGAACACTGCATTTCCATTGTTTATTTAACGGGGAATCTGGCGCACGCCTGCTTTGGCAAGCAAGAGGAAGGCTCTGGGCCCCCATTCCTGGATTCACACGCCAGAAGCCTCGCGAGAGCCGGCCGACGAAATCTGAACGTAAAAGCCTTTTGCCTCAATGGCACGGATCAGTTGCTCGAGGCTCATCTCGTCGGGCCTCATCGAAATTTGGTCTGAAGGCCCCTGCTCCAGGGTACTCACGATGTGGACGCCGTTTTCAAGAAACTCGGAGCTGACGTTAAGCTCCTTTGCCACGGCCTGTATGGTGGCGGCCTTGGGCATCCTGCCTCGCTTCTCCCAATGCCAAATTGCTGGTGGCGTCACGCCGATCCGCCTGGCCAGCTCCGTGATGGTCATCGACCGATCTTCCCGCAACTGCTTCAAGCGCGAACCAAAGGTGGCAGCCGGTTTATTCTTGACTTTGGGCACCGAAAATTCCGTTTATATGCGTGGGAATCAGCGTTAATAACCAGAAGTTGGCGAGATTAAGGGTCTATTCGTTCCCAAGTCAATCACCGTCCGTGGTTTTGGCCCTCATGGCGGTCACAGTCGAGGCTGCCCTATGCAGCCCGGCTCCTCGATTGGCGCCGGTTAGCGGCCTGATGCGCAGAGCAGATGCACGGCCCGAGCCACGATGCACGAAGCCAACGTCGCGTAGCGTCACAGGTTCCTAACTCCATAAATCGACGCTAAATCGACGCTGGCATGACAGGTGGCTGCTGGATGGCCGGCTTCGGCCGACTGAACCGGGCGGAATGTCCCGCCTGCGTTAAATAAACAGGCAAGGCCGTTCCCGCCCCGGCTTTCCGGCGATTGATCAACGATCAAGCCAATGCCACTATGACCGGGTTAAGCGCATGACAGGACGAGGCTTTTAGGGGTTTGACTTGAATAGTTTATGGCGCGCTTTACCGAGCTCGTGGCGCCCGCTCATGTTAATCGGATCGTGTTTGACCTTGCTCGGCCCCAGCTACGGGCAGACGGCTGACACCCGACAGGCCAGCGAGCAACGTTCCGACGCCCCCAGCCACATCGACCATCGTCAGCCCATGACTGATCTTCTTGCGCTCATGTCCGGCAAGTGCACGACCCTCAAGATCGCCGGCCGGGACTATGCCTGCAAGGCTGTTGCCTATGCTCATACTGAATCCGGCCGGATCAGCTTCGCGGTGGCTCTTGAGGATCCAGCCGACGACGGCCATGTCGTGTCTTTCTCCGGCGAGAATGGTAAGCGCTTCGACGACAATTCCTACGAGCTTCCTGTTGACCGAATGCTCTTGAATTCCAAGCACCGGCCGAAGGTCCATGGGCTTCCGGTCCCTTCGGAGGAGGCGTCGACCGGCGTCTGCCGCCAGTTCGGCAACTTCGCCGCACGCAAGGTTTCTAGCGTCACCTGCACCGCGACGGACTCTCGGGGCCAGAAATACGAGCTGCTGTTCGTATCGGATGGCTCCCCGATCGGCGTTCGACGCGTGAGGCAATCAGCCGCTTCGAGCAACGACTTGTTCAAATGAATATCGCAGCGGGACGGCCGGCGGTTTCTCTCGCTCGGGCGTTTCGCGCTGTGTCGCAGCGCCGCGCCGGGGGAATTCAAAAGCAATTCGGAGAATTGCCCCCAAGCCCAGCACACGCATTCGAATTGGAGACGCGCCACTGAACGACGGCGGCCGGGCTATTCCCCTGCTCCTCCGAGCGGGAGGCTTTCAGTCTTTCCGCTTCTTCGGCAACGATAGCCATGTGCGCCTTCGCAATCTGGTCATTTCGCTCAAGAAGCGAGACCTTGCCGGCCTCGACCTGAACGGCAAGCGTTTTGCGCAATGCGTTCTCACGATCGATCAATTCCGGAAACTGGAGGCTCGGCCTGACCGAGAGCTCCGTTGCTTTCACGATGCAGTCGGCGCG
The DNA here is from genome assembly GCF_015291645.1 of Bradyrhizobium sp. CCBAU 53340. Classification (NCBI taxonomy): domain Bacteria; kingdom Pseudomonadati; phylum Pseudomonadota; class Alphaproteobacteria; order Hyphomicrobiales; family Nitrobacteraceae; genus Bradyrhizobium; species Bradyrhizobium sp. CCBAU 53340. Next base: position 5,439,055 of record NZ_CP030055.1, read on the forward strand.
CCGCACGGCCTGCATGATCTGGTCGGGAAAGGCATTACGGCAATCCGCAAGAGCGTCGGTCAGGCTGATGGACGGGTCTTCACTCTCGTTCTGAAGTGCCTGGCGGGCTCCGCCACAGCCCGCAAGCAGGCCGGAGAGAATAGCGACAGCAGCTGCGCGCATCAGAAACGAGTCGCGTCTCATGGCATCGGCGTCGGTCGATGGCTGCCTAACGCTCCTCCGCTCAACGTCGCCGCGCTTATTTCTGGCGGAAGGCGTGATTGAACGACATGATCAGCGGGCCGACCAGATATTCGAACGCCGTACGCTGGACCGTCGGGATCATGACTGTCGCGGGCATTCCCGGATAGAGCTTGATATTGGGCATGGCGGCAAGCTCGTCCCCGTCAATCCGCACGAATGCCGTGTAGTATGGGTTGTTGGTCTTCGGATCGGTCAGACGATCCGCCGACACTTGAATCACGTCACCGTGAATGATCGGCACGATCCGCTGCTTGTAAGCAGTCAGATGAATCTCCGACCGCGTGTTGGGATGCACGTCGCTGATGTCCTCGACCGCCACTTGCGCTTCGATGGTCAGCCCGTCCTGCTCCGGGACGATGTCCAGGATCTTGTCGCCACGCTGGATGACTCCGCCAACGGAAAAGACGTTGAGGCCGACCACCTGGCCACTATAGGGTGCACGAATCTCCATGCGCCCCAGAACGGCTTTGGCGTTCATTGCCTTCGGAATCACCTCCAGGATCTTCGCCTGCGTATCGCGAAGGTCCTTGGTCACGTCGGTCATCCGATCGTTGTCGAGCTGCGCAATCTGCTGCTCTTGTTCGGCGATCGCCTGGCGCGCCTTGGCGATGTTCGCATTCGTGTCCGCGATCTGCCCCTCCAGCCCATAGGCGGTGCGCTCCAGTTGCAGGATGCGGGGACGCGCGATCAATCCCCTCTCGACCAGGGGCGCAATATCCTTTGCCTCGCTGTGAACCGAGTCGATCTGGTCCGTGAACGCCTTGACCTGTGCTTCGGCACCCACGATTTGCGAGCCCAGCTGATTGATCTTTTCGCGGATGACACTGCGTTGACCTTTGAGCGCGGCCAGCCGGCTGTCGAACTGGCTCACCTGCCCGTTCCATACGCTCTTGAGATAGGGATCATCCGAATGAGCCTTCAGGTCCGGTGGCATGACGAGTTCGGATCCGTGGTCGAGCTCGGTCAGGAGACGGACTTCCGTGGCGCGAAGCACGACCCATTGTTGCGTGAGGACGTCGAACTCCGCGCGCGCCTGAGTCTCATCAAGCACGATGAGCGGATCGCCGGCGTGAACGCGGTCACCTTCCTTGACATGCAGTTCCTTGACGATGCCGCCGTCGAGGTGCTGCACGCTCTTGCGGTTGCCATCGACCTTGACGACGGCGTTGGCGACAACGGCGCCGTTAAGCGGGGCGGTCACAGCCCAAGCACCGATGCCGCCAAAGAAAATCGCAATGATGATCCAGCCGGCCAGCGCGATGCGTCTGATGGAATCGCTGGGTGGACCGCCTCCGATCGCCGGCTTGGCTCCAACGCCCGTGAGACTTTTAGGGGTCGCGTCGATGATCGCCATGGGAAGCGCCTAGTTGCTGGAGGCTTGCACCACATGCACGGGCACAGGTACGGGGCGGGTCAGGCGCGCCATGATTTCGGCGCGGGGTCCGAACATCTCGGCGACGCCTTCCCGGAGGACCAGGATCTTGTCGACGACACCGATGGTCGCCGGGCGGTGCGAGACGATGACGACGCTGGCTCCGCGCTTCTTCAGTTGCACGATGCAGTCCGCAAGCGCGACGTCGCCTTCGGCATCGAGATTCGAGCTGGGTTCGTCGAGGACCACGATGCTGGGGCTGCCATAAACCGCTCGCGCCAGCCCAATGCGCTGGCGGAAGCCGCCGGACAGGATCGCGCCGCCTTCGCCGACCTGGGTATCGTAGCCGTTCGGCAGCTTCAGGATCATCTCGTGCACGCCCGCAAGCTGGGCGGCGAGGATGACCTCCTTGTCGCTTGCCTCGTCAAAGCGTCCGATGTTTGCCGCGACCGTATCGGAGAACAACTCGATGTCCTGAGGCAGATAGCCGACATGGTCGCCGATCGCGCGCTTGACCCAGGTCGAGACATCAGCACCGTCCAGCCGCACGGCCCCCGCCGACGGCGTCAGCACGCCGACGAGGTGGCGCGAGAGCGTCGACTTGCCGGCGCCCGAGGGACCGATGACGCCGAGCACTTCGCCCGCCTCGATCGCGAATGTGATGCCCCGCAGAATAGGCTTGGCACTAGCCGCCGGAACAAAAGTGAGCGCTTCGACCGACACGCGCCCCTTGGGCTTGGGCAGCGTCAACCCAGCGTCGAGAACGGGATGAGCCTGGAGCAACTCACGAATGCGCAGGAACGCAGCCCGGGCCGACACCAGACCGCGCCAGGAGCCGACGATCTGCTCGACCGGCTGCAAGGCGCGCCCGAGCAGGATGCTCGCGGCAAACATCGAGCCCACCGTCGTGACGCGCTCGATGACCAGATAAGCGCCCAGCCCCAGGATTAGTGACTGCATGGCAAGCCGCAGGAAGCGGATCAAGCTCTGGATCGCGGCCGCGCGATCGCTCGCGGCCACCTGCCGCTCCAGCATCCGGTCGCGGTCGCGGCTCCAGCGCCGCAGCAGGCCGCCGGTCATGCCCATGGCACGAACCACTTCGGTGTTGCGCAGGCTCATCTCGGTGAAGCTGTAGCTGCGGGTGGCGGCCTCGTTCGATTCCGTCAGCGGCAGCTTGACCAGCCACTCGCTGAGCAGGGCCATCAACACCAGGATGATCGAGCAGGCGAGTGCGAATGCGCCAAGGAAGGGATGCAGCACGAAGATGACGGCGATGTAGATCGGCGCCCATGGCAGATCGAAGATCGCGTGGATGCCGGTGCCGGTGATGAACTGACGAAACGTATCGAAGTCGCGCAGGGCCTGGCTGCGGGCGCCGCCTGTGACAGCCGAGCGATCGATGATCGCGGTCATGACACGCGACGCAATCTTCTGGTCGAGACGGATGCTGGCGCGGGTCAACACCCGCGCCCGAACCGCGTCCAGCCCGGCAAGCGCCAGGAAAGCGAGCAGCAACGCAATGGTGAGCATCAACAACGTGATCTCGCTGGCGCTCGAGATCACGCGGTCATACACCTGCAGCATGTAGAGGGGGCCGGCGAGATAAAGCAGATTAATGGCGAGACTGAAGATGCCAGCCGTCAGGAAGTAGCCTTGACAGGTCTGCAGCAAGCGCCGGAGTTCGTCCGGCCTTCTAAAAGGCGCGCTCACACAATCCGGCAGGAATACCCCGCCCCTCTAATCAAAAATCACCGCCGGGCAACAGCACCCGGCTAAATTTAACGACCAACCGGCAGACGTTACAATTCTTGTTAAATCGAGGACAATATCTAGCACAGTCCATCGGCATCGGGGAAGCAATCCTCGTTAAAAGGTAAAGACGTCCGTAGAGCTACGGGCACCGGCGCGTTTACAGCATTTAATTCGGTTGAAGCGGATCGCGTGCCTTGGCCCGACGCGTTCCAATTCGCGGATACGGGTTCTCGCTTCCGCGCCGCAATATGCCCAGGCTTTGGCCTTATCCCTCAAAGAAGAGAGCAGTGAAGCCGGTTGGGGAGCGGCACAAGCCGCTCCGGTCACGAGGAAAATGCGGACGAAGAGGTGCCCTTGCCGCGCCGGACAGTTCTACCAGCCTCGCAGCAATCGACATAAACCGGAATAAACGAAATTTATTCTCCGTTAAATCGGCACGGAAAGTTGGACTCCATTCGTCAGCGCTTTGGAACCGCTGATCCCAGTTTAACAACTGAATTTACCCGCCTTTAAACCGCCAGGTCGTCCGATCTCCGCGCACCACGCGCGACATGACGCGCATTTCTTTCGTCGCACATGCAAGGAGATTCAATGGCGAAGCGGGGCGTGAATGATCAGTACGGGAATTTCTCCGACGCGAATGCAGATGCCGTGGAATGGGAATTCGTTGGACTGAGCAACAACGCTTCAGCGAACGGCAGCTGGTCTGGCGAGACGGTCGTAGAGACCGGATGGCTTGGCAATCAGACGGAGTTTTCGATTGCGGACGCCGGTGGTCCCGAAGGCTTCGCTGCAAAGAAGGGCGGTGGAGGCACAAGCGGGGGAAGCACGTCAACCAGCGGCTCCGGGACGAGCACGTCAGGCTCAGGCACCAGCACATCTGGTACGGGTACGAGCACATCTGGCAGCACCATCGGGCAAGGAAGCATCACGCTCGTCCTTCATGACGTCTCGATAGACTGGCAAACCTTGAATCCTCCTACCGGCAACTCAACCCTACCCACTGATACCTATTTCAGCCAGCAATGGGGGCTCACCAACAGCATCGCCGGCATCGATGTCGCCAAGGCGTGGCAAAACTACACGGGACTCGGGGTCAATGTCGGCGTCATTGACGATGGCTTTGACTACACTCACAGTGACCTCAGCCCTCATTACTTGATCAATCTCGACTACGATACCGTAACCGGCGGCACCGACGCCTTTGGCAGTCCGACGACGGACAAGCACGGGACGACCGTCATGGGCGTCATCGGCGCCGCAGCCAACGGAACAGGAGTCGTCGGAGTCGCGTATAATGCCGGCATTGCGGGTTTTCGCATCGGATATGGCGCATCTGGCACAACGGGTCAGGCGACGGATGCCTTCAATCACGTCCTCACAAATGGCATGGACGTGGCCAATGCAAGCTGGGGCTATACCGCGGCCTACTCTGACAACTTCCTCTCGACGGCGTTCTCTGCAACAAAGCTCGCAATTCAGAACGACGTCAGCAGCGGTCGCGACGGTCTCGGAATTGACATTGTGTTTGCGGCCGGCAATGGAGGCCCAACGGACAACGTCAACTATCACAATTTCCAGAACGACCCGTTCGTGATTACGGCTGCAGCAACCGACGTTTACGGCCACATCACGGGTTATAGTTCGCCAGGCGCTGCAATTCTCATCTCCGCGCCAGGCACTGCCAAGACCGACGATCGCGTCGGAACCGATGGGTACTCGACGAACGACTACATCAACATCTCCGGCACATCCTATGCGGCTCCTTACATTTCCGGTGTCGTCGCTCTGATGCTGCAAGCCAATCCGACTCTCGGCTTTCGGGACGTCCAGGATATTCTAGCCTACTCGGCCAAGAACACTGATCCCACCAATATCAGCTGGCATACCAACGGTGCGCATAACTGGAACGGCGGAGGGCTCCACTACAGTGAAAGCTACGGCTTCGGCATGGTGGACGCGACGGCAGCGGTGAGGCTTGCCGAAAGCTGGCAATACCAGTCGACCTTCGCGAACATGTCGAGCGAGTCTGCGTCGCATACGGACAATGCGGCGGTTCCAGACGGCACCGGCAGCGTAACCAGCCAAATCACGTTCGCTTCCTCGCTCGACGTGGAGAAGATGGTCGTCGACCTCAACATCACTCACGCGAGCCCCAGCGACCTTGTGGTAACGCTGATCTCGCCTGACGGAACGACAGCCACGCTTGCCTCGCACCCGACAAACGGCACGGGTACGGGAATTGTGTTCGAAACGACCGCGAACAACTTCTGGGGCGAGGACGCCAAAGGGAGCTGGACGCTCACTGTTACCGACAGTGTCGCTGGGAATTCCGGCACCCTAAACGGCTGGACTCTGACGGCACTTGGCAATGCCGCGACAACCCCGACCACCTATGTCTACACCGACGAGTTCGCGACGGTGACCAATCCGGTCAATCTCGTTCTCACGGATTCCAGCGGCAATGCGACGCTGAATACGGCGGCGGTCACGACCGGCTCGTATCTCGATCTTCATGGCGGTGCGCTCGACACCATTGCCGGCAAGAGCCTCCAGATCGCGGCCACCACCGTGATCAAAAATGTCTGGGCGGGCGACGGCAACGACACCATCATCGCCAATGACTTTGGCGACACCATCCAGGCGGGACGCGGCATCAACACCATCGTCGCCGGAATAGGAGCTGATACGCTCTATGGCGCGTCGAACGGCAGCGCCGATACGTTCGTGTTCAACGCCTTATCGACCTCGACCGATACCCTCTTAAACTGGGTCTCCGGCAACAACACCATCGACCTGCACCAGCTCTTCGCAAAGATCGGGTACACCGGGACCAACGCCCTCGCCGACGGCTGGTTGAGTTTCGTCTCGGATGCGAAGGGCGGGACGAACATCGTGATCGATGCGCATAACGGCGCGGCACCGCAGTCCATGGTGGACGTTGTGGGCATCGCGCCCACCCTGCTGCACGACAGTACGTCGACATGGAGCTTGATCGTCTGAACGAAGGAGCCCCGCAACAGGATCTGTCGCGGGGTTTCTTTTTGTCGGTGATAACCAGGGTATCCCTTAGACCAGGCCGTGCAGGTGCGACAGAGTCCAGACAGCATCCGGCGTGTTGGAGAACGCCACTCCGACAAGAGTCACGCCGCCATCATTTGACCAACCAATAAAGCTACCGTCCTTTGAGGTGACGATCTGCTCCTGGTTGAAGGCCTGAAGCACATTCTTGATGTCCTGACCGCTGACCATGATGTCATGCCCAGGGTTGCTTGCGTCCGCGATATGGGTGTCGAACGTTTTCGTAGTCCACGCCGTAGATGATGTAAGTGTAGACGGACCGTTCGCTACGAGCCAGGCAACGGCCTCGCCGACCAAGTCGTGCCCTCCACCGGCAGCGCCATTCAGACCAGCGCCGGGGTCCATGTCGCCGTTGTAGATGTTGAGCTGCGCCGCTACGAGCTGCGCCAACATGACACTGTAGGCGTTTCCAGTCGCCGAGGCTGTCTCGTACGAAAGCGCACTCGCGTGGCTTAACGGCAAAGTGTTTTCGTTATTATCGATGACCCCATTGCCATTCGCGTCACCCAACAGCACACCACCCGTGCCCGCACCAGCGCCACCGTGATTGGGCAGCAGACCATAGAGGATGTCATCACCGGCCGGGGTTTTGGAACCGATAGAATAGGCGCTTCCTTTCTGCGTAACCCCCATGAACGGGGCTGTCGTACTGTCGCCCCAGAGGCCGCCCGGCTTGTCGAACAGTTGTCCCCAGGTTGCGTCCCCAACGCCATCCCAGGCTTTCTCCTTGGCCGCCCAGAAACCCTGCGTGAGACCCGCAACACCAGGTTGGAAACCAATATAAGCCGCGTCATCGGAATCCGTCAGCGGGGCCGGGTGACCGGCGGTGTCGCTGTACGTGTCAGTCACCGTTGCCGTGTCGGTCTGCGTCCCGGAGGCCCAGGTTCCTGTGAAATTGATCACGGTGCTCTTCCCCGCAGCCAAGCTCGCGATGGTGACATCGGTGCCGCCGAGTGCTCCGTTGATGTCAACCGCAGTATGCGTGACATCGTTGACATCGTGCAGGTTGATGTTGGTGAGTCCGACGTCTCCGGTGTTGGTAATCACGAACTTGTACAGGGGCGAAGAGCCCGGCGATATCGCCGGCGTACCGAAAGAAAGGTTCGCGACCGAAATGCCGGTGGCCGCGGCGATGGCGGCAAGCGTGGCGGCACCATTGTCGCCCTGACTGTCGTTTGCGTCGTAGACCGTGTACCAGTGGACACCATCTCCCGACACCAGCTTTTCGACGTTGATGCTGGGCTTGACGCCGGTATAGCCAGAGTCGTCAGAGGCCGTGATCACCGCATGGTGCCCCGCCGTGTCCACCACGTCGTCTGCCGTTACAGTCCCGGTGTTGCTGTAGGCACCGTCAATCGCCTGGCCGCTCGCCGTGAAAATCCAGGTCTCATTGACGTTGAGCTTGCCGTCGTTGTTGGCGTCGCCGCTGAGATAGGTTGGCGTGACACCGTTCACGCTGTCCGTGACATTCACATTCGACAGCGCCACGTCGCCGGTGTTGGTCACCGTGTACTTCCATGAGATATTCTCGCCAGCCAGGATGGTGAGATTGTCACTGGAGCTGCTGCCGTCCACCGTCACCTTGTCGATCTTGATGCCCGGCTGGATCCCGGTGTAGCCAGAGTCGTCAGAGGCCGTGATCACCGCATGGTGCCCGGCCGTGTCAACCACGTCGTCAGCCGTTACAGTCCCGGTGTTGCTATAGGCACCGTCGACCGACTTGCCGCTCGCCGTGAAAATCCAGGTCTCATTGACGTCGAGCTTGCCGTCGTTGTTGGCGTCGCCGCTGAGATAGGTTGGCGTGACACCGTTCACGCTGTCCGTGACATTCACATTCGACAGCGCCACGTCGCCGGTGTTGGTTACCGTGTAATTCCATGAGATATTCTCGCCAGCCAGGATGGTGAGATTGTCACCGGAGCTGCTGCCGTCCACCGTCACCTTGTCGATCTTGATGCCCGGCTCGATCCCGGTGTAGCCAGAGTCGTCAGAGGCCGTGATCACCGCATGGTGCCCGGCCGTGTCCACCACGTCGTCAGCCGTTACAGTCCCGGTGTTGCTATAGGCACCGTCGACCGACTTGCCGCTTGCCGTGAAAATCCAGGTCTCATTGACGTCGAGCTTGCCGTCGTTGTTGGCGTCGCCGCTGAGATAGGTTGGCGTGACACCGTTCACGCTGTCCGTGACATTCACATTCGACAGCGCCACGTCGCCGGTGTTGGTTACCGTGTAATTCCATGAGATATTCTCGCCAGCCAGGATGGTGAGATTGTCACCGGAGCTGCTGCCGTCCACCGTCACCTTGTCGATCTTGATGCCCGGCTGGATCCCGGTGTAGCCAGAGTCGTCAGAGGCCGTGATCACCGCATGGTGCCCGGCCGTGTCCACCACGTCGTCAGCCGTTACAGTCCCGGTGTTGCTATAGGCACCGTCGACCGACTTGCCGCTTGCCGTGAAAATCCAGGTCTCATTGACGTCGAGCTTGCCGTCGTTGTTGGCGTCGCCGCTGAGATAGGTTGGCGTGACACCGTTCACGCTGTCCGTGACATTCACATTCGACAGCGCCACGTCGCCGGTGTTGGTCACCGTGTACTTCCATGAGATATTCTCGCCAGCCAGGATGGTGAGATTGTCACCGGAGCTGCTGCCGTCCACCGTCACCTTGTCGATCTTGATGCCCGGCTGGATCCCGGTGTAGTCCGACAGGTCCTGATCGGAGATCGTGTTGCCAACCGCCGGATCACCACTCACCTTGCCGACGTTTTGATACAAGCCATCAGCGGCCTTGCCTGTTACAGCATAATACCAAGTTTCACCCGGCGAGAGCACACCATCGCTGCCGACATCGCCGGTCAGATAAACGGGCACTACGCCCTGATCATCTGTGACCTTGACGTTGGACAGATCCACATCCCCTGGATTGGTGATCTTGTAGATCCAGGTTACGTCTTCGCCAGCCAGAATCGTGGCGCCATCCGTGCCGTTGTCGAAATCGACGACCACTGTCGCCGCCGAGGTATCCCCATCGAGAGTCACCTTGTCGATCGAGATGATCGCGGTCCCCTCACGGCTTACGCCGAAGTAACCCGATGGGTCGGTGTCCGAGACGTGGGTGGTCGTGGCGTCCTTGCCCTTGGTGACGTAGTCACCAGTCACGGTACCAATGTTCTGGTATTCGCCACCCGGGAGATTGGACGTGTCGATCGCGGTTCCCTTGGCCGTGTAGATCCACGTTTCGGTCACATCCAGGATGTTGTCGTGGTTGGTATCTCCGATATTGTGGCCGCCGCTGAGGATGGGTGTCACGGTGACACCCTGGTTGTCTGTCACCACGATGTTTGACAGCCCGACATTGCCGGTATTCGTGACCGTATACGTCCAGGTGACAGGGCTACCGACTGCGAGCGTTACGCCATCGCCGTCAACGAGCGCTCCGGGGGTCGCGTCGTTGGCAAGACCATCTCCCGTCACCTTGTCGATGTTGATGCTGGGATGCGGGGGTGCAAGAACGCCCCATTCCTCAAACCCGCTGTTCGCAGCATAGGTCGCAGCATCGGCACCGCTCGTTCCTCCGCCGAATTCCGAATAGAGGTAGACGTTGGGCGTGTTTCCGGAATGGTCGAAGAGGCTATCCGGAATCAGGATGACATAATCGCCCTTGCCGCTACCGGCATCCCACTGTGCATTCAGCAGCACCGTTTTGTCGCCAGTACCATCAAGGTCGAAAATCGGAGTCAGCCCCGTCAGATCGGTGAGCGTTCCCGAACTAGCCTGATAGATTTTGAGCTGGTCCAGAGAAATCAACTGAGGAGTATTGCTGCTGCCGCTCTGATTGATATCGACCCGGAATTCCCTGTAGAGCACCCCAAGCGTGCCGCCGTTCGCCGCGCTGCCCACGACCGTCGGAATGGCGTCCAGCGATATCGCATTGGTGTGTGCCTGCGACTTGTCGTCCAGGGGCAACGGCGACCCGTCAGTGTTGAAGCCCGACTCAGTCGGGGCGTTCTGCATCACAAGGAAGGAATCGAAAACACCGGTGCCAGTCGAAACTGCCGTCGTCGTATTCGTAAAGATGGCGCCATTGATCTGCGCAGTCGCGTTCTGTGCGGTGACATCCACTGGTCCGATGATGCTGTCGGTAAAGGCCGTCGTTGTCATGATGCCTGACGTTTCATCAATCGCGCTCAGCACAAAAGACTCGCCCAAAGCATCCTGCCCCACGTTCCACGCAGTGACGACTGCACCATTGGCAAGACCGTCAAGATCGCCGGCGCCGCCGTCTACGACTGTCCATGGCACATCGGTGCCGGATACGGGGTTGCCAGCCACGTCATGCACTTGGAACGTAACCGTGTCGCCGACACCAACGTTCGCGGTGAAATAGGCCGTCGACCCAGGCGCATAATCCGATTGATTGGTGCTGACGGACGCGGCCGCCAGCGTCGGATCGGCGATAAATAGCGTGTCATCGACAAGAATGTACGTGCCAGTCGCGGGATCATACTTGAACGTTGCCATGACCAACCCTCCAAAAATCCTGAAACAAAAATTCCGGAGCCGATTGGGGAGGAGGCCGCTCTGCGGTCGTTGTCTGCATCGAAAAAAATGTCATTCACGCGAAATGCGTGCCGGCCTACGCAGATCAACGACGGCAAAGATCAAATCAAAACAGCCACTGCCCCAAACGAGCCAAACAGGGAACTTTAAGCAATTATTTACGATTAATGCAATGTTTAAAGCGGCTTGACTTCCCGCTCGATCGGCCAAGCAATCGGGAAAAACCGGCAACGACCGTTTTACGCTGGCCGATCAATGCCTTCGACGGTCCGGACCGGTGGACGGATGGTGCGGCTCTCAGCTCGCTGCCAGGGACGGTGAAGACTGCGATACCGCGCCTCGCAATTGCGCCGCATGGCCCAGCTCCCACGCACGGTTCAGCCGCTCCGGTTGCGTTTCCTTGAGCAGCCTTCCCCAGGCTGCGCTGAAAGCCCTGATCGCCGTGTCCCTGTCCTGCGCAGTGCCGCTCGCCCAGGCCGGCAGGCCCATCGGGACCACGATAAACCACTCCCACGAACGATCAGACTCGCTCGCATCGAGCGCGTGGCGGATCCTGCCGATCTCGCGGTCTTGCGACCAGACCGCATAGTGATCCCTGATCTCGGGCCATTTCGGGCGAACGCTGAGCGTGATGGCGTTATTTATCATCGTAAATTCTTGCGAAAGTGGATTTAAGCAGATGCGGGCGCTGTGGCGTGAAGGTCAGGTCTTCGGTGCCGCTTGCTGCGCCAGCAATGCATCGGCGCTCTTGGTGAGCCCTCCGGCCAATTGCTTCGCCGCGTCCGGGGAGAATGCGTAGCCGGCCTGTCGTTCCAGCCGGTGATTGAGGATGAACAGCACCAGGCCGCGACCGCTGTTGTCGGCTGAAATCGTGCAATTCCTGGGGATCTCGAACTTCACCTCGTCGGGATTGTTCGCGCCGCGCGCACCCGGCGCGACCACCCCTGCCCCGTCCGGATTGGGAACGACGGCCGGAGCAGCAGTCGGCAGAGGGCCATTTGATGCAGCCGGTTGCGTGCCGCCCCGCGCGCTTGTCAGCGCAGCGATCAAATTGTCGACGCAATCGCTGGCGAACCGCAGCTCCAATGCGCCGGTATATTTGCCGGTCGTGTGAACGACGAATTCCTTGCCGTCATCCGACATGGTGGCGGAGCTCACCGCCGCAATCCTGATTGCCATTAGCCCAATGCCCCCAAAACAACAGCGGTCGGGTCTCCCCAGCCCGCGCCCGTACCTATCCTTTGACTGACTATACCGCAGGTCGCGGCTCGCGATAGCGCCTCCGCCGGCCTACCGAGATAGGATGACGCGCAGGCCTCCGATCCCATCCAGCTTGCCGCTTGTACAACAGCGATCTAGAATAAGATCAATAGTACGATCAATTCGCATTGCAACACGATGAATATCAATCCCGCTCCCAGGATCATCGCCGAGTTGCGGCCGAAGTACGAGATCAAGATCGATCTCGACGAGCGCTGTTTCCTGTTTCCGGCCGGAAAGTCGGTCAGCCAGCTCCTGCTGCTGTCGGACGGTCACTCGATCCTCATCGACGCGGTATTTCCGTTCAATCAGGCCCGTACGCCACCGCGCCTGGCAACACTTGATATCGAGGACGCCAGGGAGTTCGGACGGCGGCTCGTCGAAGCGGTCCATACCGCGCGTACCCAGCTGGTGGGCACGAACGGCATCCGAATATCCATCACCGTGGTCGCCAACGGATATCACCTCCAGTTTGGCGACATGAATGCGTCCACCGAACTCTTTCTCGGGACAGGCTGCATCTGGCGCGTCTGCCAGGGCTTGCTTCGCATCGTCGACCTGATCGCGCCGATCGAATCCAACTGAAGCAGCTGCAGGCTGGGAAGCGCTGAGCGCGCCTCAAGAGTCGGTCTCGGTCAGAGGCTCGAGGTAGCTGCGGTGGAGAGTCTGCGGGGATTTCTGCCCATCGAGAATGACCCGAAGCGCGTTCTTGGTGTGGGCAAAGCCGACCACCCGTCCGGTCCTGCCGTCCAGGCGCTTGCTGTACTTTCCAAGGGATTTCACCCGGAAGCGACTGCCGACTGCAAGGTCCACCAGCAATGCGTCGTTTTCATCCATCGCGATCAACTCGTCATCGACGTCTTGATGTCCGGATCGTCTGGTCGGCCCACAAGCCGCGCACGACGACGCGATGAAGATCATCCGACAGGATCAGGGCGACGCCATTGCGCTCAAAGTTGCCGGAGAACAACAGATGCGCATCCGGTATTTCGACGCTGGCCACGGGTCCATCATCGGCAGGCGAAACGGGGCCGAAGTGAAGGGATTGGTCCGAGCCGATCGACGGCAATATGCCGGTGTGCTTCAAGGGGACCGCCATAAATAGTTAACGATAAATTAAAACCACCTCTTTGAATAGCACCACAGCGCCCCCGGAAAAGTAGTCGCGCACGCCTCGCGCGAGTTTTTTCGCCCGTAATCAATTGGGGCGCCGCAGAACTTTTCGGAAATCCGAATCGCTGCCAAGCCGTTGATTTAGTTCGATATAGGCGATGGGCGAGGTCAAGATCACGGCACGTCCGCGTAACCGCGGTCGGCGTCTGGCAGGCACCGAGACCAGGTCGGATGAGCGCATGGCTGAGCCGGATCCAAGCCTGGGGAGAGATCCCGAGACCTAAATACCTTGCGTCAATTTCTGGAAGGACGTCTTAGCCGATGTCCGTAATTCCAGGGCTCCCTGGAGGCCACCTTCAATGCGGGTATACGCCGACTGGCGAAGCTTTGCGTGCGCCTAACCACTCGCAAATCAGGCCGCAGCGCCGAACGTCTCGATCAGCGCCCGCATATCACTTGCAAGGGCGCGATAGCGCTCCCCCAGCCTCAGATATAGCCCACGCTCCCCCTCTTGCAGCCGGCTAGCGATCTGTTCGCATTCGGCCGCCAGGTCTTCAAAACGTTCCAGCTTGGCTTGGAAAGCAGACATGAGACATTCCCCAACTCGTCACCAAAAGGGAGAAGAAACATAGTCCTCGGATCAGGGCGAAGTAAACCGGGTTTTGCGGGGGAGCTTCTCTAGCGCGTCCAATTTGGGGCTCGTATCTCAGCCGCATTTTTGCGATGCAAAAGAATCCGCATTGCTCCGCCCTTTAGTCTATTGGACATATTCATGGGCACCGAATTTATCGATTATTTACGAGACCCTCGAGATCAGCCCGAATGCCAATTCAGGAACGATCGAACGGATGTTCCACTATCTGGCGCAACGCTATCATCCCGACAATCGGAAGACCGAGCGATCGTTTTCGTGAAGTCGAGCTGGAGCGCCTCTCGGGCTGCCGCGTCGAACATCTGGATTTCCATCCATGGTACCTGAAGGAAAAGGGCTGGATAAAGCGAACCGAGAACGGCATGTTCGCCATCACGGTCGATGGGTCGATCGCGCCGCATCCGAATGTCAGCGCAAGGCCACAACCGGCCTCTTGACCGATAAGCATCGGCGGATGCACGGCAATAAAAGTCTTGCAAGTTGACGTTCGACATCTGAATTCATCGAGCTAGCGTAGAGTGATGCCCCGACGAAAGCTATGAACGACAGCCCGAACACACCCTGGACCGCATTCGTAACGGACGCGCAGACTGATTTTCCCGAGCATTTCGACTGGGGCGCGCTGGCAATGTCGCGGGCGAAGTCAGTACCGGCCGCAACGACCAGCGCGGCCAACATCTCTTCAGAGCGCAACAGTGCATCTGGCGAGGGCCAGGCCTCCTCGCAAACCGCACCGCCCGTCGCCGAGCCGGAGCCTCACCCCGGGGTCGAGCCGATTTCGCTGAGGGAGGTCCCCGCCAATATCCCGGCGGGAGCGCTCGCTCCCGTGCCCGAGCCTCGTGCAGCGCATGGCGATGACGCCGGACTCCCAGACTCTCATGCCGCCGAATCCGAGGTCCTCCGACAGGAAGCCTTGCGTCCCGCAAAAACGGGACATCCGCCACTCTCCCTGCCGAACGATGGCATTCAACGATTACGCTTTTCCGATATCGGTGAACCAAGCGAACCAGGCCAGTATCGCTCGCCCTACGGACTCGTCGAAATTACACGAAACGATCTCGCCGTCTGGAAGGCCTTTCCGGATGCGATCTTTACGATCATAGCACCGTCGCCTTACTTGAGCGCGACGATCTTCCGACTTGGGACTTTCGAGGTTTAACTGCCCCAGGCCGAACCGCCAATCTCGCTGGAATCGGCTGACCTCCGTTCGCGGGCGATCCGTCAGACTCAGGGTCAAGCAAGCACGCAAGGCACACAATCATTGCTAGAGGATTTGAGAGTGCGGCTCCACGTGCTGCCCGATGCGCGGATACGTTCAGGACGCCCCGCTTAGGCGGGCTTCAGCAGCCGCCAAAGCAAAGTGGTAAAAATCCGGCAATCAAAACGCAGCGGATCAAACAAACATCAGGAATATCAAGCGGCTATCTTATGCCGTCACGGATCATGTACCCGGCGCCGCGGATCGTGTGCAGCAGCGGCCGCTCGAAACCCTTGTCGATCTTGGACCGCAACCGCGAAATGTGCACGTCGATCACGTTGGTCTGCGGATCGAAATGATAGTCCCAGACGTTCTCGAGCAGCATGGTGCGCGTCACCACCTGGCCGGCATGCTTCATCAGATATTCGAGCAGACGGAATTCGCGCGGCTGCAGCGTCAGCTCGTCCTTGCCGCGGGCAACGCGGTGGGAGAGCCGGTCGAGTTCGAGGTCGCCGACACGATAGAGCGTATCCTCGGCAGGTCCCCCGCGGCGGCGCGACAGCACCTCGACGCGGGCGAGCAGCTCGGCGAAGGAATAGGGCTTTGGCAGATAGTCGTCGCCGCCGGCGCGCAGGCCCTTGATACGATCGTCGACCTGCCCGAGCGCGGAGAGAATCAGCACCGGCGTCGAATCGCCCTTGTCGCGGAGCGCGCCGATCAGCGACAGCCCGTCGCGCTTGGGCAACATGCGATCGACCACCAGCACGTCGTAATCACCGTTCTCGGCCATGGCGAGGCCTTCCTCGCCGTCACCGGCGTGGTCGGCAATGTGTCCGACCTCGCGAAACGCCTTCACGAGATAGTCGGCGGATTCGCGGTCGTCTTCGATGATGAGGAGGCGCATCGTGCGTTCAGCGGCGGTCAAGGAGGTCAACCTTCTCTAAACATGGCGCGAGCGGCAATCGCATGCAAGCCAGGCGAACGAGACTCAGAGCGGGTAAAGGGCGGGCGGTGAAGCTGGGGGGACCTCACCGCCCTAGACCTTCCGACGGAGGGGGGCGTATTTCCACCGGAAGGTAGACATGGGAGCGAGCGTTGCGCTGCTCCCCGAAGGGCGTCGGCGGCGGGGGCGACTGATGCCGACGACACCCTTCATCTCGTCAGACTCCTGAACGCTTAGCCCTTGGCGATGGGCACCGCGACGAAGCGCGACTGGCCGCCGCTCTTCACGCGCATCAGGACACTGTTCTTGTTGTCGGTCCGCGCCGTATTGATGGCGTCGCGGACGTCGCCAGCGGTGCTCACGATCTTGCCGCCGACTTCGAGAATCACGTCACCCTCCTTGAAGCCGCGTTCGGCCGCGGCGCTCTTCGGATCGACTTCGGTGACCACGACGCCGTCCTTGCCGGCGCCGGCGACGGAATTGGCGGGCGCCACGGTCATGCCGAGCTTGGGCACATCAGTCCCCTTGCTCGCGCCCTTGCCGCTGTTGTTGTCGATGTCGGCCTTGGCCTCGACCGTGTTCGGCAGCTGGCCGAGGGTGAGGTTCACGATCTTGTCCGAGCCCTTGTGCAGCACGTTGAGCTTCACGGACGCACCGGGCGCCATGCCGCCGATGGTGCGGGCAAGCTCGCGGGCATCCTTGACGGATTCACCATTGACCGACGTGATCACGTCGCCCGACTCGATGCCGGCCTTCGCCGCCGGACCATCCTTCTGCGGCTCCGCCACCAGCGCACCTTCGGCCTTCTTCATGCCGAGGCTGTCGGCGATGTCTGACGTCACCGGCTGGATCTGGACGCCGATCCAGCCACGGCTGACCGAGCCCTTGTCCTTGAGCTGGGCGACCACGCTCTTCACGGTGCTCGCGGGAATCGAGAACGCGATGCCGACGCTGCCGCCCGAGGGCGAGTAGATCGCGGTGTTGACGCCCATCACCTCGCCATCGGTGTTGAAGGCCGGACCGCCGGAATTGCCCTTGTTCACCGGCGCGTCGATCTGGATGAAATCGTCATAGGGACCGTTGCCGATGTCGCGGCCACTCGCCGAGACGATGCCGGCCGTCACGGTGCCGCCGAGGCCGAACGGGTTACCGACCGCAAGCACCCAGTCGCCGATCCGCGGCTTGCCGTCGGCAAGCTTGGCAAACGAAAAGTTCGAGCCGCCCTCGACCTTGATCAAGGCGAGGTCGGTGCGCTGGTCGGTGCCGATCACCTTGGCGCTGTAGGTCTTGCCGTCGTCGGTCGTCACCTCGACCTTGTCGGCGCCGTCGACCACGTGATTATTGGTCACGGCAAAGCCGTCAGCCGAGATGAAGAAGCCGGAGCCTTGGCCCTGCACGACGCGGCCACGGCCGCCCTTCAGGCCCGGAAAACCATCCGGACCGCCGAAGCGGCGGAAGAAGCGCTCCATCGGTGAGCCCGGCTGGAACGGCGAGGCGGAATCATCGCCGTCGTCATTGCTCGCCGTCTTCTCCTTGATGTTGACCTTGACCGAGATCACCGAGGGCTTCACCCGCTCGACGATGTCGGCGAAACCGATCGGACGTTCGACCTTCTTGACCTCGTTGTTCACCTGCGCGTTCGCCGGAGTAGAGAACAAGTCAGCAGGCGACGTCGACGGGCTGAAGCCGTGGACCGCGATGCCGAGACCGGCGACGACCGAAGCCATCAGCGCGATTTTACGGGCTGAGAACACCGGCCGGCGGGGCTGCCGGAAGGACGGAAGGTTCGTGAGATCGGGACGGTCGGTCATGCAGAGGTCTCCAGCGCCTTGAACTCTTTTGGTGCCCGATAGCGGCACCTTGCGGACCTGAAGATGGGGACTGCCGCCTTACCGCGCGCTGACGGCGGGGTTAAACTTTTGTAATGAAGGATGGTCTGCGATGCGGCTGTTTATCGCAGGCCAAAAGGCGCGCTCCTACAGGAACTTAATAGGGTTCCGGTGACAGGCGGCAAAGCACCGTTTCCGCCCCCGTCAGCTCGCCCTGACGCTGACGATGAATTCGTCGACTTCTCGCTTGAGGGTCTCGGCCTGCTGCGACAGGTCGACGGCGGAATCCCGGGCCTCAGCCGCCATGCGGCCGGTCTCGGCCGAGGTCGAGGTGATCTGGACGATGTGGTTGGACACGTCGAGCGTACCGCGCGCGGCGTCCTGGACGCTGCGGCTGATGTCCTGCGTGGCGTTGCGCTGCTGGGCGGTATCGACCTCGATGCCGGACATGATCGACGAGATCTCCGACAGCGTCTTCGAGATGGCGTCGATCGCCCCGCGCGTCTCCGCGGTGATGCCCTGGATGCTGGCGACGTGCGAGGTGATTTCTTCCGTCGCCTTGCTGGTCTGATGCGCCAGGCTCTTCACCTCGGAGGCAACGACCGCAAAACCCTTGCCGGCCTCCCCGGCCCGCGCCGCCTCGATCGTGGCGTTGAGCGCGAGCAAATTCGTCTGCGACGCGATCGCCTGGACGAGCTGCACGACCTCGCCGATCTTGTCAGCGGCGTCCGACAGCGTGTGGATGGTGTCGCGGCTCTTCTCGGCTTGCGTCGCCGCAACTTCGGCACGCTGGGTCGCGTCCGTGACGCGGCGGCTGATCGTGCCGATCGAGTTCGTCATCTCCTCGGCGGAACCCGCGACCGTCTGCACGCTGGCGCTGGCCTGGCTCGCGCCGCTCGCGACCGCTTTGGCCTTGGTGCTGGTGTCGTTGGCGGTCTGGGACAGCGTCTCGGCGTTGCGCTTCAGATGCACGGCCGACGAGGCCACGCTGTCGACGACGCTGGCGACGAGCTCGTTGAAACTCCTGATCCGGGCATCGAGATATTTCGACCGCTCGGCCTGGTGCTGCGCTTCGTGCAGCTGCTGCTCGGTCAGGCGGCGCCGTTCGATCCCGCTGGTCTTGAAGATTTCCAGCGCACCCGCGAGCAGGCCGATCTCGTTGGTCCCGCCGAGGCCCGGAACGGGCGTCTCGAATTTCTGGTCGGCAACCTCGCGCATGGCGTGCACGATTGCCGCCAGGGGATGGAGGATGCCGTTGCGCACGGCAAACCAGGTGGTGAGGCAGATCGCGACGGCGACGACCGCAATCACGCCGCAGGCGGCCAGGAAGTAGGAGAACGCGGCCTGGGCCTGCTGGTAAACCTGCATTGCGTGATCGCGCGCAGGACCGCTCAGCGCGGCGAAGTCGGACGACAGGCTGGTGATCTCGTTGTTGAGATACAGCACCGCAACGAAGCCGGTGCCGCCCCCGATGCCGAGCAGGAACAATAATGCAGCGACGACGGCGCCGACCAGGAAGCGGATCGTCAAATTGCTGTTCGTGAACATGGAGAGCTCGGAGGCTGGAATCAAATCTTGCGACAAGGTTCCAGACAAAGGTCAACATAGCATGAAATGCGCGGCCGCGACCGGCGGCTTACGTATCATTACGTAGACCGGGCCTGACTTGAAGGCGCCAGGAAGAACTTGAAGCGTCTAGGAAGACCTGAAGCGTCTAGGAAGACTTGACGCGTCTAGGACGACTTGGCTTCGTCCGACATCAACGCGGCGAGCCGGGCCTCTTCGTCCGGCGTCAGCGGCGGCGTCGGTACATCTGCACCGCTTCGAGAGCGGCGACGATTTTGCCGCCACAGCGCAAAGCCACCACCGGCCAGCAGCAGCGGCGCGAGCAACCACAACAGAATGGTCTGGCGTTCGAAGCGCGGCTTGAGCAGCACGAACTCGCCGTACCGCGCGACCAGGAAGTCGAGCACCTGCGAATTGCTGTCGCCGGCCGCGATCCGCTCCCGCACGAGGAGCCGCAGATCCCGCGCGAGCGGAGCGTCGGAATCGTCGATCGACTGGTTCTGACAGACCATGCAGCGCAGCTCGCGCGACAATTCGCGCGCGCGCGCCTCTTTCGCGGGGTCCGACATGATCTCGTCTGGCTGCACGGCATGCACCGCGGGCAAAGCCAGCAGCATCAGCGCGACGATCGCGGCCATCATGCGGCGCATCAGCTTACTCCGCCGGCTGCAGGCGTTGCTTGGCCCGCGCCGGCTTCGGCGCACCGACCCGCAGGCGCCGGTCGGACAGCGACAGCATGCCGCCGAACGCCATCAGCACCGGCCCCCACCAGATCATGAGCACCAGCGGCTTGTGATAGATGCGCACGGCGATGCCGCCGTCGGCGGTAACGTCGCCGAGCGAGATGTAGAGCTGGCTTGCGCCGCGGGTCAAAAGCGCAGCTTCCGTGGTCGAGGAGCCGCGTGTGGTGAAGCTGCGCTTCGACGGCGTCATGACGCTGAGCGCATCGCCATCGCGACTGACGTTAAATTGCGCGATCATCTCGCGGTAGTTCGGCCCCTGGCGCTCGAGCAGACCGTCGAGCTTCAACTCATAGCCAGCGACCTGCGCGACGTCGTTCGGCTTCATGGTCGCGATATATTCGCTGTTCCAGGTGGTCTCGCAGACGATCCCGATCAGCGCCACCCCGAGGCCGGCATGGGCAAACGCCGTGCCCCAGGCCGAGCGCGGCAGACCACGGGCACGGTGCAGCGTGGTCGCGAACGGCAGACGAAACAGTCCGGTTCGTTCCGCGACATCGGTCATGGCACCGACGATGACGAAGATACCAAGCCCGATGGCGAGCGGCGCCAGCGCGCTGCCGCCACGCGTCCAGGCCCAGACGAGGGCGACCACGACGAGACCCGCAACGCCCGCTGCAAGCAGGCGCTGGGTGACGCCGAGCAGATCGCCCCGTTTCCACGCCAGCATCGGCCCGAACGGCACCGCGAGCAGCAACAGCGCGAACAGCGGCACGAAGCTGAGATTGTAGAAGGGAGCACCGACCGACATCTTGAAGTCGGCGAGCACTTCCATCGCCAGCGGATAGAGCGTTCCGAACAGCACGACCGCACAGGCGACCGTCAGCAGCAGGTTGTTCAGCACCAGAGCGCCCTCGCGCGAAATCGGCGCGAACAGCCCGCCCTGCTTCAACGAGGTCGCACGTCCCGCGAACAGCGAGAGGCTGCCGCCGATGAAAAGGCAGAGGATCAGGAGGATGAAGACGCCGCGGGTCGGATCATTGGCAAAGGCGTGCACGGAGGTGATGACACCCGAGCGGACCAGGAAGGTGCCGAGCAGCGACAGCGAGAAAGTCAGGATCGACAGGAGAATGGTCCAGACCTTCAGCGCGTTGCGTTTCTCCATCACCAGCGCCGAATGCAACAGCGCAGTGCCGGCGAGCCACGGCATCAGCGAAGCGTTCTCGACCGGATCCCAGAACCACCAGCCGCCCCAGCCGAGTTCGTAATAGGCCCAGTAGGACCCCATCGCGATGCCGAGCGTCAGGAAGATCCAGGCCACCAGCGTCCACGGCCGCACCCAACGCGCCCAGGCCGCATCGATCCGTCCCTCGATCAGCGCCGCGATCGCGAAGGAGAACGAGATCGAGAAGCCGACATAGCCGAGATAGAGCATCGGCGGATGCACGGCGAGACCGATGTCCTGAAGCACAGGATTGAGGTCACGTCCCTCGATCGGCGGGTTGGCGATGCGCAGGAACGGGTTCGAGGTGACCAGGATGAAGAGATAGAACGCGCTCGCGATCCAGGCCTGGACGGCCAGCACATGCGCGCGCAGCGACAGCGGCAGGTTGTTGCCGAAGGCCGCGACCAGCCCGCCAAACAGCGCCA
This sequence comes from Bradyrhizobium sp. CCBAU 53340, assembly GCF_015291645.1. NCBI lineage: Bacteria > Pseudomonadati > Pseudomonadota > Alphaproteobacteria > Hyphomicrobiales > Nitrobacteraceae > Bradyrhizobium > Bradyrhizobium sp. CCBAU 53340. The sequence goes on from NZ_CP030055.1 coordinate 5,460,951, forward strand.
GGATCGACACCCAGAGCAGCATCGAGCCTTCATGGTTTCCCCACACGCCGGTGATCTTGTAGATCAGCGGCTTCATGGAGTGCGAATTTTCGTAGACGTTGGCGACGGAGAAATCCGAGTTCACGTGCAAGGTCACGAGCGCAATGAACGAGGCGCCGACGAACAGGAGCTGCGCCAGCGCGGTGGAGCGTGCCACGTTCATCAGCGCGGGATCGCGCAAGCGCGCGCCGATGACAGGCACGAAGGACTGGATCAGCGCCAGCGCGAGCGCCAGCACCAGCGCATAATGTCCGGCTTCCGCGATCACCGCACCGCTCCTTGCGAATTGCCCTGCGCCGTCGTCGCGGCCGGCTTTGCATCACCCGAAGGCTTGGGGCCACCGGAAGCTTGGGCGCCGTAATCATCCTTCCAGTGCCCTTGCTTCTTCAGGGCATCGGCGACGTCCTTGGGCATGTAGGTCTCGTCGTGCTTGGCAAGGACCGTGTCGGCCCTGAACACGCCGGCGGCATCGAGCGCACCTTCGGCGACGACGCCCTGCCCTTCACGGAACAGATCGGGCAGAATGCCCTTGTAGGCGACAGGGAGCTTGGCACCGCCGTCGGCGACCTCAAACGTCACCGCGAGATTTTCGCCGCGCTGGAGCGAGCCCGGCTGCACCAGGCCGCCGAGGCGAAAACGCTTGCCGGGCTGAACGTGCTTCTCGGCAACCATGGTCGGGGTCGAGAAGAACACGATGGAGTCGCGCAAGGCATTGAGCACCAGCGCGGCCGCGAGCGCGAGGACGGCGAGCGAGCCGCCGATGATGGTCATACGTCGCTGCTTGCGCGTCATGGCGTGTCCGTTCTCCGCTCATCTCGTTCGGCGACTGTCATCCGTCGAGTCCGAGATTCTTGAGGCCTTCGTTGAGCTGGCGCAGCCGCTCGGAATCATTGGCGACCGCCTGGCGGGCGTCGGTCGAGGCACCAACCGCCTTGTCGCGGTCGCCCATCACCAGATAGGCGCGCACCAGACGCAGCCAGCCGTCGACGTCACCACCGTTCTGCTTGAGGCGCGTGGCGAGACGTTCGACCATGCCGCGGATCATCGCGTTGCGATCGCCGTCATTCATCTCCTTGGAGGCCGCGATCGTCTCGTCCGACAATGCCGGCATCGAGCCGCCACCGCCGACCCGCGCGAGCGAGGTCTGCACCAGTGGTCGCCACGGTGCATTCGCCGGCGCTTTCGCGAGCAGCGCGCGCCAGATATTGGCCGCGTCGTCCTTGCGTCCGTCCTGCTCGGCGGCGAGCCCGAGGAAGTAGTTCGCCTTGGGATCGTCGGCGTTCAGAGCGTGTGCACGCTCGAACTCGGTCTTGGCTTCCGCCGTCACCACGCCGCCGGCAGCGGCTGCGATCGCTTCTCCGAGATCGGACCTTCGTTCCGCACTCTCACCGTTATAGGTGATCGAATTGCGATAGGCGCGCACCGCTTCGTCGAAGCGGCCGAGCCGCTCCAGCACCGGAGCAAGCACGTTCCAGCCGCGGCCATCGGTCGGGTTTTTCTCAAGGTGTTGCTGAACCTGCGCGACGAGGTTCTCGAGCGACTGCGCCATGCCGGAACCGGAGCCGCGCTCGCGCTGCGCCAGCGGAAAGTCGCGAAGCGCGGGCGAGCCGAGCGGAACGTAGACCGCAGTCGCCCCCAGAGGCAGGCCGACCAGCGCCAGCACTGCTGCCGCCCGGCGCCATTTCAGGCTCGACTTCGGCTCCTGCACCGGCTCGCTGCTATCAGCGGCGAGCAGCCTGCGGCCGATCTCGACGCGCGCAGCCTCGGCTTCCGGTGCCGCGATCAGCCCTGCGGCGAGATCGCGCTCGATCTCGGCCAGCTGGTCCTTGTAGACCGCGACCTCGCTGCCCTGAATTTGATCGCGTCCGTTACGGCCGAGCGGCCAGAGCACGGCGAATATCGCCGCGACGGTCATCAGCGCGAACACGAACCATATCGTCATCTGGCAAGCTTCCGGCAGCGCGTGAACCGCGCCCATGGGTGGCTTTACACCACGGCCGGACGATGCGGCAATTGACAATTGTCAATTCGGCGCGAGCGCACACGGACCGAAACAGTGAAAATCCAACGGCTTAGGCGATCTCGAAGTCCACGCTTTGAGCGGCGTCCTCGCCGTGCCCGTTGAGGGCCCTCAAGAAGTATGTTCCCGGCTCGATGACGTCGGGCAATCTGATGCGCAATGCCCCCACGGGAACAGGCGATGCAACCCTGGTGACGGTTTCAGGCAGCTGCCGACCGCTAGCTTTCGCGACCAGCACCACCTTCGCACCGACCATCAGCCGTTGATATTTGGCGACAATGACGCGGTTTTCAATTTCGATGGAGCTGATAACGGGTTTCATGCGCCCACAGATAGAAATGCCAAAAGCTTGCACCGGGACCGTAGGACCCGCAGCCGGGAGCGTCAACTACAAATTGTGATAACGAAAGGATGCGCTTGAATCAGCTAGCGCGCGTCGATTTGCGCTCGCCGGTCGCCGCGTTCTCCGCGGCGCGGCTCATCAGCGAGGCGTAATCGTCGCCGAACAGGACCTGGCAGAAGCGGATCGCAGCCTGCACCTGCTGCTGCCGGTAGGCGCGGACCTTGTGATCGGCGCCGCGCAACGACTGCACGACCTGCTCGGTCGAGCGTTCGACATATTGCTGAAGGTCGGAATAGGTGCGCAGCGTCACCTCGTTGATCGCCAGCTCGCTGGCGTAATTGCGGCAGGTGGCGACGAAGTCGATCAGCGCGACGGTTTCCTCGACCTCGGTGCTGTCGATCCGCGCCCCCGGCGGAATATCCTTCTCGGGGCGCTGGCGCAGGATGCGGCGGACGCGGCCGGGTACGCTGTCGATCTCCGATTGCAGCGCATTGGAGATGTCGGCCCGGATCGAGGTCAGCTGCTTGCCCCAGGCGGAATCGTTGCGCAGGTCGAGCTCGGTGCGCAGGCCGCGGACGCCGTCATGCAGCGCCTTGAGATTGTCCCCGACGGTCTCGAAATGACCGCGCTTGATGTCCATCCGCAAATTGGCGGCAACGCGGGATAGGTCGTGCAGGGCGATGGTAACGGCGACGCCAAAAGGTGTGGCCGCGACGCGGATCTCGTCGTCGGATGCTGCGATCTTGATCGCGAGGCGGATGATTTGCCACGGCGCAGTCATGCGCTGGACTACCACCGACAGCGCAAAGGGCAGCATCTGCGACGTCTGGAGCACGGGAATATTGAGCGCAGCAGTCACCGAGGCGATCTGGGGATCGCCGAACTGGCGCAGGAAGCGCGGCAGCTTTTCATTGAGGGTGCCGAGGGCCTCGCGGACGGTGAGCACCGCGCCGATCGAATAGAGATCCTCGATCACGTTGGGCGGACCGACGCGGGCGAGCGCCCGCGACTTGTCGCCGCCGCCCGGTCCCGTCAGCTCGAAGATGGCATCCGCTGCCACTGCCTGGAGCTTGAGGGCCAGCGCCTCGACCTGCCCCGCACTGTCCGAAGCCGGCATGCGCGCCAGCGCCGCCTCGAATTCGGCGATCTTGTCTGGAGCACCGTCGCGGCCGAGCCATTGCCAGATCGGCTGCAGCGAGGACCGGCGAATCTGTCCGACCCGGATCGGGGCGCCGGCCTCGACCAGAAACGGTTCCACGATCTGGAACAGCAGTCGCGACAGATCGTCAGTCCGCGGCGGGGGAGCGTCCTCGGCCTCGGTCTTGCGCACGATCTTGCGCAGCTGCTCGAGCACGAGGGTTGCCACGGCCGTGTCCTGGCCTCGCTCGAGCGCGCGCTCGAACTCCCGCATCAGCAGCGCCTGCGCCTGCGGCGGGAGCTGCGCGAGATATTCCCTCAGCCGCTCGATCGATGTCTGGCTCATGCGCCCGGGTAATGCACGGTAAAATGGCGGACGTAGGATGCGTCCTCACCGATCATAGGTGTAGGCGCCTTAAGAAGCCGTTGAGGAAGTTGTTCCGAAACCCCCCGGTTTCGCCCGGAAGCCAAAATAATCGTGTAAGATCAGAGAATTATATTCCTGGCAGCATGAGCTCAGCCCGCAGCCCCCCGATCGGCGCACGGCCGAGCGAGAGGCTGCCGCCATAGAGAGCAGCAAGGTCGGTCACGATCGACAGGCCAAGGCCCGAACCCGGCTTGGATTCGTCGAGCCGCTGGCCGCGCCGCGAGACCTGGGCGCGCTCGGCCTCCGAGAGGCCGCGCCCATCATCATCGACGATGAGCCGCAGCCGGGGGCCTGCCCCCGCCTGGGTCGGCCCCTCCACCAAGACCTCGATGAAGACGCGGGAGGCTGCCCATTTGCAGGCATTGTCGACGAGATTGCCGACCATCTCCTCCAGGTCCTGCCGCTCGCCCCGGAATTTCGCCGCAGGATCGGCCTTGGCCTCGACGACGATACCCCGGCCGCGGTGGATCTTCTCCATGGTCCGCCGCAGCGCTTCGATGGCGGGCGCGACCTCCGTCACGGTGCCGACGATCGAGACCCTGGCTGCGATACGGGCGCGCTCCAGATGATGGGCGAGCTGGTTACGCATCACGTCCGCCTGCTCCATCACCTTGGCTGCGAACGGATCGGCCGCGTGCGAGCCGGCCTCGTTGACGATGACCGAGAGCGGCGTCTTGATCGCGTGCGCGAGATTGCCGACATGGGTGCGGGCGCGCTCGACGATCTCCCTGTTGGCGTCGATCAGCGCGTTGGTCTCGCGCGCCAGCGGCGCGATCTCGACCGGGAATTCACCCTCGAGCCGTTCGGCCCGCCCGGAGCGGATGTCTGCGATGGATTCCGAGATCCGCTTGAGCGGGGCGAGACCGAAGCGGACCTGAAACACCGTCGTCAGCAGCAGCACGATGCCGAGCGCCGTGAAGGTACCGCCGAGGTAATAGTCGAAGCTGCGCGTTTCATCGAAAATCTCGGTGTCGTCGCCGGCGACGCTGACGAGGTATTTGCCGTCGGCGCCGAGATCGACCGGGCGCTCGACCATGCGCAGGTTCTGGCCCTCCGGCCCGTCGACATAGGCGAGGCGAATGCCGGCGGCGGTGAGCTCGGTGCCCTGGTCTTCCAGCTTCGGCAGCTTCTTGTCCCAGAGCGAACGCGACGAGCGGACCTCCGGCTTTTCGGTGTCGGTGCGCGTGATCTGCCAGTACCAGCCGGACAGCGGCAGCTCGAACAAGGGCTCACCGAGCGACTGGAACTGGCGATCCGGCGGCTCGTCGGGGGTGGCGACTTCGGCGATCAGGGTGCGCAGATAAAGGTTGAGCCGGCGGTCGAAGGCGCGCTCGGTCGCGTTCTTGTAGACCGATGACAGCACCACGCCGGTGATGGCCAGGATCACCACGAGCCAGGCGGTCGCCGACAGGAACAGTCGGTTGGCAAGCGAGCTGGCGGGCATCGGAATGATCCCGGGGGCGCGAGGTGGTGGCAAGGCGTCGGCGGTCATGTCAGGACCAAGGCCCGTGCCGGGCCGCCCGTCAAGCCAGGATCCTTCGAAAGGCGCCTCAAGCCGCCGGTGGGGTCAGGAGATAGCCGAGGCCACGAACGGTCTGGATGATGTCGACGTCGAGCTTCTTGCGGATGCGGCCGACGAAGACCTCGATCGTGTTGGAGTCGCGGTCAAAGTCCTGGTCGTAGAGATGCTCGACCAGCTCGGTGCGCGACACGACACGGCCCGAATGGTGCATCAGATAGGCCAGAAGCCGATATTCGTGCGAGGTCATCTTGACGGGGTTGCCGGAGACGCTGACGCGGCCGGTGCGGGTGTCGAGCGTGACGGGACCACAGCTCAATTCGCTCTGGGCATGGCCGGTCGAGCGGCGCAGCAGCGCGCGGATCCGCGCCAGCACCTCCTCCAGATGGAACGGCTTTGGCACGTAATCGTCGGCGCCGGCATCGAAACCCTGGACCTTGTCGCTCCAGCGGTCGCGCGCGGTCAGGATCAGCACCGGCATGGTGCGGCCGTTGCGGCGCCAGGCCTCCAGCACCGAGATGCCGTCCTTCTTCGGCAGGCCGATATCGAGCACCACGGCGTCATACGGTTCGTTGTCGCCGAGATAGTGCCCTTCCTCTCCGTCGAAGGCGCGGTCGACGACATAGCCGGCGTCCGTCAGCGCCTTGGTGAGCTGGCGATTGAGATCGGGGTCGTCCTCAACAACAAGCAGGCGCACGCTTCTCTCCAGAAATAGGCCGCATGAACACCGCCACAGATGAGCAATTCCGGCGTGAACTGAATATGAACGCCGGGAACCGGCCGCGTTACTTTTTGGTCATATACGATGTCTCGCGCGCCGGATACGACGGCGCCCGCCAGACCACCGGCCGGGCCGGGGTATGGCGGGCGCAATGTGCCGCGTGACGCTGTCCGCCCTTCCCGTCGATTCGGCCGTCAGGTCCGGAAGAACACGAACCAGATGACGGCAAGGATCAGGATCGCAAGGCCGGTCGAGATGGCGAGCAGAGCTGCCACCGACGGCCCCGGTTCGCCCTGGCGCGCCTCGGTCGCGGTTTCGACGATCTGATGGTCCTCGCGCGTGGTTGCCATGGTGACCTCAATCTCTGGACGTCGCCTCCCAAGGCCGCGACTCCTCGCGGCCTCGTGTCCTGGGCCAACGCTCGATCCGATTTGATGTTCCGGTTTTCGACCCACCGGATCGGGCCGCCCCGCACAGTCAGCGACTGGTTAACGCAGTTGCAAGATTCCGACCCAACCCGTGTATGATTCGGTGTTCCCCGATGGTATCCTCATAGGTCTGTCCCTGTTGCGTTTGGAGTAGCCCATGGCCCCCCGCGCCAATTGGAAGGGTTTTCTGCGTCTGTCGCTCGTGACCTGCCCGGTCGCGCTGTATCCGGCCACTTCGGATACCGAGAAGGTCTCGTTCAACCAGATCAACCGCAAGACCGGCCACCGGATCAAGTATCTGAAGGTCGACGCCGAGACCGGTGACGAGGTGACCTCCGAGGACATCGTCAAGGGCTACAAGGTCGACACCGACACCTACATCGAGGTCACCAAGGACGAGCTCGACGACATCGCGCTCGACTCCACGCACACGATCGAGATCGACGAGTTCGTGCCGAAGGCCGACATCGACATCCGCTACCTGATCCGCCCCTATTATCTCGTGCCCGACGGCAAGGTCGGCCACGACGCCTATGCGGTGATCCGCGAGACCATCCGCAGCATGGACAAGGTCGCGATCGGCCGCGTGGTGCTGACCAACCGCGAGCACATCATCGCGCTCGAGCCGCTCGAGAGCGGACTGATGGGCACGCTGCTGCGCTACCCTTACGAGGTCCGCAGCGAAAAGGAATATTTCGACGACATCCAGGACGTGAAGCTGACGAAGGATATGCTCGACCTCGCCAAGCACATCGTCGAGAAGAAGTCCGGCGCCTTCGAGCCCGAGCTGTTCGAGGATCATTACGAGACCGCGCTGATCGATCTCATCAACAAGAAGCGTTCGGGCGCGCCGATCGCCGCCAAGGCCGCACCAAAGAGCGGCGGCAACGTCATCAATCTGATGGACGCGCTGAAGAAGAGCCTCGCCAGTGAAAAGGACATGGCGCCCGCTGCGAAGGTCGCCAAGGACACGGCCAAGGAAACTGCAAAGGCCAAGAAGCCGAAGAAGCGCGTCGAAGGCCAGCGCGAGATGCTGCTGCCGATCGCCGGCAAGGGCGGCAAGGACGCAGCAGGCAAGCAGGCGGCCCCCAAGAAGGCCGACAAGCCGGTGCGTGCGACGACGCGCGCGAAGAAGGCCGGCTGACGGCATCGCATCGCCGATCGCGCCGTGACGCCTCCCCTCACCGATCGGGCGGACTGACATGCCCTGGTCGACGCCGTTCGACGACCCGATCGGCTTGCGCGGCGGCGCCAAGCTGCGCACGCTGCAAGAGGCCGCCGACTTCATCATGCAGCTGCCCGAGGCCGAGCAGCAGGAGCCGCGCTGGCAGACCGCGATCGAGATGCTGATCAATGCGGCAGAGGGCGGCGGCGGCTGGTTGATGTTCGCCCGCATCGGCATGCTGCGCGCGTTGAGCACGGATGCCCGACGTCGATGAGGCACCGATCTGCATGCTTGCCGGCCGGTTGACGAACAGCCTCAACAATCCGTTAAGCGGCCCGGTCACTATCGATGCCGCGATGCCATTTTGCCGCACCGGGTATTCCTACGGGACGGCAAATTAACCGTTGATTCCCGTTGCGCGCACCATGGTCCGTCGACCGGAGAACCAGGGGTCGCACGACCGTGCCACAGCAGAACGCCAGAAAGAATTACATCGGTATCGTGAGCGACACGACCGAGGAGCAGCGCATCGCCGACACGGGAATGCAGGCGCAGCCGCACGTCGTGAGCTATCTGGTCGGATGCCTCGCGGCCGCGCTGGGACGCCCCCGCAAGGGCACGCCGGGCCCCACCACCACGAGTTGAGCGCCGCCGGTTTCCGTCCATTTGAATTGGATAATGAAACCTTCGCTTAAGGGCTGTTACCTTAAGACACATCAAGCTGGCTCGGCCGCACCCGACTTTTATTGATGCGCGCAAGCGCCTCGTCGATCACTTTACGACTTTGATAACGCCGCGCGCCTACATTGGACCGGATGAAGAGGAGTTGGCGATGATTTTGCTCAGGTCTTTTCTTGCCGATGAGAATGCCGCCACCGCGATCGAGTACGGCCTCATCGCCGCTGGCATCGCACTCGCCATCGTCACCGTCGTGACCAACACAGGCAGCGTCCTGCTCAGCAACAAGTTCAACTCGATCAGCGCGGCAGCGAAGTAACGCCATCTCGTCATTGCGAGCCGGGGTCGCGGAAGGCGCCGCCCGGCGAGCCCGCAATGGGTCGCCGATCTCGCGGGCCATGATCTGAGTCAAGCGCGCCGGAACGGCGGCCGCTAAGCATAGCAGACCCAGCTTCCTGCGGTCCGCTCATGCATCCAGATCTCTCACGCTCCCAGCTCAAAATACGCCGTGTCCATCTCGATACGGGCCGCGAGAACGTCGTCGTCGTGTCGAGGCGCTCGAAGGCGCTGCGGGCGGACATCTTTCGGGGCTTCAGCCGCGTCGAGCTCAGTCTCGACGACAAGACGCTGCTGGCGACGCTCCTGATCACCGATGACGACGCGTTGGCGGCCCCGGACGAGATCGGCCTCTCCGAGCCTGCCTTCCGCCGCTTCGCCAAGCCGGTCGGCACCCTGGTCACGGTCGCACCGGCCGCGCCTCCGGAAAGCCTCGAAGCGGTACGCGCCAAGATTCGCGGCCAAACGCTCGACAAGGCGGAGATCGGCGCGATCATCAACGACCTCGCGCATTTTCGCTATTCCGACATGGAGATCGCCGCCTTCCTGATCGGCTCGGCGAGCTTCATCACCAGTGATGAGCTCCTCGCGCTCACCGGCGCCATGGCCCAGGTCGGCACCCAGCTGGTGTGGCCGGACCCGATCGTGGTCGACAAGCACTGCATCGGCGGCATTCCAGGCAACCGCACCTCGATGGTGGTGGTACCGATCGTAGCCGCTCACGGCCTGCCGATCCCGAAGACCTCCTCGCGCGCCATTACCTCGCCGGCCGGAACAGCCGACACGATGGAGGTGCTGGCCCGGGTCAATGTCGGCGTGGAGGAGATGAAGTCGATCGTCTCATCCTGCAACGGATGCCTGATCTGGGGCGGGCATGTGAACCTGTCGCCCGCCGACGACGTCCTGATCTCGGTCGAGCGCCCGCTCAGCCTGGACACCCGCGAGCAGATGGTCGCCTCCATCATGTCGAAGAAGATCGCCGCGGGATCGACGCATCTGTTGATCGACATCCCGGTCGGGCCGACCGCGAAAGTGACCACGGCCATCGACGCGATGCGGCTGCGAAAGCTGTTCGAATTCGTCGGCGACCGGTTCGGCCGCTCGGTCGAGGTGATCACGACCGACGGCCGCCAGCCGATCGGCAACGGCATCGGCCCCGTGCTCGAGGCCAACGACGTGATGGCGGTGCTCGGCAACGAAGCCGATGCGCCGCGTGATCTGCGCGAGAAGTCGCTGCGGCTCGCCGCCCATCTGCTCGAATACGACCCGAAGCTCCGCGGTGGCGCCGGCTATGCACGCGCGCGCGAGCTGCTCGAGAGCGGCGCGGCCCTGAAACAGATGCAGAAGATCATCGACGCTCAGGGGCCGTCGAAATGCAGCACCGAGCTCGGCCCCGGCAGTTTCGACATCAAGGCGGCACATGACGGCGTGGTATCGGCAATCGACTGCCTGCGATTGAACCGCCTCGCCCGCACCGCCGGTGCACCGCTCGACAAGGGCGCCGGCATCCGCCTTTTCAAGAAGATCGGTGACCGCGTCGAGCAAGGCGAGCCGCTCTATCGCGTCTACACGTTCGACGGGCCCGAGCATGACCTTGCCGTATCCGCCGCCCAGCAGGAGACCGGTTACGTCCTCAACGGTCATGAGGCGCTTCAGGGCAGGACG